>NZ_JALKFT010000004.1:65314-312385 GCF_023242945.1 Frankia umida
CCCCCCACCCCCCCCCCCCCCCCCCCGCGGGGGGGGGCCGCCCCCCCCCCCCCCCCCGGCGCCCCCCCCCGGAGCCACCTCCGGCTGAGACCACGACCCGAGACCACGGTCGTGCTACATCGAGGCGCGCAGGTCGTCGGCGACACACCACGATGATCCCCTAGGGTGACGGGCTGAGTACTGCACGAAACAGCCCTCGACGGGGAGACGCCGGATGATGTCCGCACGCGATTCAATGGCCACGAAGCGCGATCCCGATGGTCGGGTGCGGGAGCCGCAGGCCGGTGTCCGAGGTGGGGCGCTGGCCGCCCGGATCGTCGTCGCCGCCGTCCTCGGCGCCCAGATCGTCGCGTTCCTGCTGGTCGGAACGTATGCCCGCCGCGATCCGCAGCTGTGGGGGCTGCCGTTCTTCTACTGGTACACGCTGCTGTGGCTGCCCGTGGGCGCGATCACCATGGCGGCCTGCGTCTGGCTGCTGAGCCGCTTCCCCGCCCACCCCGACCAGGGGGCGGCCCAGGCCACCAGGCCCGGCCGTCCCGGGCCGGCCCGTCGGCTGGGCGAACATCCCCACCACGACCGGGCCGTGCTCGCCGAGCAGCGCGGGCGGGACGCCGCGGACGGACAGGACCGGTGAGCGCCCTCGAAGCGGGATCGGCGCCGGCCGTGGCCACGGCGACGAAGGTGACGGCAGCGGCCGTGGCCGCGGCGGACGCGCAGCCGGGGGCGACGTTTCACGGGGAGCAGTTCGCCGTGTTCGCGGTGTTGTTCGCCGTGGTCGTGGTGCTCGGCTTCTGGGCGTCACGGTGGCGGCGCGGCGGGAAGGAACTCAACAGCCTGGACGAGTGGGGGCTGGGCGGACGACGGTTCGGCGGGTTCGTCGCGTGGTTCCTGATCGGCGGGGACGTGTTCACCGCGTACACGTTCGTGGCGGTGCCAGGGGCGATGTACGCGTCGGGGGCGGTGTCCGGGTGGTATGCCGTCGCCTTTACCACGATGATCTGGCCGATCTTCTTCGTGGTCATGCCACGCCTGTGGGACGTCTCGCGCCGCCATGGCTATGTGACGCCGGCGGATCTCGTCCGTGGCCGGTACGGCTCGCAGACCCTGGCGCTCGCGGTCGCCGTCACCGGGGTGGTCGCGACCATGCCGTACATCGCGTTGCAGCTGGTCGGGATGCAGGCGGTACTCGAGGTGATGGGGGTCGGGGCGGGGGCGACCAGCGGGTTCGTCCGGGACCTGCCGGTGATCGTCGCGTTCGGTGTGCTGGCCGTGTGCACCTACACGGCGGGGCTGCGGGCACCGGCGCTGCTCGCGTTCGTCAAGGATTTCCTGATCTATCTGGTGGTGGCGGTGGCCATCGTGGTGCTCCCCCACCGCTTCGGCGGATTCGGGCACATCTTCGACGCGGCCCAGCACAAGTTCGACACGGCGAACGCGGCCGCCGTCGCCGCCGGACGCAAGCCGAGCGCCACCCTCATCCCGGGTTCGAAGGACCTGCTCGCCTACGCCACCCTCGCCCTCGGTTCGGCGATGGCACTGTTCCTCTACCCACATTCGATCACCGGGGTGCTGTCGACCCGCTCCCGGAACGTGATTCGGCGCAACGCCGTCGTCCTGCCGCTGTACGCGGTGCTGCTGGCGTTCATCGCCCTGCTCGGATATGTCGCGATCGCCGCCGGGGTGCACACCACGAACCCGAGGCTCGCGATTCCGCTGCTGTTCGACCACGAGTTCCCCGCCTGGTTCGCGGGGGTGGCGTTCGCGGCGATCGCCGTCGGCGCGCTCGTACCGGCGGCCATCATGTCGATCGCCGCGGCGAACCTGTTCACCCGCACCATCTACGTCGGGTATCTGCGCCGGGACGCGTCCGCCGCCGAACAGACCCGGGTGTCGAAGGTCGCCTCGCTGCTGGTGAAGTTCGGCGCCCTGGTGTTCGTCCTCGGCCTCGACACCCAGAACTCGATCAACCTGCAGCTGCTCGGCGGCGTGTGGATGCTGCAGACCTTCCCCGCCGTCGTCCTCGGCCTGTGGCGCCCCCGCCTGCACCGCTACGCGCTGCTCACCGGCTGGGCGGTCGGCATGCTCTACGGCACGGTGCAGGCCTACCACCAGCACAGCCTGGTCGCGAAGCACTTCGGCGGCGCGCTGGCCGTGGTCCCGGGCCTGGGCCGCACCGGCTACATCGCCCTGACCGCCTTCACCCTCAACCTGGCCATCGCCGTCGCCGGCACCCTGCTGCTCCGCGCCCTGCGCGTCCCCAACGGCCAGGACCTCACCTTGGCCCCCACCCCCACCGTGGACGACCATCCCACGCGCCCCGGCACCCTGGTGGGCGCCCAGGCTTCGCCGCGGAACGTCGCCCCGCTCCCGGCCGCCATTCCCACCACCCGGCCCGGCCAGCCCACGACCGTCATCCACCCCGCCAGCACCCCGCCTTCCGCCGCGGGCACCTCCCACCACACCGGCGACCGAGAGCAACCCGACCAGTAGCCCGCCACCCAGACCAGCGCGGTCTGCGCCATCCCACCCGCCAGAGCCCACGCCCGGCCGATCCGACCCGTGGATGGTGGCTGTCCGCGACCGGATGGGCGCCGCGCACACTGGAGGTGAGGGCCGGCCCGCTGGCTGGCGCGCACAGGGGGAGGACGGGCATGGCCGCGGTGGAGGACAGGAGCTCATCCGACGGCCTGGCACTCGACGATCGGCTGGTCGGGGACGCGCAGGCGATGGCGGACGACCTCGTGGGGCTGCGTCGACGGCTGCACCGGGAGCCGGAGATCGGGCTGGCGCTGCCCCGCACGCAGGAGAAGGTGCTCGCCGCGCTCGACGGACTGCCGCTGGAGATCACCCTCGGTCGGGATCTGACCTCGGTGACCGCCGTCCTGCGCGGCGGCGCGCTCGCACCGGACGAGGCGCCGGTGGTGTTGCTGCGTGGCGACATGGATGCGCTGCCGGTGCAGGAGGGGACGGGGCTCGCGGGGGCGTCCGGTGTGGCGGGGGTGATGCATGCCTGCGGGCATGATCTGCACACGGCGATGCTGGTGGGGGCGGCCCGGTTGCTGTGTGCTCACCGGGAGCGGCTCGCCGGCGATGTGGTGCTCATGTTCCAGCCGGGCGAGGAGGGCTGGGAGGGCGCGCAGCACATGATCGACGAGGGTGTGCTGGTGGCGGCGGGACGGCCGGTGACGGCGGCGTACGCGCTGCACGTGTTCTCCGGGGTGCTGCCGGCTGGCAGCTTCGGGGCGCGGGCGGGGGCGATCACGTCCGCGTCGGCGATGCTGCGGGTGCAGGTGCGGGGGCGGGGCGGGCACGGGTCGATGCCGCATCTGGCCGCCGATCCGGTGACGGCGGCGGCCGAGATGGTGCTCGGGCTGCAGACGATGGTGACCCGGCAGTTCGACGTGTTCGACCCGGTGGTGATCACCGTGGGGGTGCTGCGGGCGGGAACGCGGCGCACGGTCATCCCGGACGAGGCGATGTTCGAGGCGACGGTGCGGACGTTCACCCCGGCGACCGCCGACCGGGTGGAGGTCTGCGCGCGGCGGCTGCTGGCCGGGATCGCCGCGGCGCACGGCGTCGAGGTGGACGTGGCGTTCGTGCCCGAACGGCCGGCGACGGTCAACGATCCGGTGCGGGCGGCCCTGGCCGCGCGGGCGGTCACGGAGACGTTCGGCGCCCAGCGTTACGTGGAGCTGGCCCATCCGCTGGCCTGCTCGGAGGACTTCTCCCGGGTTCTCGCGCACGTGCCGGGCAGTCTGATCGCCCTGGGCGCCACCCCGCCCGGTGTCGATCCGCGCACGGCGCCGATGAACCACAGCCCCCGCGCACAGTTCGACGAGGCTGTCCTGCCCGACGGCGCCGCGCTGTACGCGGAACTCGCCCTGCGCACCCTCGGCGCCACCGCCACCAGTGCCGCCAGCAGCGGCAACGGCATTGTGGGCACCGGCGGCTGACCTGGGAACGGCTCGGACGGCGCGCCGGTACACCCGGAAAAGGGCTGCGGCCATGCCATCATGAGACGGTCGCCGCTCTTGCTGTACGGGCCGGCGAAAAACCGTTGACAGCCGACCACCGACGAATAAGGAAGACAGATTGAACGATCAGGTGATCTCCCTGGTCCGGGACTATCTGGTCGCCTATCCCAGGGAGGCCGAGACGCTGGCCCCGCTGCTCGAGCTCGCGGCCACCGATGTGCCCGTCACCTCCCGCGGCACCCTGCCTGGCCACGTGACCTGCGGGGCGATCGCGGTGGACATGACCTACCGGGTGCTGCAGATCCACCACCGGGTGCTGGACCGCTGGCTGTTCCCCGGCGGGCACGTCGAGGCCGAGGACGAAACCCTCGAGGCCGCGGCGCTGCGGGAGCTCTCCGAGGAGACCGGTGTGCAGCCCAGCGCCGTCCGGCCACTACGCGGTCTGCCCATGGACATCGACGTGCACACAATTCCCGAGAACGCGACCCGCGCCGAACCGGAACACACCCATTATGACTTCCAGTTCGTTTTCCAGATACAGCGGTCAACCGGGCCGGGAACGGTGGACCTGCGCCTCGACGAGGTCATCGACCACCGCTGGATTCCCGTCTCCGACCTGCACCATCCCGCCAGCCGCCGCATCACCGCCATGCTCGCCGGCTGAGCGCCCACCCGGCGGCCACACCACCGACCAGCCGACGCCGACGCCGATACCGACCTCGGCCTACCGTGCCTCGGCGTGCGGCGCCTCGGCCCGTGCGCCTCAGCCGGTGGTGAAGGCGGTGGCGTGCTCGGCGGCCCAGTCGGCGAAGGTCAGGGACGGGCGGCCGAGGATGGCCGGCACGACATCGTGCACGGGAGCCGGGATGCCGTCGGTCGCGGCCTGGTAACCGAGCAACGTGTCGGCGAGACCGGGCCAGGCGCCCGCGCCCATCGCGGCGAGCATCCGCTCCTTCGCCTGCGCCGGCGACTCGACCGCGAGCTGCACGGGACGACCGATGGCCACGGCGATCAGCTCGAGCTGATGCCGCCGGGTCAACGACGCGGGACCGGTCATCGCGTGGATGGCGCCGTCATGCCCGGGCGTGAGCAGCGCGGCGGCGGACACCGCGGCGATGTCACGCTCGTGGACCGGCGCCGAGTGCGACTCGGGATACGCCTCCCACACCGGCTGGCTGGCCCGGATCGCCGCCGCCCAGCCGAGCGCGTTGGTCGCGAACGTGCCGGGGCGCACGAACGTCCAGGAAAGACCGCTGGCGGCGATCGCCTCCTCCACCGCGGTGTGCCGCCGGGTCAGCACGTTCTGCTCACCGCCCGGCCCGGCCGCCCGCTGCGCCGACAACGACGACAGCAGCACGATCCGCTCCACCTTCGACGCCAGCGCCGCCGCCAGGAACCCGTCGATACCGGCGGGCTCCGCGTACAGGAACACCGCGCGCACACCCTCGAGCGCGGCCGGCACCGTCTCGGGCCGAGCCAGATCGAGCGGGACGACCGGCACCTCGCCGACCCCGGCCACCCGCCCCGGCTCACGACTGGCGATGCGCGGCGCCTCACCCGCGGCGATCAGTTCACGCACCAGTGCCCGGGCCACTCCGCCGCGCCCACCCGTTACCAGAATCGTCATGGCATGCAGCCTTCCATCGACCTCTGACAGTTTTCTCCGGCCGCGGCTTTCTCCGTCCGCGGGGCGGCGCGCGACGTGACGCCCGCACGTGCCAGCGTGGCAGTTGATGTCCACTTCAGGTCAACAGACACGGACCGGCGGCCAGGACACGCCGGCCCCTGTCTCCGCCCGCTCCCACCAGCTTCCGCCGACGCAGGGGGCACCACTGGGCTGGCAACTACCTCTCATATCCGATTGAACCCTCCCTTGACGGTCATAACGGACGGACGTCCGAGAAGCCTCAGGGTCGAGGAGATGATCTGGTGGGTGTCCGCAAGGTGCGCAAGGTTGTCGATCGCGGTCGGGAGGTCGTACAGCCGTCGGTCCGGGTGATCCGGCCGGGGCTCGCGGGCTTCCGGAAGTTCCTGATGCGCGGGAACGTCATCGACCTGGCCGTCGCGGTGATCATCGGTACGGCGTTCACCGCGGTGGTCAGGGCGATGGTCGACGATCTGCTCACGCCGCTGATCGCCGCGGTCGGCGGGAAGCCGGACTTCGCCAACCTGTCGTTCACGATCCATCACAGCAGGTTCCGCTACGGACTGTTCCTCAACAGTCTGGTGACCTTCCTGTTCGTGGCCTCGACGGTGTACTTCGTCGTGGTCCTGCCGATGACCAGGGCGGCCAAGCTGCGCAGGCGCGGCAGGTCCGAGCCCGAGGCGACGCCGGTGATCAGTGACGAGGCCCGGCTGCTCGCCGAGATCCGGGACCTGCTCACCACCGCCGCGACCCCCCAGACCACCCAGACCACCCAGACCACCGACGGCATCGCGACCACCCAGGCCGCCCGGAGCGCGCAGGCCGCCCAGGTCACCCGCGTCCCCGAGCCCGCCTCGTCCATCGGATCCGGGGAGGGGCAGCGGGCGCGCGGCGGAATCGGCGAGGATGGGTAGGTGTCGCATCCGTTGGAGAATCCTGTTCGGGCCGCCCTGCTCGGGCCGCAGGCGCATCTCGCCGAGCGTCACGGCGCGGTCCTGCGCTTCCCGCCCGACGTCTGCCCCTTCCTCGGCCTGCCGGACGAACCGGACCTCGCCGCCTGGCATGACGCCGCGCACCTGCTCGGCCCCGGCGCCCTGATCCTCTACACCCTGGACGCGACGCCACCCCCGGGCTGGGAGGTCAACGGCATCGGCACCGGGGTGCAGATGATCGACGTCTCGATGCGGGCGGCGCCCGATCCCGAGGCCGTCCGGCTCACCGCGGCCGACGTTCCCGAGATGCTCGACCTGGTGGCCCGCGCCAAACCCGGCCCGTTCCTGCCCCGCACCATCGAGATGGGCACCTATCTGGGTGTTCGCCAGGGCGGCACGCTGGTGGCGATGGCCGGTGAGCGGATGCATCCACCGGGGTGGACGGAGATCAGCGCCGTGTGCACCGATCCCGCCCAGCGGGGCCAGGGGCTCGCGGGCCGGCTGGTCCGCGCGGTCGCCGCCGGCATCCGGGCCCGCGGTGAACGCCCGTTCCTGCACACCCTGGCCGACAACACCAACGCGATCCGGCTGTACGAGCGGCTCGGTTTCGAGATCCGCCGCACCGTCGCCTTCCGCGCCGTCCGCATCCCCGTCAGCGCACCGGCGCCACGTCCCAGCGAGGCGGACGAGCCGGTCGCCTGAGCCCGGCCACGCCCGGACGGGCCGGCCAGCGCTGCCACCCGGGTAACGCTGCCACGCGGGTGACGCGGTGGTGGCCCACGGACGGGTCCAACCGTGCCGGACAGCCCGGGTGGTGGACGACCATCGGCCCCTGACCGGTGGGCCGGTCCCGCCTTACGGTCGAACCGGACGTCGTCGAACGGCCCCACCGCCCCACCGCCCCGCCGTCCTGGCGCGAGGCGGCGTGGCGCCGGTCGGCGTCGGGGGTGGTGCGGATGCCCATCCAGCGGACGAGGGGAACACGCGATGACATCGGCGAACGTGGGCGGACGCGGTACCACCGCGAGCAACGGTGAGATCATCACGAGTGGTCGGGACAGTACGGCCGTCACCCTCGACCATGCCGGCGGTGGGGTCCTGCCGACCTCGACCTGCCTGTGGCTGCTCTCCGGGGAGCAGGTGGGGCGGGTGGCGTTCCGCGCGAACGGCGAGATCCTCGTGCTGCCGGTCAACTACGTGCTCGACGGCGACGCGATCGCGTTCCGCACGGCGACCGGGTCGAAGCTCGCCGCGGCCCTCGACGAGGACGCGGTCGGCTTCGAGGTCGACGGGCATGACGCGGCGGCCCGCGCCGGCTGGAGCGTCCTGATCAACGGGCGTGCGGTGCAGGTCAAGGACCCCGACACCCTGGCCCGGCTCGAGGCCACCGGACTCACCCCCTGGGCGGACCGGATCGATCATCCGCACTGGGTGCGAATCCACCCCGAGACGATGACCGGACGCGTCGTCGCGCACTCCTAGCCTCCTGGGTAAAACCACAGAAAGCGGACGATCGCGGGCACTTTCGGTGGTTTGTCAGAACGGGGACGTACCCGCACCCCGTTCGCTCCCATCCGCCCGATCCGGTTCCGGATGGACGGCCGGATTCACCCATCAGAATCCGCTGACCGCCCGCACCACTTCCGCGACGGACGACGATAGCGCCCGACCGCTCCGATCACTCGGCGGGTATCCGCCGATGTCCGAGCCGCCCGCCGCGGCGCCGCCCGCGGTGCGCGTGTCCCGGCACCGCGCTCCGCGATGCGCGCACCTCGCCCGACGGCTCCCCCGTGCCCGCCCGGGCGGCGCGGGTCACCCGCGGGACGCACCACGGCCCGCGTCTCACACCCGCGCGACATCCGCGCGCCGCGACTCGTCCGCCACCACCCACGCGCGACGGACCACCCATCGAACACCATGGAACACCCACCCAACGCCACCCACCCACCGTCCACCCGGCGTGGACCCACGGATCACCCACCGTGCCGAGGTGGGCCCCGACCAGGTTTCCTGGCCCGCGGTCGTCACCCGTGCCAACACCACCAGGTCAGCCGCCCGCTCAGGCCGCTTCGACGAGCATGCGCGAACCGGAGCTCGGAGCACGGAACGCCCACAGAAACATAACAATGCAAAGGGCCTTCCGCGCGAATCACCGGCCGCGAACCGACATCATCGAACGACGGCCAGCGACCAGAACGCGCCCCTTGACCGCGCACCACGCGACACTTTCTCCGCACACCTCCCGACACCTTGTGCGAAATTTTGTTCGGCCATTCACGGTGCTTCTCGCACCATGCTGTCCGCATTGCCGGCGCTGACGGTTCGGCGCCGTGTTGGCCGGCCGCACCCCATCGTCGCCGGATAACCCGCTGACGGGCCTTCGCGAGTTCGGTATACCGCCGTCGAAAACGGGCCGTCCACAGCCGTGGCCATACTCGGACCTGGCCAGGATCCGCACCGCCACCCGTCCCACGTGGCACCGCTTCGTGCCTGACTGGCACCGCTCCCGAACAGCCGGACGCCAGCCAGGCGGCCCAGAAGCGCCAGAGCGCGCCGACTGGACCCGATGGTCAGGACGTCCATGCCCACCAGGCATGGAGGCCGTGACGGTACAGCCAGGGGCCCTGCTCGGGCTACGCCGTCCACCACTGGGCATCCACCGGACGGGCCTCGGTCCCAGGTGAGCCCCGACCGGCGGGCGCGGGCCGCGCGCACCGTGGACGCACGCCGGATTCCCGTGCAGACGACCGGGCGTATGCCGACTGCCGAATGAATGCGCATCCGCCGTCCGCCGATACTCCCGGGCAACGAATTACAATCCAGTTCCAGGTCACCGGCAATCCGCCAGCCGATGGTGGCGGCGTCCGGCCCGCACATCCGGGCAGGTCGAGCGGGAGTCGCCGTTGGGGGGACCATCCCACGGTTCATCGGCGGTCGGCGTCTGTTCTCGCACATCGCCGGTTCGGCCATTGACGAAACGACCGGAGCGCGGGATAACCTTTTCGATGTAGCCGACCGCGGTGGACCGGCGATGCACGCTCAACCGGAAGGAGTGGGAGTGCCAGGACGCCCACTTCTGCGGCGGGCCGGGCCAGCCGCGGTCACCCACAAAGGTGGTGTACGGCTGATCTTAAGTCCGGTCCCCGGACGAATCCGCCGGCAGGGCTACGACGGTCTGCCGGCGGCAGGCGGCCAAAGGGGCCGGGTACTCCGGAGTGGACAGGGAGAGGAGCACGATGGCCCCAGTGGTATCGGATCCAGCAGCGATTCATGCCCGCCCGCCGCGGGCGATGAGCGCCGCCGGCTTCGACCGAGCGTCGGGTCCACTGACCGCTGACGAGCTGCCGACCGACGCACGATCCCAGAAGGAGCGGGTCCGGCTGGCCCAGCTCGAACTGCTCGAGCTCAGCGCCCAGCTCACCACACCGCACCTACGACGGCGGATCCTGCGCATCTACTCGCTGCTGCGCACCGAGCCGACCGCGCCGACCCCCGCCAAGCCACCGCCCTTCCGACTCACCCTGCGGGAGATGGAAGTGCTCACGCTGGTGGCGACGGGCTGTTCCAACGGCGAAGCCGCCGAGCAGCTCACCATCCAGGCCGAGACCGTGAAAACCTACATGCGCAGCATCATGCGCAAAATGGGCGTGCGCAACCGAACCGCGGCCGTGCACACCGCCCGCCAGATCGGCCTCCTCGACTGAACCGCGGCTGGGTCCCTGAACCACGGCTGGGTCCCTGAACCACGGCTGGGTCTCGGCCGCGCGCACGCTCCGGCACACCCTCCATGCCGGATCGCCCACCACCACGCACCCTCGCACCCGGACCGCCCGCGCACTCACCACCCCAGCCAGGCGCGGGCGCTCCGGCGCGGCACATGCGAGCCCTCTCCCGCGCACCCGAGCCACCCCGGCCGCGTGAGACGGCCTCCCGGTCCAGGCGGAGCCGTCTGGACCGGACGGAACCCGGTCTAGTCCAGGGAGGTGAGGCCGAGGTGCTCGCGCAGGGTCGAGCCGGTGTACTCGGTGCGGAACACCCCCCACTCCTGTAGCAGCGGCACGACCGTGTCGGCGAACTCGTCCAACCCGCCGGGGGTGATGTGCGGGACGAGGATGAAGCCGTCGCTGGCGTCCGACTGGACGAAGTGGTTGATCGTCTGCGCGACCGTGTGCGGTGAGCCGACGAACTGCTGGCGGCCGCTGACCTCGATCACCACCTCCCGCAGCGAGAGCTTCTTGGCCTCGGCGAGTTCCCGCCAGGCCCGCACCGTCGCGACCCGGTCATCGAACATCCGCACGCTCGCCCGCCCCTTGGAGACGGTGTTCTCCCCGGGCAGCGGGTCGACCGACGGGAGCGGTCCGTCCGGGTCGAAGCTGGTCAGGTCCCGGTTCCAGAGCTGCTCGGCGTACATGATCGCGGTGGCGCCGCTGACCTGCTGGCGGCGGATCAGCGCGGCCCGCTCGCGTGCCTCGGCGTCGGTGTCGGCCAGGACGAACGTGGCCGCCGGCAGGACGACCAGATCCCGCGGCGAACGGCCGTACCTGGCCAGCCGACCCTTGATGTCGGCGTAGAACTCCTGGCCCGCCTCGAACGCGCTGTGCCGGCTGAAGATCGCGTCGGCGCTCGCGGCGGCGAACTCCCGTCCGGCGTCGGAGTCACCCGCCTGGAAGATCACCGGGCGGCCCTGGGGGCTGCGCGGGACGTTGAAGTGGCCCTCGATGTCGAAGAACGCGTCGTGGCGCGCGAAGGCACCCGGCCCGGGCGCGCGCAGGAACCGTCCCGCCGTGGCGTCGGCGAGCACCTCGTCGCGCCGCCAGGAGTCGAACAGCTCCAGCGCCGTGCTCAGGAAGCTGCGGGCCCGCTCGTAGCGGTCGGACTCCGCCAGGTAGCCGCCGCGGCGGAAGTTCTCGCCGGTGAACGCGTCCCAGGAGGTGACGACGTTCCACGCCGCCCGTCCGGCCGACAGATGGTCCAGGCTCGCGAACTGGCGGGCCACCTCGTACGGCTCGTTGAACGTCGAGTTGATGGTGCCGGCGAGCCCGAGATGCTCGGTGACGGCGGCGAGCGCGGCGAGCACGGTGAAGGTGTCCGGCCGACCCATGACATCAAGGTCGTGGATGCGGCCGTTCTGCTCCCGCAGCCGCAGCCCCTCGGCGAGGAAGAAGAAGTCGAAGCGGGCCCGCTCCGCGGTACGGGCCAGGTGCACGAACGAGTCGAACTCGATCTGGCTGCCGGCGGCGGGATCGGCCCACACCGTCGTGTTGTTCACCCCGGGGAAGTGCGCCGCCAGATGGATCTGCTTGGTCGGCCGGCTCATGAGGGTCCTCCGCGGTCGGTCGTGGGTGACTACCGGACGGCCGGTCAGCCCCGGCCAGGCGGGCGGATGCGGGGTGGCGCACCAGCCCGGAACGACCCGGCCCACCCCGGACGGCGAGACACCATCGTGGACGGCGTGGACCCGCGCCCCTGCGATCAGTGGCGGCGACAGCGGCTGGTGGAGGTTCGGCAGTAGTCGATGCAACGGCGGCACGTCAGAACGGCGGAGGCGCCCACACATTCGACTCTGCGAGGCCGTCCGGATACGGTCAACCCCTCCCCCCGTGAGCTGCGCCACGGGGATAACCCGGACGAACGTCGCTCCGCATCCCACCTGACCTGCGGGTAATTCACCCAGGCCACATCAGGATATGAGATGTGCCACTTGGACTGCCGGTTGGCGGGGCGGGTGCCGCCGTGTTTCGGTTCGTGCATGCCGGCTCTGCCGCCGCTCGTCCAGCGACGCCACATCGACCTGCTCCTGGTCGCGGCCTCGCTGTGTCCCGGTGCTCACCCCGGCCACGCCGGCCACTGAGGCCCGCGGCTTCCCCGCGCACGTCGTCCACCCGGTACGTCGTCCACCCGGTACGTCGTCCACCCGGTACGTCGTCCACCCGGTACGTCGTCACCCGAAGCGGCGTGGCCGCCAGGACGCGTCTGGTTCGGGCGCCGCAGCAGCACGTCCACTCGAACGCCGCGTCGTGCCGTGTCCCGGCGTGTCCGCGGCGTGGACCCGCCTGGAGGCGAGATGACCACCAGCACCGACACCCTGCTCGACAACGCCACCCACTACGCGCGCGCCTTCAGCGCCGGCGAACTGCCGCTGCCCCCGAAGCTCGGCGTCGCCGTCGTGGCCTGCATGGACGCCCGGCTCAACGTCTACGGCCTGCTCGGCCTCCAGGAGGGGGACGCGCACGTCCTCCGCAACGCCGGCGGCGCGGTCACCGACGACGAGATCCGCTCCCTGGCGATCAGCCAGCGCCTGCTCGGCACCCGCGAGATCATCCTGATCCACCACACCGGCTGCGGCATGCTGACCTTCACCGACGAGCAGTTCAAGGCGCAGATCGCCGAGGACACCGGCATCCGCCCGGCCTGGTCCGTCGAGACCTTCACCAACCTCGAGGACGACGTCCGCCAGTCGATCGCGCGCATCACGGCCAGCCCCTTCATCCCGCACCGGGACAAGGTCCGCGGCTTCGTCTACTCGGTCGAGAAGGGCACCCTGACCGAGGTCCACTGACCCACCCCGCGCCGCCGACGCATGTGTCAGCACCGCGGGCAGGGCCGCGCGGCATCCGTCCTCGTCGGTCATTCGATCGAGGCGCGGTGTCGCGCGGCCTATACTTATCCAATGGGTGAGACGTTTATCTCATATTCTGAGACACAAATCTGGGACCCTTCGACCTACGACGCGCAGCGCCGTCGGCTCGTCCCGTCCTTCGACCTGCTCTACGGCACAGTCGGCGAGCTGGTCGCCCGCGCCGACGAGGTCCGGGCCACCGCCGACGGCCAGGTCCCGGACCAGGCCGATGGCGCGGAACGCGAGGCGTCCGGCCCCGTGGTGCTCGATCTCGGCTGCGGCACCGGGCTGCTGGCCGCCGCTGTCCTCGAGGCCGCACCCACCGCCCGGCTACACCTGTTCGACGGTGCCGCGCCGATGCTGGCCAAGGCGAAGGCGCGGTTGACGGCCGACCGCGTCGTGGGAGTGACGGTGGGCGACCTCACCGGCGCCCTGCCGGCCGGTCCGTTCGACGCGGTCGTGTCAGCCCTGGCCATCCACCACCTCGACGACGACGGCAAAGTCGACCTGTTCCGGCGGATCGCCCAGGTGCTGCGTCCGGGCGGGCTGTTCGTCAACCTCGAGCAGGTCGACGGCCCGGTGCCGGCGCTCACCCGGTTGTACGAAGGCCGCCATGAGCGGTTCGCCCGGGCCGCCGGCTCGGACGACGCCGAATGGCAGGCGGCCCTGGGCCGGATGGCCTTCGACCGGTGCGCGCCGCTGGCCGACCAGCTCACCTGGCTCGCCGACGCCGGCTTCGCCCCGGTCGACTGCGTGGTACGCGACGGCCGGTTCGCCGTCTACGCGGGCTGGCGCGCCTGAGCCGCGCACCCCACCGCGCCCCGTCCCGCCGCGAGGACGCCCCCCGTGCCAGGACGCCCGACCCGCAGCGGACGTCCGCCACCGCGGGGGACGTCCGCTGCGGGACTCAGGTGCGGGAAGTGATCAGGGTGCCGCGGCAAGGAGGCTCTGCGCTCCAGGTGCCACCGGCGACCGCGGTGGCACCAGAGGTTGCGGTGGCAGCGGACGGCCGAGAGCGACGGCGACATCCCGGCGCAGGCCGGGGAGCAGGGCGAACAGGGCGTCACCTGGACAGGCTGTCCCCATCCAGTCCCGATGCCCACTGATCGTCGGGATCTGCCGACGCGCGCCGCTGCTCGGGTTGGTGTAGGTGGCCATACCGGTCGGGTCAAGCTGATGTCTGCCGGCGAGCGCGAGCAGCACCAGCGCGAGCGTCCGCCGCGCCTGCGGCGTCGGCGGACGCGTACGCAGGTCACCCATCAACGCCACCCCGATGTTCCCGGCGTTGTTCCCCTGCACATGCGCGCCGGTGACCGCCCGACCATCGGCTTCGTAGACCGGGACGGTGTCGGCTCCCGACCTTCGCCCCTCGTAGACGGCACCGGCGTTGTCGATGAGCAGGTGGTACCCGATGTCGGCCCAGCCTCGGTCCTTCGTGTGCCCACGGTAGATGGCCCGCACCGACGCGGCCGGGTCGGCGTCGTTCACCGGAATAGCCGTGTGATGAACGGTGATCACCTGCCCGGGTGCGAACTCCACCGGCCACGGCTGGCCCGTGCGCCGGTTGATCCGCCACGATTCATCGGCGCCCCAGCCGGCCCGTGGGACGTAGTGCACCCCTCCCACCCCGGAGGGCACCACCGCCGCTCCACCCACCACTGCCCCGGCCCCGGCCGCCTCGGCCCGAGTGGGCACCAGGCCGAACGTGGCGGCGAGCATCCCACCGGTTCCGGCACCGGCGAGACGTAGTGCGGCCCGACGACTCAACCCAGACCGGTTCGAACTGATGGACAGATCAGCCACGATGCATCCTCCGAACCACAGGATGGAAAGTGGGCACGCTACGTCACCGAGTCGCTCGCTTTTGGCGACGACACTCGGCAGCCAGGCCTTCGGACGTCACACCTTTGCGCGGCGCCGCCCGTCGACCATGGTCACTTTCCGTGACGTCTCTGTCCGGGCATCCTCTTGCCGGGCCATGTCCGGGCCCGCGGCGGATGTCCTCTCCACACGCGGCCTGAGCGACAGTCGTGTGCTCACGGCCGCCGCACCGCGGCCGGAGACCTTCGTGGACGACGGGCTAGCTGTACGAGTCCGCCTCGATGATCAGGCGGGGGTCGGTACCGGGCAACGCGGGGGCACCAGGGTGGCCGGGGGCGCCGGACTGCTCGAAGATGAAGCCTCGGGCACCGGTGATCGCCGGAGGTGGCGTGGCTTCGCCGTCGCCGTCGGGACGCGGGTGAAAATGCCAGGTCGGGGAGCCGTCCCGGGTGGACGGACCGCCCATCGGTGGCTGCCGGCGACGTCGCCGGTAGCTGATCTCCATCGTCGGTCGGGTACCGCCGCGCTCCCGGCGACCACCCGCTCTGGGATCGCCCACCGCCACATAGCGGCCAACGGCGGAATCGCCGCGCGGCCAACGTCCGGCGTCGGTCGTCCCGACCTCGTTCTGGCCACGGGCTCCGCCGGGAGCCCGACCGATTCCGGTGGCTGACCCGACACCGGGCGCACCACCCTGAGACCCATCACCGACAGTGATACCCGCTGAGATCGTGATACCCGCCGCGGTCGTGGGACCGGCCGAGATCGCAAGACCAGCGGACGCCACGGGAAGGGCGGACGTCACTCGACCAGCGGACAGCGCGGGAAGGGCGGACAGCGCGGGAAGAGCGACCGGCCCGGCCGAGGATGCCGCCTCGGCCGGGTGGGTGGGCCCGTCCTCGGTGTGGTTGCGGCTGCGGACGGTGTCCGCGGGCAGGCCGTAGGGGGCCCGGCGGCGCGCCTCGCCGCGGACGCGGCCGCCAACGGGGCGCGGGGCGGCGAAGCCGGGCGGGCCTGCGGGTACGGAGGCGCCGGGCATCCCGAAGGCGAGGGAGGCTCCGTGGGGGCCGGACGTCGGCGCGGGGGTGTCGTAGGGGCGTCCGCGGGGCTCGTCGGCGTCCTCACGCAGGCCGAAGCGGTCGTGCAGGCGGCGCAGGGGGGCGGGGGCCCACCAGTTGTACTTGCCGGCCAGGGCCATGAACGCCGGGACCAGGATCGCGCGCACGACGGTCACGTCCAGGGTGATGGCGATGGTGAGGCCCACCCCGACCAGTTTGATCATGCTGATGTGCGAGGTGGACAGGGCCACCATCACCACGACCAGGGCCAGCGCGACGCTGGTGATCAGTGGGCCGGTGGCACCGAGGCCGACGGCGACGGCCTCGGTGTTGTCGTCGGTGCGCTGGTACTCCTCCCGGATGCGGGCGAGCAGGAAGATCTCGTAATCCATGCTCAGCCCGAACGCGATGAAGAACATGAGTACCGGACTGGTCATCTCCAACGACCCGGACACCTGGAAGTCACCGACCAGCCAGCGCAGATGGCCGTCCTGGAAGATGAACGTCAGCAGTCCGATGGTGGCCGCCAGGTTCAGCGTGTTGAGCAGCATCGCCTTGATCGGGAGCAGCAGGCTGCCGGTGAACAGGAACAACAGGACGAACGTCGCGACCATCACGATGGCGAACGCGGCGGGCAGGCTGCGCAGGATCGTGCGCGAGGTGTCGAGGAAGTGCGGCGCGAGGCCACCCATCAGGGTCGCGAAGGGGGCGGGTGTCGCCTGGATCGCGCGCACGAGCGCCCGGGCCCCGTCGGAGACCGGGGACGTGTCGGTCTGCCACACCGACAGCCACGCGCCACCGTGGATGCCGACATAGCCCACCTGGGCGGTGGGCGCCGCGGCCGTGACCATCTTGCCCTGCATGAACGCGCCGGTGACGGTGTCGATCCGGGCGACACCGGGCAGGGCGGACAGCCGCCGGGCGTAGTCGGAGAGCTTCGCCGCGTTGGCCGGGTCGCGGGCGTCCAGCCCGGGCACGACGACCGGGATCTGACAGGGCAGGCAGGCCACGAACTCGGTGCGCATCGCGTCGTTGACGACATGGGATTCGGAGGCCGCGGGCAACACCGTGTCGTCGGCGAGGGACAGGTTCAGACCGCGCAACGGCAGCGCGCACAGCAACAGGATCAGCACCGCCGCCCCACCGAAGACCACCGGTCGGGCCAGCACCCGCCGGGCCAGCGCCGTCCAGCCACGGCCGGCCCCGGACAGCTCCGCCGACCCGCTGGCGTGCCGGCCCTGGACCTGGGCCTGCGCTCGGGCCAGGCGGCGGGCCCGGCGCCGCCGGGCGAAGCCGGAGCGGGCGATCATCGCGCGGATGTCGCCGCGGTCGAGCCGGTCGCCGAGCACCATCAACGCGGCCGGCAGCACCAGCAGCGCCGCGACCTCGGAGGTGATGACGACGATGCCACCGGCGAAGGCGAACGAACGCAGGTAGTCCAGCGGGAAGGCGAGCGCGGCGGTCAGCGACAGCGCCACCGTCATCCCGGAGAAGAACACCGTGCGTCCGGCGGTCTCCAGGGTGCGCCGCAGCGCCGCGCCGGGAAACAGACCTCTGGCCTGTTCCTCTCGAAACCGTCTCAGGATGAACAGGCTGTAGTCGACGGCGAGCCCGAAGCCCAGCGCCGTCGTCAGGTTCACCGAGAACACCGAGATGTCGGTGACCGTCCCCGCCAGCCGCAGCAGGGCAAGACTGGACACCACCGCGACCACACCGACGAGCACCGGCAGCAGCGCCGCCGCGACCGTCCCGAACGCGTAGAGCAACACCAGGAACACCAGCGGCGCCGCCGACAGTTCGCCCCGCTCAAGGTCGGCCCGGCTGTGCTCGGTGACATCACGCATGACGGCGGGGGCACCCCCGAACCGCACCTGGACACCGGGACCGGTGTGCGCGTACCGCTTGTGCAGCGCCTCGAGGCGGTCCTGGATGTGGTCCTCGGTGCCGGTGAGGCGGAACACGATCAGCGCCGACCGGCCGGCCCTGGAGCGCAGCAGTGGATTACCGGAGATCCCGTTGCCCGGCCAGTAGGAGGCGACCGAGGTGACGTCCTGCTCGGCGGCGATCTGCCCGGTGAGCTCCCGGCCGAGATGGTTCGGGGTCGGCCCGTCGATGCCCTCCTCAGCGGTGACCAGGACGCCGATGTTCGGCGGCGCGTCCGGGAACTCCTCGTCCAGCAACTGCTCGGCGCGGGTGGACGGGTCGGACTTCGCGTAGAAACCGCCGGTGGCCAACTGGTGGTAGACGCCGGCGTTCCACGGCAGCAGCACCACGACCAGCAGGCAGGCGGCGGCCAGCAGCCGACCACGGTGCAGGACCGCGATGTCCGCCGCCATCGTGAACATGGAGCGCCGCCGGACCGGCACACCCGCCATCGTGGCCATGGTCGCCATGACCCGTTCCGGGGAGGTGTGGCCGCCTCGGGCCGCCCGTCCCATCCGCCCGCCGCGCCCGGTCTGGCCCAGTCGCCTGACCGGCACGGTCCGTCCCGTCACCCCGGACGCCTCGATCCGCCCCGGCCGCTGTGCCCGTCCGGACGGCTGTGCCTGCCCCGCCTGATGTGCCTGGCCGGACGGCTGTGCCTGGCCGGACGGCTGTGCCTGGCCGGACGGCTGTGCCTGCCCGGACGGTTCGGGGATGACGAGGGGCTCGGTGTGGATGGACGCGTGGTCCGGCGCCATGCCGTCCGCGACAGGCGAACGCGTCACCGGCGCGGATGCCTCCCGATCGGTGGTCTCCCGATCGGCTCGGGGTTCGCGTTGCGACGCGGAATCGGCGAACAACGGCATGACGCTCCCTTCGAGCGGCCCCGCCTCCGTGGATGTCCTCGTGGGCGGTGCGGTTCAGACACCGTCGCCGATCGCTGCGCCGACGAGCAGCGCGGCGCGACGTGAAACATCCCGGGTCGCGTTTCGACGCTAGACCCGCACGACCAGCCCGAACCTGAAATACCCCCGTTCGAGGGAGGTAACAGGTGGGGTCCGCCGACCCGGGGCAATCAGTGTCCGGAAATCCCCCGGCAACAGGGAGGACGGCCGAGGGAGCTCAGGCCGACCGGCGTATCACTGGCGGGAGGTAATACCGGCGGGGCAATCTCGAAGGTGGTACGGCAATGCTCGGTAGCCGTGCACCGCGCGGTCCGGTCGCACATGATCGGCGACACTGACGCGCGTTCCGCCCGGGATGTGGCCGGCGTTACGGTACCACCGACCTTCGAACGGTGGTTCACCTGACAGGTTGACCGCCAGGCGAAAAGCACGGTCCTGGTCGGACCGGTTCCCACCCGGGCCAGATGTCGAAAGTCTCGACTGTAATCCGGCGAAGGGCCCGGTCGAACCCTTCCGGAAATCCCGCGGGAACTTCCGGAACAGCGTCGGCGCAGGAACTTCATCGGTTCCCGCCGACGAACGGGACGTCCCCGCGCCGCCGGCGAATGCGCGCCGCGGCGTGGGGAGGACAGCGGGGTCGGTGCGGCGGAGCGGGTCGCACCGGCCCCGTGCTTGTCCACGCCGGGGGCGTAACGGCCCTGGCCGTGCGGTACCCCCGGCACTTCACTGATCTCCCGCGCGTCCGCGGGTCACCGTGTGCCGCCCGACGCCGCCATCGACGGGCCACAGTCATCGTTGCGACCGGGCCAGCTGAGCCGGACGGCGGGCACCACGGCGGGCCGGTCGGCCCGCGGCGGCACGGACACCGAGGTCATCCGAGCGGCGGGCCTGGTAGCGAGAGGGACGCCAGCCTGGAACGGACACCGTGCGTAACAGCGGGCACGGAACCGGGCTGGGTCACGTACGTCCTGGGTCAGGTACCGGGTTGGGTCACGTACCGGACTGGGAGTCGTACGGAGGCGGGTGGCCGGCGTGACTCGAACCCGCGCGTTCGGATGTCGGAACAGCTTTGGTCCGGCACCCGAATGCGCGGGGCGCGCCCCGCCGGCTCCACACCGTTGTGTCCGCTCTCCACCAGTCCGTTGATCAACCCATCGATCACGGCTGGTGATGGCCGGTCTGGCAGATCAGCCTGTCACGGCTGGCCCGCCCAGCAGCGGCCGAGCCGCTGTCAGGGCAGCATGCCCAGCTGGCGCGCGGCGTGCACGGCGGCCGTGCGGTTGCGAACGCCCAGCTTGCGCATGATGCTGCGGAGATAGGCCTTCACCGTCTCCGGTGAGACCGTCAGCCGCCGGGCGGTCTCGACGTTGGACAGGCCAAGTGCCACCTGTGACAACACCTCGAGCTCACGCGGAGTGAGTGCGAGTCGACCGCCGACCTTCGTGTCCTGATCGAGCAGGCCACGCAGCAGCTCCGAGACGCCGCCGATCCGACCCCGAAGCAGCGGGTCGGCCACGTGCTCGGTGACCTCCTGTAGCTCCCGATAGGCCAGGCGCAGACTTTCCTGCGGCTGACCGGGTGAGCGCGGCAGCGGTACCGCGCCCACCGGGCGTGCGGCGGTGAGCGGACGACGCCCTGGTGGCATCGCCTGCGCCATCGCATCCCCGTGTGTGGCAGCTACACCCAGCTCACGTTCCATCAGACGAGCCGTCGCAATGGCCGCACGAACGGCGGCCTCGGTGAACGGAACCTCTGTCCGCATGGCTCCATAGAGCACGGCCACAACCGCACCCCCCATGCTGACCGGAACCGCGAGAATTGCTCCGAACTCACTGCCCTCGAACGGAACGGCAGTCGAGCGAAGAACCCTTCTCGTCGCCGCCGGGTCGTTGATGACGACCGGGCGACTGTGTCGCACCACCTGACCGCCGATTCCCGTACCCGGTGGGACGGAGACACCGAGCAGACCGCTCGGTGCTGGCCCGTCCACGTTGGTGACGGTCAATCGGCCGGAATGCGGTGCAACTATTCCACCGAATGTGAGATGGGCTCCCGATGAAGCGCGCAGCCGGGCGAGTGCCCGCGGCAGTACCGTCTGCACGCGACTTGGGGCCGACACGTCCACTGTCACGAGCGTCCCCTTCCCCGACTTGGTTAGATCGAGCGAATCGTAGCACCCGTTTTACGTTAAGCACAGATAAGTGCACAAACGGCATGCCGGCAAAATTCGTGCGAGGGGGGTTGCCATCGAGCGCGTAACAGGGTACTCAACCAGGCATCGGGATCATCATCGGACCCCTGCGGAGTGACCCGAGGGCTCCGGCCCCGATTCCGACTCCAGCTCCAGCTCCAGCCCCGGCAGCGTCTCCTGCTTCGGCCGCGCCCCCGACACCGGCGACGTCCGCCGCCGCGGTGACGCGAGCGGTGGGGACGCGAGCGGTGGGGACGCGAGCGGTTGCGGTCGCTGTTCGGGGTCAGGCTCGCACAGCGCCTGGGGCGCAGGCACAGCCGGGGGTTCGATCCCCGGATCAGCGCGGCGTTCGACCGGTGGGACGGACGGGGACGCGTCGCTGATCGCCATCGCGCGCAGACGGGCGAGCCCCGCGAGCAGCCGCAGCTCAGCGATGCTGCGCGGCGCGCTGTCCAGCAGCGCCGGCGACATCACCAGCACCGCGAGCACCTGGGCCCGCGACAGCGCCACGTTGAGCCGGTTGCGGGAGAGCAGGAAGTCCAGCCCACGTGGTGCCTCGGCGGCGCTGGACGTGGTCAGGGAGGTGATCACGACCGGGGCCTCCTGGCCCTGGAAACGGTCGACGGTTCCGACCCGCACCCCGGTGAGCCCGGCGGCGCGCAGGGCCTGTCCGATCGCCCGGACCTGCCGGTTGTACGGGGCGACGACCAGCACGTCCGCCGGTGCCAGTGGGCGCCGGCGCGCACCGTCGACGAAGGTGCGTCCGACCAGGTCAGCCACCCGTGCGCAGACCGCGTCGGCCTCGGCGTCGCAGCGTGTGGTGGCCCCCTCATGGGCGACGTCGACCAGGTGCAGACCGGGGGCGACCCCCTCCACCGCCCGTCCGGCAGCCACCGGATGGGCGTGCAACCGTCCGTTGTAGGCCAACGCCGACACCGGCGCGCAGACCGCGGGGTGCAGCCGCCGGGTACGGTCGAGGAAGTAGCCGAACTCCGGGGGCAGGATCTCGTTCTCCCCGAGCTGGCCAAGCCCGCCGTCGTCGCGGCCAAGCAGATGCGACAGCGCGGAGGCGTCCGCCCCGTCGGGGTGGATACCCGCCACCACCTGCGGCAACTGCTGCGGGTCGCCGAGCAGCACCAGGTTGCGTGCCGCGCCGGCGACCGCGAGGGTGTCGGCCAGCGCGAACTGGCCGGCCTCGTCGATGATCAGCACGTCGAACGGCTCGGCCGCCAGCTGCGGATTGGCGAACGCCCAGGCCGTGTCGCCGACGAGATGGCCCTGCGGGTGCTCCCGCCGCCAGGCCACCAGGGCCTTGAGGTCCCGCGGCACGTCCCACGGCGGCACGTCCGGGCGCTGCGGGGCGGATCGTTTCGCCTTCTTGGCCGCCGGCAGCCGGGCGCCGGGCACCGGCCCGGCGTCCTCGAGGGCGGCGAGCATGGCGTTCTCGATGGCCTTGTGGCTGGTCGAGCAGATGCCCACCGACGCGCCCCGCGCGACGAGATCACGGATGAGACGCCCGGCCAGGTAGGTCTTGCCGGCCCCAGGCGGGCCCTGGACGGCCAGATAGGACCGGTCGAGGGTGCTGACCGCGGCGAGCACCGCCGCCACCTGGTCGTCGCCGTGGGCGGCGGCGTCCGGCAGCGGTCCGCTGCGTCCACGGCGGCGGGGCGGCACCCGGCGCAGCAGGTCGAGGCCGGCCTCGGCGGGCAGCGCGGGCAGGGTCGCCGCGACCCGCTCGGCCAGCAGACGGATGGCCGCGGGTTTGGGCCTGGGTGACACCGGATCACCGGGTAGCACCGCCAGCGGCATCGCCCGGGTGGTCCGATCGGGGGGTGCGCTCTCGAGCAGGACCAGTTCGTTCGGCGCGGCCAGTTCCACGGTCGCACCGCTGGTCACGCCCAGCGCACCGGGTGGCCCCGGGTAGAGCAGACGGACCTTGTCCCCCCGCTCGAACGGGTGCGGGCGGCGCGGGTCGATCCGGGCGCGCAGCTCGCGGCGGGCCTTGCTGCGCCGCCCGGACGGCGCGTCCCAGTCCGCGTCGGCCTGCCAGCCGGTCGGCACACTGCAGTCGTCGGCGGACTCCAGGGACTCCCGGTCGGCCGCCAACGCGGCGAAGTACGTCCACCAGGCCGGCTTGTTCTCCCGCCGGTGGTAGCCGACGGCGGCGGCCAGCAGGGCCCGGGCCCGTTCGTCGTCCGACCAGCTCGCCTGGTCCACCGGTAGGCCCGCGAGCAGGGCGTTCACCACGGCCTCGGCTTCGGCCTCACCGTCGAGGGTGGCCTGCCCCGGCAGCTGCGTGTCGGCGTCGTCCACCGCCGCGGGAGCGGTCGCGGCGCGTTCGGCGGCGGACTCGTCCTGGTGGGCGGGCACCCCCGCGGCCTGTCGCCGCGCCAACAGCCAGCGGTGCAGCCGGTGGGTGGAGACACAGTCCACCCGGTTGTAGTCCGCGATCTCGGCGAGCAGCCGCTCGGCCTGCGCGTTCTCGCCCGCGGCCCGGTGCGCCAGGACCGACTCGTACGCGACGATGCTGTCCGCCGCGGTGGTGACCGCCGCCGTGCGCGCCCCCGGGTAGAACAGCGGCTCCAGGTACTTGATCGAGTAGGACGGTTGCGACACCCGCAGGCTGCGCCGGACCACCGTGTGCAGGTCGACCAGGCGATGGGCCCGCAGCAGCTCGTCGACCTGGTGTTCCCGGGTGCCGTGGCGGGCGGCCAGGCGGCGCAGCGCGTTCGGTTCGTACGGCGCGTAGTGGTAGATGTGGGCGCGCGGATGATCCCGCAACCGGGCCGTCGTCCAGTCGACGAACTCCTCCAGCGCGCGCCGTTCGCCGGCGCGGTCATGCGCCCAGAACGTCCGGAACTCCTCCCCCACCTGGTCCGTCCCGTCCGGGTGGGCGGACTCGTGCGGCTGCCGCGTCCCGTCCGGCCTTCGCACGCCGTCCGGGTGGGCGGACTCGTTCGGGGGATGGGTGAGGGTCACGGCTCCGAAGAGGTACTCCAGGCCGGATGCCTCCAACGCGTACGGATCACCTTCCATATCGAAGTAGATGTCGCCCGGGTCCGGCGCCGGCAGCATCGCGAGACCCGCGACGTCGACCATCCGCACGCTCACCGTGCCGAGTGGATCCTCCGTGCTGCGCGACGCGTCCTGGGCGGACTGCAACTCCGCCTGCAGCCGCAGCCCGGCGAACGTGGTCGTGGAGATCTCCGCGGGACGCCGCTCGTCGGCGGCGACCGCGAGCTCCTCGACGGTGGTGATCCCCACGCCGCGCAACGCCTGCCGCTGCTGCCCGCGCAGACCCGCGACCAGGGACAGATCCCGGGCCTGTGCCCGGCCGGTGGCGCAGTGCCCGTTGAAGGCGCAGCTCGCGCACTGCGGCCGGGCCTGCGCCCAGCTCGGCGCGGGCACCCGCGCCGGCCGGTCCAGCCGCGCCGTCAGCCGGGCCCGCGCGTGCGTCACCAACGGCGCGAAGTCATCCACCCGCAACGATCGCACCAGCCCCGCCGCCACGTCCGGCTGTCCCGCCGGCCGCGGGTCGGCCGCGGTGCCCGGTCGCGCACCGGATCGCGCGTCCGGTCGGCTACCCGGATGGACTCGGCTGCCTGGATGGACGAGGTGCATCAGGTGCGGGACGGGGACGCCGACCGAGGGCAGCGCGAGCGCGTACGCGGCGAGCTGCAGCACCGCGGCGGGCGTGGCCGCGCGGGCGAGCTTGGCGTCGACCGGCTCGTAGCGGCCGGGCTCGGCCGGACCACGACTCGCCCCGGTGGACGGGTCCAGATGCGCGGCGATCAGGAAGTCGGGCCGGCCCTGGAAGCTCCCGTCGAACAGAACCCCCTGATAGACGACCGGGACGCCGCGGGCAAGCGCCGCACGGGTCCGGGTGAGGGCGGTGGCCAGGCCCTCCGCCGTCGGTACCGGCCGGGGGATCTCCACCACCGCGTCCACGCCGAACGTCCGGCGCAGATGACCAAGCCATCGCCGTTCGTGCGCCTCCCCGTGGCGCACCGCGGTGCGATCGGGTGGGCTCAGCCGCACCACCCCGGCGTCCGGACTGGTCCCGCCGTCCGGGGCCACCCCGGAGCCCCCCGGGGTGGCCTGGTCGGCCTCGGCGGCCAGGCGGCCGTCCGCCATCGCCTGGGTGAGCTCCGTGCGGTGTCCGCATTCGACGACGTCCACGAGGTCACCCGCGGAGATGATCCAACGGCCGTCGAGCCTGTACACCGCACCATCCCCGTCCGCTCCTGCGCGGGCCGCCAGGCGCGGCCCGGGCTAGAGACTGTCACCGGTCAGCCATCGGCCACGCCGGGGGTCCGTCCGGGCCAGGGCCCAGCGAGACGGCCGGAGCGACCGGCACCTTCGGGCCAGGATCGGCGGTCATGATGTGACACGGCGACATCCTCCCATCGGGCCACTTCTATCGGGTGTTCCTGACCGGGCGAACCGCGCGGGCGGCAGAAAGAATTGTGTGTGGCTCTCGCCACAACCCACTTCCGAGCCCCCGCGCGCGACATGACATTGCGACTTGATGTGACATTGCGACCAGGCGTGCCCGAATCGGTGCGTAACGCGCAGAGACCGTTCGGTATTACGATGAACGCAAAGGTCTACGGGAGGCACGGCGTGCGCAGCATCGATCGCCTGCTGCATCCGCGGGTCGTCGCCGTCGTCGGGGCGAGCCGCGAGCCGGGCACGGTTGGTCACGAAGTGTTCCGCCGCCTGGTGGCCAGCGGCTTCACCGGCACCGTCTATCCGGTCAACGCCGCGGCGAGTCACGTCGCGTCCGTGTACGCCTACCAGGATCTCGCCGATGTACCCGAACGGGTCGATCTGGTCGTGATCGCGGTGCCGGCGCCGCGGGTCGCGGCGGTCCTGCGCACCTGCGCCGCACGGGGGGTGCGGTCGGTGATCGTGGTCTCCTCCGGTTTCGCCGACGGCGGCCCCGCGGGGCAGGTACTGCTGGCCGAGGTGTGTCAGATCGCCCGTGACGCCGGCATCCGTCTGCTCGGCCCGAACGCGATGGGTGTCATCAACACCGCGTCCACCTCGCGTCTGCACGCGACCTTCGCCGTGGGTAACCCCCCGCCGGGGCGGGTCGGCGCCTTCACCCAGTCCGGCGCGCTGGCCGGCACCTTCCTCACCGACGCGGCACGCCGGGCGATCGGGTTCTCCACCTTCGTCTCCGCCGGCGACCGGTCGGACGTCTCGACCAACGACCTGCTCGAGTACTGGCAGACCGACCCACGTACCGAGCTCGTCCTGCTGCACCTGCAGAACTTCGGTAACCCGCGCCGGTTCGCCCGGATCACCCGCCGGCTCGGGCGGACCAAGCCGGTGGTGGCGCTCAAAAGCGGCCAGGACTCCTCGGGCGGTGCCGCCGACGCGCTGTTCGCCGGCACCGGGGTGATCCGGGTCGACACCCTCAACCAGCTGTTCGACACCGCGGCGCTGCTGGCCCATCAGCCTCTGCCGGCCGGGCGCCGCGTCGGCGTGGTGGGTACGTCCAGTGCGTTGGCGGCGCTGGCCACCGACGCCTGCCACAGCTACTCGCTGGCGGTGCCCGGCCTGTCCGCGACGACCCGCGCGGCGCTCGCGCGGATCGTCGGCCATGACGGCGCCGACAATCCCGTCGACCTCGGCCCGCTCGCCGACCCCGACCGGTTCGACGCGGCGCTGCGCCTGGTGGCCGGCAGCGGCGAGGTCGACGCGCTGCTCACCCTGGTCACCCCGCATGCCCAGGTCGACCGGCTCGGTGCGGCCGTACTGGCCGCCTCCCGCGATCATGGACTGCCGGTGCTGGCCTCCTACCTGGGTCAGGACGGCATGCCGGCACCACTGGCCGTTCCCGACGCGGTGGGTTCACCCGGACGCGGCTCGGTGCCGTCCTACTCGTCGCCGGAGTCCGCGGCGCTGGCACTCTCCCGCGCCGCCGATCACGCCGCCTGGCGGGCCCGGGCGCAGGGCCAGGTCCCGTCGCTGTCCGGCATCGACACCGCGCACGCCCGCGCCGTGACCGCCCGCGCCGTGACCGGGCACGCCGTGGTCGACGACGCGTGGCTCCCGGAGCCGGTGGTGCACAGCCTGCTCGCCGACGTCGGCCTGCGGCTCTGGCCCAGCACCCGGGTCGCCGACGCCGATTCGGCGCTCGCCGCCGCGCACCGGGTCGGCTGGCCGGTCGCCATCAAGATCGCCGAGGAGCGGTTCCGCAGCCGCCTGGACGTCGGCGCCGTGCAGCTCGGGGTGGGTGACCCCGCAGAACTCACCGCCGCCTGGCAGGCCGTGCGCGCCGCGGTCGGCTCCGGCGACATGCTCGTCCAACCGATGGCACCGGGCGGCGTGTCCACCGTCGTGCGGATGCACCACGATCCCAACGTCGGCCCGCTGGTGTCGCTGCGCCTCGGTGGCGCCGTGGCCGACCTGCTCGCCGACCCCGTCGCCCGCACCCTGCCGCTGACCGACGCCGATGCCGCCGAGCTCATCGCCGCCGTGCGCGGCAGCGTGCTGCTGCTCGGCGGTTCCGGCGCGCCCGCCGCCGACACCGACGCCCTCGCCGACCTGCTGCACCGGGTCGCCCGGCTCGCCGACGACGTCCCGCGGATCACCGAGATCCTGCTCGACCCGGTGCTCGTGGGCCGACGTGGCGTGGTGCTGCTCCACGCCGGCATCCGCCTCGCCCCACCAGTGGACGCGCCACCGCCACCGCCACCGCCATCGACACCAGCGACAGCGACAGCGACAGCAGCACCGGCGACAGCGGCGGCGGGTGACAGCGCGGCCGGCTAGCCCGGTACGTTCGTAGCCATGACGGCACGCCAGCGGATCGCGTTCCAGGGTGAGCGGGGCGCGAACTCCCACATCGCCTGCCGGGACGTGTACCCCGACTTCGACGCGGTTCCCTACCCGACCTTCGACGAGTGCTTCTCCGCGCTCGAGGAGCAGGCGGTGGACCTCGCGATGATCCCGGTGGAGAACTCCACCGCCGGCCGGGTCGCCGACATCCACCTGCTGCTGCCGCGCCCCACCGTGCACATCATCGGCGAGTACTTCCTGCCGATCCGCCACCAGCTGCTCGGTCTCGTCGGCGCCACCCTGGACGACATCAAGACCGTGCACAGTCACCCGCAGGCCCTCGCGCAGTGCCGGGCGGGGCTGCGCGCGCTGGGGCTGGTCGCTGTCACCGCCGGTGACACCGCCGGTGCCGCCCGCGAGATCGCCGAGGCGGGCGACCCGAGCCGGGCCGCGATCGCCTCCCGGCTGGCCGCCGAGGCGTACGGCCTCGAGGTCCTGCGCGCCGACCTCGAGGACGAGGCGCACAACACCACCCGCTTCCTCATCCTGTCGACCGAGAACCTGCGCGCCGCCGCCGGTATCGGCCCGCTGGTCACGACGTTCGTGTTCAAGGTGCACAACCGGCCGTCCGCGCTCTACAAGGCGCTCGGCGGGTTCGCCACCGGTGGCGTCAACATGACGAAGCTGGAGAGCTACATGGTGGGCGGCCACTTCGTCGCCACCCAGTTCCTCGCCGACATCGAGGGCAGCCCGGAGGACCCCGCGGTCGCGCAGGCCTTCGAGGAACTGTCGTTCTACGCCGACCACCGCATCCTCGGCGTCTACCGGGCCAGCCGTTACCGCGAGCGCCAGCGCCTCGAGCCCGCCCCGGTGGCCATGGCCGCCGCGCCCGAGGTCGCGCCGTACGCCGCGAACCGTCCCGCCGTGGACCGCCTCGCCGTGGACCGCCCCGCTCTGGACCGTCCCGCCGCGTCCCGGTGACCGCGCCGACCGCGCCGCCTCGGCCCGGGCCGGCACTGCGCATCCGACTGCCGCAGGTCGCGCCGTCCATGCGGGAGTTCCTCGCCACCGAGGCCGGTGGTGCGGTGCTGCTGCTGGTCGCCGCCGTCATCGCGCTGATCTGGGCGAACTCGCCCTGGTCACACGGGTACGAAGCACTGTGGACGGCGACCGCCCAGGTGCGTCTCGGCGACGCCGACCTCACCCTGAGCCTGCACCACTGGGTCAACGACGGGGCGATGGCGCTGTTCTTCACCGTCGTCGGTCTGGAGATCAGCCGCGAGTTCACCGCCGGTGAGCTGCGCGACCGGCGCATCGCCGCCGTCCCCGCCCTCGGTGCGATCGGCGGGCTGACCCTGCCCGCCGTCATCTACCTGCTGTTCAACTCCTCCGGGCCGGCGGCGCACGGGTGGGGCATCCCGATGTCCACCGACACCGCGTTCGTCATCGGCATCCTGGCGCTGTTCGGACCCGCCTGCCCGGACCGGCTGCGACTGTTCCTGCTCACCCTCGCCATCGTGGACGACATCGGCGCCATCACCGTCGTCGGGATCTTCTACACCGAGCACGTCCGGTTCGGGGCGCTCGCCCTCGCCGGTGGGCTGGTGCTGGTCATGCTGGTGCTGCGCTGGCTCGGCGTGTGGCGGCTGCTGCCGTACGCGCTGGTCGCCGTCGTGCTCTGGGGCGCGATCCACGCCTCCGGGGTGCACGCCACCCTCGCCGGGGTGATCACCGGGCTGCTGATTCCCGCTGTCCCGCCCCGACCCGACCAGGCGGCGCAGGTGCCGGTGTACGTGCGGGCGCTGGCCGAGGAGTCGAACGCCGCCCGGGCGAGCCTCGCCGTGATCGCGGCGAAGGCCACCGTGTCGGCGAACGAACGGCTGCAACGGGTGCTGCATCCGTTCAGCGCGTTCGTCGTCGTTCCCCTGTTCGGTCTGGCCAACGCCGGGGTGCACCTGGACGAGCACACCCTGCGGGCGGCGGCGGCGTCCCCGGTGACCTGGGGGGTGACGCTCGCGCTGGTGCTCGGCAACGCGGTCGGCATCACCGTGGCGAGCCTGGCGGCGATGCGCACCGGCCTCGGCCAGCTGCCCGGGCAGGTCCGCTACGGCCATCTGGTCGGCGCGGCCACCCTGGCCGGGATCGGCTTCACGATCTCGCTGTTCATCACCGAGCTCGCGTTCACCGACACCGAGCTGCGCGACCAGGCGAAGATCGGCATCCTGGCCGGTTCGTTCGGCGCCGCCGTGCTCGGCACCATCCTGTTGCGCACACTCGGCGAACGGATGCCGCTGTGCTCACCGCTGACCGACGAGCCGGTGCCGACGCTGCCCCCACGCCCCTGGCGCCCACCGACACCTTTTCTCCCACCGCTGCCGCCCCCGGCTTCGACGCAGCCCCCGGCATCGACATAGCCGCAGGTAATCGACATAGCCGCAGCCTTCGGACATCGCCTCGGGTTCGACGTAGCCCGCGGCTTCGACGCATCGTGTCCTGGCCGCCGGCCCTACCCGCGACGCCGCCGACGCTGACCTGACGGTGCGCGACGCAGCGACAGGGCCATCGCCTTACGCAGCGGGGCGATCTCCGCCCGACCCCGGTACGGCGTGCCGCCCAGGAAGATGCTCGGCGTTCCCCGCACCCCCTGCTCGATGGCGAGGCCGTAGTCGGCCTCGACCGCGTCGCCGTAGGGCTGGGCCGCGTCGCCGATCACCAGATCGCCGTCCACACCGAGCGCACCCGCGTAGGCCCGCAGGAACTTGTCGGCCAGCCGGTCCTGCCCGGCGAACAGCCGGTCGTGCATCTCCCAGAACTGCCCCTGGGCGCCGGCGGCCTCCGCCGCGAGCGCCGCCGTCAGCGCGTACGGATGGACGTCGTACACCGGAAAATGGCGGAACACCAGCCGAACCTGCCCGTCGGAGGTGTCCACCAGCTCCCGCAGCACCGGCGCCGCCTGCGCACAGTACGGACACTCGAAGTCCCCGTACTCCACCACCAGGATCGGCGCGTCCGCCGGCCCGTACGCGTGCCGACACGGCGCGGTGTCCACCGCGACGACCACCGCACCCGACCCGCCCGCACCGGCGGCGCCCCCTGCCGGGCCGTTCGTACCGCCTGCGCCGTTCGTCCCGGCTCTACCGGATGCACTGGCTGTACCGGATGAACGTCCAGGAACCAGCTTCACACCAGCGATTATGCCGCCCGCCCGCGTCCCGGCCCCTGCCACGACCACCTCCCGTGACCACCGATACCGGCCATCTGTGACTCTCAGTGGCGGACCCTCCGGGCTCGGGCCGCCGTCGGGCCCTCGGGGTGAGGGAGAATCGGTGCTATGAGTTCCCAGGACGGCGACCCCGCCACGACCACGGGCGCCTCGGACGCCGCGACGCCGGTGTGGGATCTCAACGCCGATCTCGGCGAGGGGTTCGGGGTGTGGCGACTCACCGAGGACGACGCGCTGCTCCCGCTGGTCACCAGCGCGAACGTGGCCTGCGGCTTCCATGCCGGGGACCCTTCGACGATGCGGCGGGTGTGCGAGCGGGCCGTCGAACACGGGGTGCGCATCGGTGCGCAGGTCAGCTACCGCGACCTGGCCGGTTTCGGTCGCCGCGCCATCGACATGGACCCCACCGAACTGCGCGACGACCTCACCTACCAGCTCGGCGCACTGGACGCGTTCGCCCGCATCGCCGGCGACCGGGTGCGCTACGTCAAACCACACGGTGCGCTCTACAACCGGGTGGTGGCGGACGAGGAGCAGGCCGCGGCGGTCGTCGAGGCGGTCCACGGATACGACCCGGGTCTGCCCGTGCTCGGCCTGCCCGGATCGGCGCTGCTACGCCGGGCCGCGGCGGCCGGACTGACCTGTGTCGGCGAGGCGTTCGCCGACCGGGCCTACACCGACGCCGGCACCCTGGTCTCCCGGCGCGAACCCGGTGCTGTCCTGCACGACCCCGAAGCCGTGATCCACCGCACGGTGCGACTCGCGACGACCGGCACCCTGGACTCCGCGCACGGCGTCCCGGTACGGGTGGCGGCCAGGTCGATCTGCGTGCACGGCGACACCCCCGGCGCCGTCGACCTCATCCGAGGCCTGCGCACCGCGCTCCATGAGGCCGGAGTCACCGTGGTGCCGTTCTGCTGACCACGCCGCGCCTGCCCGAACCACATCGCCGATGTCGTCTGGGGGCCCCATGCGGGTACTGACCTGCGGCGCGGACGCGCTGCTCGTGGAGGTCGCCGATCTGGACGCGGCCGGCCAGCTCTACGCACATCTTCGGACGGCACCCCCACCGGGCGTCGTCGCGCTCGTCCCGGCCGCCCGCACCGTCCTGGTCCGCTTCGACCCGGCCCGCACCGATCTCCCCCGCCTACGCCGCCTGCTCGCCGACCCGCCGCCGCCCATCGCCGCCGCCGCCCGCGTTGGCACTGGGCCGTCCGGTGCGGTGCGCCTGGACGGGGCGGCGGGCGAGGCGGGGGACCTGCCGACGGTCACGGTTCCCGTCCGCTATGACGGGCCGGACCTCGCCGAGGTCGCGCGCCTGACCGGGCTGACCCCCGCGCAGGTGATCGACCGGCACATCCGCGGCACGCATCGGGTGGCGTTCTGCGGTTTCGCCCCCGGTTTCGCCTATGTCTCGGGGCTCGACCCCGACCTGCACCTGCCACGGCGCGACTCACCACGCACCCGCGTCCCCGCCGGTGCGGTCGCGATCGCCGACCAGTTCACCGGCATCTACCCTCGGACGTCACCGGGCGGCTGGCATCTGATCGGACGAACCGACCTGGCCGTCTTCGACCTTGACCGCGAGCAGCCCGCGCTGCTCCCCCCGGGCACCCCCGTCCGCTTCGTCGCCGTGAAACTCCCAGCCACCACCCTCGCCACCCCCGTCCCCCCCACCACCGCCGTCCCCGTGGATGACTCGGGGGCCGCGAGTACGGGGTCCACCGGGGTGGGGATCGCGCGGGCGAGGTCGGCGACGATCACCGTGGTCTCGCCCGGTCCGCTCGCCACCATCCAGGATCTCGGCCGGACCGGCCTCGCGCATCTGGGCATCACCGCGGCGGGCGCGCTCGATCGTCACAGCCTGCGCCTGGCCAACCGGCTGGTCGGTAACCGGGCGTCCGCCGCCGGAATCGAGTGCACCTACGGCGGTCTGGTGGTCACCTTCGACACGCCCAGGCTGATCGCCATCACCGGTGCGCCCTGCCCCATGACCCTCGCCGGACGAGCGATCGGCATGAACAGCCCCGTCGAGGTGCCAGCCGGCGCCCAGCTGCGCATCGGCCCGCCCGGGCGGGACGCGCGGACGGGCGGCCTCGAGGATCCGCGGGCGGCCGGCGTGCGGACGTACCTGGCGATCCGCGGCGGTCTGGACGTACCACCCGTGCTCGGCTCCCGCTCCCGGGATACCCTCGCCGGACTCGGACCAGCTCCTCTGGCGGCCGGCGACGTACTCCCCCTCGGTCCCGCGCACGCCGCGCCACCGGTGGTCGACCTGGCGCCGCAGGCCCGCTACCGGGCCACTCCGACACTTCGCGTCATCCCCGGTCCGCGTGACGACTGGTTCACCCCTGATGCTCTGGCCACCCTGTGGGCGTCCACCTACGAGGTCAGCGCGGACAGCGACCGCATCGGCATCCGTCTGCGGGGACCCGCCCTGGCTCGGCATGTCACCGGCGAACTACCGTCGGAAGGCATGGTCGTCGGCGGCATCCAGATCCCCCCGGACGGCCAGCCGGTCGTGTTCCTCGCCGACCATCCGGTCACCGGCGGCTACCCGGTGATCGGCGTTCTCCCACCGGACGATCTTCCCCTGGCCGCCCAGTGCCGCCCCGGTCAGCACCTGCGCTTCACCCGCGCTCAGTGAGGAGCGCGATGCCGATGACGACGGTGACCAAAAGCACCCGTGTTCTCGCCCTCCGCAACGGCGCCGTCCTGATCCGCGGCCTGACCGTCGGGCGTCACCCCTGGACGATCGCTCGGGTAGACCTCTGACTCCGCGATGGCCGCCGGGACATCCCCGGTGGGCCCCTGCGCACCCCGCGCGCCATACGGCTGCGCCCCCTGATCCGCGTAGCCCTGGGTGCCATACGGCTGCGCCCCCTGACCGGTGTGGCCCTGGGTGCCGTACTGCTGCGCGCTCTGGTCGGTGTAGCCCTGGGTGCCATACGGCTGCGCGCCCTGATCGGTGTAGCCCTGGGTGCCATACTGCTGCGCGCCCTGATCGGTGTAGCCCTGGGTGCCATACTGCTGCGCGCTCTGGTCGGCGTATGGCTGCGCGCCCTGGCCGGTATAGCCCTGGGAGGCGCCGTAGCCCTGGGCGCCGTAGGCCTGGTTGGGGTCGTAGCTCTGGGCGTCGCGGTTCGCGGCTTCACTCTGGGTGCGTTGCAGGCGGCGTTCACGGTGCTGGCGGGCGGCGGCGACATCGCGCACGCCGCGCACGCTGAGCCGTCCCCAGGCGGTCGCACCGAGGAACACGATCATCGCGCCGAGACCGTAGAAGAAGGTCAGCCACTCGAAGGCCTGGCGCACCGAACCGCCGCGCGGGAAGCCCAGCGCACCCAGATGCAGGGGGCCGGCGAGGGTCGGACCGACGATGAACCAGGTGCCGGCCGCGATGGCGAGCCAGGCGCCCAGTGCCGCGGTGGCGCGGTTGGCGCTCAGCAGCAGCAGGAGTCCGCCGGCGAAGGCCGCGAGGCCAGGCAGCAACTCCAGCCAGAAGCGTGCCGAGCTCCACGTCCAGGCGGAATCCTGGGTGAAGCCGAAGTCGAAGGCCGGGCCGATGAACGGGATCAGCGCCCCCCAGATCCCAAGCAGCATCAGCAGCACTCCGCTGAGCGCCCCACGGCTACGCGGGATGCGCCATCTGCCCAGCCCTCGGCTACCTGTGTCGGTGACCGGTGCGGCCATAACCCGCTCCCTCCCTGCGCTGGTGGTGGCGGTGGCTGTGACGCCAGGCCATATCAGCAGGGTGCCCCGCGGGAACGCACCAAACCAGCAGGTCAGAGACGATGTGGCGGCGGGCGACGAACCCGGACGACGATCATGGACGGATGATGCGAACCATTCGCGGCAGCCGACGGCCACACACCACGGACCACATTTGAGTGATAGATATCACACGAATAATCGAACCTAATGACCGGATGACCATCGCTGCACGTCGCGTGCGGGTTTCGCCACCGTAGCCACCCGATCATTCCGGGGTGAACTACGCCTGTTAGCATAAACAGCCCGCAGGGTCCACCGTTATAGTGATCTTCACCGGAACGATCGTCGCGCGCTGCCGCTGGAGGACCGCTCATGGTCGATGTCCGCTCGATTGCCGCGCGGCCGCCCGTCGCCACCGCCCGCGGGGGCAAGCTGGTTTCGCCCCCCTCCGCGCAGGTGGAAGCACCGCTGCCGGCGAGAGCGCCGCTGCCAGTGGGGGCGTCACCGATCGGGCGGCAGGTCCGGGTGCCGAAGACCGCCGAGCTCGTGGCCGGCCAGCTGCGGCGCCGGATCATCCGGGGCGAACTCGCCGAAGGCGACGCGCTGCCCCCCGAGCCGACGTTGATGACGCAGTTCGGGGTGTCGCGGCCCACGTTGCGCGAGGCGTTCCGGGTCCTCGAGGCGGAGGCGCTGATCTCCGTGCGCCGGGGAGCACACGGTGGGGCGCGGGTGCATGCGCCGAGTCCGGCGGTGGCCGCCCGTTACGCCGGGCTCGTCCTCGAACATCGAGGTGCGACCCTGGGTGACGTCCACCAGGCCAGCAGTGTTCTCGAGCCGCCGTGCGCCGCCCAGCTCGCCGAACGCCGCGACCCCGCGGACGCGGCGGAACTGCGCCGCTGCCTGGCCCAGGCCGACACCACCGTCGACTGCGATGCCCTCGCCGCGGCCCAGGCCGAGTTCCACCTCACGCTGGTCCGGCTCACCGGCAACCACTCGCTGGCCCTCGTCACGGACATGCTGCAGCACCTGGTCGAGATCGCCAACGCGCAGCAGGCCACCCATCCCGTCAACACCGAACCGCACGCCGACGCCACCCGTGTGACGCACGCCCGGCTCATCGAGCTGATCGAGACCGGAGACGCCGCGGCGGCGGCCGACCACTGGCGCTCCCATCTGGCCGCGCCGGAGCACGCCATCCCCGGCGGTCCCGCCGACAGCTGCCTGCTCGACCTCCTCGGCTGATCGCGGCCCCCGCGGGCGATCAGCTCACGGGACGGTGGGCGGCGGGCCAGACCGTCCACTGGGTGACGGGCATCGCTGGCCGCCAACCGGTGAACCCACCCACCGGCGAGGCGCGGCTCACCGCGAGCCGGACCAGTTCCCCACCACAACGCGCGTACCACTCGGCGAGCACGGTCTCCGACTCGAGAGTCACCGCGTTGACGACGAGCCGGCGACGGTCCCAGCGACCCCGGCCACCGCCGTCGTCGCGGTCATGGTCCTCGTTGCTGTCGGCGTGCAGAGCGGTCCAACAGGCCTCGAGCACTCCGGGGGCGCTCACTCCGCCACCCACGAAGATCGCGTCCGGGCGGGGCAGGGCGGCCAGGTCCCGCGGGGCACGTCCGTCCACGACACGCAGGTGCGGGACGCCGAGCCGGGCCGCGTTGCGCCGAATCCGCTCGGCTCGCTCCGGTCGCGGCTCGATCGCGATCGCTCGCGCGTGGGCGTGTGTGCGCAGCCACTCGATCGCGACGCTGCCGCTGCCCGCACCCACATCCCACAGCAGTTCGCCCGGCGCGGGGGCGAGCCGGGCGAGGGTCAGCGCACGGATCTCCCGCTTGGTGATCTGCCCGTCATGCTCGAACGCGTCATCCGGGAGCCCCGGCACCCGGGGAAGGTACCTACCGTCCGGTTCCAGCACGGCCTCGACCGCGATGATGTTGAGATCCGCCACCGCGGCGGAGTCGGCGCTGGCCCAGTGACGCGCGCCGGCCACCTGACGGTCCTCGTCGGACGCGCCAAGCCGGGACAGCACCGTCAGCGCGCTGGCGCCGTATCCGCTGTCGACCAGCAGCGCCGCCACCGCCGCCGGTGTCGATCGATCGGCGCTGAGGACCAGCATCCGCCGCCCCGGTGCGAGGACGAGTCGGATCTGATCCAGGGCGCGGCCGACGACGCTGACCACGTCGACGTCCTGCGACGCCCAGCCCAGCCGCGCGCACGCCAGACTGACCGACGACGGATGCGCCACCACCCGCACCCGCGCCGCCCCCAGCAGCCGTACCAGTGTCACCCCGATGCCGTAGTACATCGGATCGCCGCTGGCCAGTACGCACACCCCGCCGGGCGCGGCCCCCTCGACGTGTTCCGCCAGCAGCCCCGGCAGTGCCGGCAGCAACGGCGATGGCCACTCGATCCGCCGAGCACCGGGCGGCAAGCCGTCATCGGTCACCGAGGTGGACGTCCGCACGGGCAGGTCGGCGAGCTGGCGGCGGGATCCGAACACGACCGGCGCCACCCGTAGCACCCCGCGCGCCTCAGGCGACAGGCCGGCCCAGCCGTCCGCCCCGATACCGACGACGGTCACGGTCCCTCGCGGAACAGCCCCTCGCGGAACAGCCCCGTGCGGAACGGACTCGTGCGGAACGGACTCGCGTGGATCCGAACGTCGCGGCTCCGCACGCGCAGGTGTGGACACAACACGTCACAGTAGCCGGGCCGGCGGGCAGCCACGATCCATCGACGCGGACGGGCGGAGGTGGACGGAAGGTCGGCGGTGAGCGGCGGTGGGTGTGATGGCGCAACCGCAGGCCGCGGGCGGTGTCTTCCGGGAGGATGCTCGGGTGAGCCTGAGCCTGTTTCCCCCGCTGGACATCGATCATGACGCTCCGTCGGTGCAGGTGGGTGATGTCGTGCTGTCACGTGCCGAGCTGTTCGGCGCGGCCGGAGCCGTCGCCCGCCGGGTCGCCGGTGCGTCCGCGGCGGCGGTGTACGGGGAGGCGTCGGCGGCCACGATCGTGGCGATCCTCGGCTGTCTGCTGGCCGGGGTGCCGGCGGTTCCCGTCCCACCGGATTCGGGGCCGCGGGAGCGGGAGCACTTCCTTCGCGACAGCGGCGCGGTGCTGATGCTGGGCGACCCGCCCTGGGCGGACCTGCCGGTGCCGGTGATCCCCGTCGACGTGCGTGCCCGCGCCGACTTCGCCGCGCCGAACCCGACCGTGGACCAGCCGGCGGGCGGGTCTTCGGCGGCCCCGCCAGCGCTGGTTCTCTACACGTCGGGGACGACAGGCGCGCCCAAGGGGGTCATGGTGCCCGCGGCCGCGATCGCCGCCGATCTCGACGCGCTCGCCGATGCCTGGGCGTGGACGCCGCAGGACACCCTCGTCCACGGTCTGCCGATCTTCCATGTCCATGGGCTGGTGCTCGGGGTGTTCGGGCCGCTGCGGGTCGGGAGCCGGCTCATCCACACGGTGCGCCCGACACCGACGGCATATGCGGCGGCGGGGGGCAGCCTGTACTTCGGTGTGCCGACGGTGTGGTCGAGGGTCTGCGAGGATCCGAGCAGCGCGCGGGCGCTGCGGGCGGCGAGGCTGCTCGTCTCGGGGAGCGCTCCCCTGCCCGTGCCGGTGATCGAGCGGATGCGGGAACTCACCGGCGTCGCGCCGGTCGAGCGGTACGGCATGACCGAGACGCTGATCACCACCAGTGCCCGGTGTGCGCACCCGGCTCGTCGACGACGAGACGGGCGAGCCGCTGCCGCACGACGCGCACAGCATCGGCGAACTGCAGATCCAGGGCTCGACCCTGTTCGACGGCTACCTCAACCGTCCGGAGGCCACCGCCGGCTCCTTCACCGCGGACGGCTGGTTCCGCACCGGGGACGCCGCCGTGATCGACGCCGACGGTAACCATCGCATCGTCGGACGACGCTCCACCGACCTGATCAAGTCCGGTGGTTACCGGATCGGCGCCGGTGAGGTCGAAGCGGTGTTGCTGGCGCATCCGGCGGTCCGGGAGGTGGCGGTGGTCGGACTACCGGATGCCGATCTCGGCCAGCGCATCGCCGCGTTCGTCGTGGCGGCCGGCGGCGAGGCGGGTGGCGAGGCCACCCCCGAACGCGCCGAACTCGTCGACTTCGTCGCCCGGGAGCTGTCGGTGCACAAGCGGCCGCGGGAGATCTACTTCGTCGCGGAGCTGCCCCGTAACGCGATCGGCAAGGTCCGCAAGTCGGCGCTGACCCCGCCGTCCACCACCTGAGCCACCGTCGGCCGGCGGTCGGTCGGCCGGCTGGCGGCCGACCCGCTGCTGGACGCGGCGAGACGCCGGTAGAACGGGCTGGTCGCCATCAGTGCGTCGTGCGAGCCCTGGGCGCGGACCCGTCCGGCGTCCAGGACGACGATGTGGTCGGCGGCCCGGACGGTGGAGATACGGTGCGCGATGACCAGCAGGGCTCGTTCGGCGGCGATCCGGCGCATCACCCGCGTCAGAGCGTGTTCGTTGACGCTGTCGAGCTGCGAGGTCGGTTCGTCGAGCAGGAGCACGGCGGGGCGCGGGAGCAGCGCGCGGGCGATCGCGACGCGCTGACGTTCGCCGCCGGAGAGCAGGACACCGTGGTCACCGACGGGTGTGGCGAGCCCGTCGGGTAGCCGGGCGACCAGGTCGCGCAGGCCGGCCGCGGCGACGACCTCGTCGACATCCGCCTCGGTGGCCTCCGGCGCGGCGTAGGTGATGTTGTCCCGCAGGGTGCCGTGCAACACCGGTGTGCTCTGTTCGACGAGGTTGACCCGGGCGCGGGCGCGGTGGCGCGGGATCGAGCGGATGTCGTGCCCGTCCACCAGCAGCTGACCGGCATCCGGCTCGTAGAACCGTTCGACCAGTTCAAGGATGGTGGACTTGCCCGCCCCGGACGGCCCGACGAGGGCCACCTGTCCGCACCGCGGCACCTCGAACGACACTCCGCGCAGAACCGGTTGTATTCCGTAGCCGAACCAGACGTCCCGCAGCTCCAACGCCAGCGCGGACGAACTCGCGTCCACCCTGGTGGGACGGCCCACGGTCGTGGGACGGTTCGGGCGGGCGGGCGGCCTGGGCACCGTGGTCCAGCCCGACAGTGCTGTGGCTGGCGCGGCCCGCTTCGGCGCGCGCACCGCGACGGTACTCAGGGGGCCGATCTCGGTGGGCTCGTCGGTCTCCCGCGGCAGGGTGAACACCGCGTTGACCCGGCTCAGCGCGCCGAGTCCGCGTTGGATGGTCGCGGCGGACTCGACCAGCTGGCCCAGCGGCATCACCAGGTAGGTGGCGTACAGCAGGAACGCGACCAGGCTGCCCAGCGTCGCCGACCCGCGGGCCACCAGCACCCCGCCGACGAGCAGGACGACGAGCACGCTGCCCTGCACCGCGAGCTGCATCGCCGGCGCGATGATCGAGTCCAGCGTCGCCATCCGCAGACCGGCCTGGTAGGCGGAGTCGGCATGCGCGCCGATGCGGGCGGCCTCGCGGCTTTCCGCCTGGTTCGCCCGGACGGTACGCACCGCGGTCAGGGCGCGTTCGAGGTCGGCCGTCATCGCGCCGACGCTGGCCTGGCCGCGTTCGGACACCGACCGGATGCGTGACAAGGCGGCCAGCACGACCGTCCCGGCGACCAGGACGACCGCGAGGACCAGCAGGAACAGCCAGGCGTTGAGCCAGACCATCAGCGCGATCGCGCCGACGACGCCGATGGTGCTCGTGACGAGCGCGGTGAAGCTGAAGGCGACCGCCTCACGCACCACGGTCGTGTCGGTGTTCGCCCGAGAGATCAGGTCACCCATCCGGCGGGTGTCGAGCACCCTGATCCGCAGCCGTAGCACCTGGTCGATCAGGCGTTGCCGCAGGCTGAGCAGAATCGACTGGCCGGTGCGTTCCAGCAGGTAGTGCCCGGCGGTGTCGGCGATCGCCTGCCCGACGAACAGGCCGAGCAGCGCACCGATGACCCACAGCGGTATGCCGCCGGCCTGGGCGTCGTCGATCACCCGCATCACCAGCAGCGGCTGGAGCACACCGATCCCGGTGCCGATGATCGTCAGCCCCGTGGCCACCCCGATCGGACGGCCATGCCCGCGCAGCAGCACCCACAGCTCCCCCAGCCCGCCGCGCATCAGCTCACCTCGCTGTGATCGGCGGCCCGGCCGACGCTCAGCAGGGTGCGCAGATACCCCGGCGGGACGGACTCGCCGACCATGACGCCGTCCACCTCGACCCAGGCGTGCGCGGCGAACGGGGCGAGCGAACGCACCCCCACACACCAGGTCGGCACGGTTCCGGACAGCCGGCACATCAGCATCGTCGCGATCGAACGGGGCACGCAGCCGCGGGCACCGCGGCAGGTCAGGCTCACCGCCATCACCGCCTGGCGGGCCGCGAGGGCCTGGTCGTAGTCGGCGGGCCGGGCGCCGCGGGCCAGCCGGGCCAGTACCCGGCGGATGCGCGCGGGCTGCTGGGTGGCGAGCACCCGTGCCGCGCCGACGGCCGCCCTCGCACCGACCCACCGCAGCGGACCGAGGGTGACCTCCGGACGTTCCAGGGTCATCGGCGTACTCATCGGTGCCGCCGTAGCCTCGAGCGCAGCCTCGCCCCGGGACCTGTGGCGGAACGAGGCCGGTCCCCGCTCGGACGCGCGTGGTCGCTGCTGGGACGCGACGGCCGGGCCGTGGCGGGCCGGACCGTCGCGGGCCAGGCCGTTCGGCTGGTCGCGGGACGCGGCAGCCGTCCCCCGGCCATGCCGTCGCCGACCGGACGTTCCCCCGCCGCGGGACCAGGCAGCTCGACGTCGCGGTGGTCGGCGGCGTCGTCGATCAGGCCGACGTCGGTGAGCTGCGCCAGCAGGCCCTCCACGTCCCGGCGGGCGATGTCCGGGTCGACGTCGCCCGTGGCGCACAACCGCCGGGTCGCGGCCGTCACGTCCCCACCGGCCAGTAACACCCCCAGGACGAGATCGCCGGACGGGTTGAGCGTCCAGTACTGCCCGTTGTTGGTGTGCAGCAACACCGCGCCGTACTCGGTCGGCGCCCGTACGACGTCGGAACGCAACCTCACCATGTCGGCTCCTCCCGGTCGGTCAGCTGGCGGCTGGCGGCCTGGGCACGTAGCCAGGCGTCGGTGGCGATGGTCGGCTGCAACGCCTCGGCCCGATGGTCGGGGACGGCCCCGGCTCGGCACGCCTGGCGCAGCAGGTCCACCTCGATCAGCCCGAGTTCGGCCAGCGGCGACTCGTCGCACAGCTTCACCAGCGCGCCACGGTTGGCGCGCAGTCCCTGGTCCTCCTCGGTGGAGGCGTCCGCCTTGGTCCGCCGGCGCAGGCATTCGGCCGGCACCACCGGGCGCATCGCCTCCTTGAGCAGCGGCTTGTACTCCCAGGGCGAGGCGCGCAGCTCGGGCCGCACCGCCAGCGCCGCGCGCACGACCCGCTCGTCGTAGAACGGCGCGGCCAACGGCGGTCCCGTGGCGTCCGCGATCTGGTCGAAGCCGCGGAACACCGCGGCGCCGGCCCGCAGCGTGAACAGGTCGAGGTGCCCGGCCCGCGTCTCGGCCAGGGGCAGGGCCTGCTCGGCCGCTGTCGCGAAGGCCCGCGCGACGAGTTCGAGGGCGTCCGCGGTGAGCCAGCCTGGCACCACGGGCGGCGACGTCCAGTCCAGCGCCGTGACGTACGGCCAGGTCCGTCGTCCAACCGGCGGGGTCGGGTAGCCCGCCCGGGCGGCGTTCAGCACACGGGACATGTCGCGCAGGCAGTCGCGGTAGCCGCGGCCGCGCATCATCCGCAGGCTCGCCGCCCACGGCCAACCCTCCTGGGCCCGGTAGCCCCGCAGCTGACGCAGCGCCAGCGTCGGGCGACGCCGCAGCAGGGCCGGCAGATGGTTCGGTGTCCCGCCCACCAGTTCGTCGCCGCCGAAACCGGTCAGGTGCAGCCGGGGCGCGTACAGCGCGAGCCGATCAAGCCCGGCCAGCAGCTTCGCCCGGTCGACGAGGCCGACGAACGGTCGGTCGGTGGCGGGACCGGGTTCGCCGATGCGGTCGTAGACCAGCGGCAGGTCGGCCGCGGGCAGGGTCTCCCGGGTCAGGTTCGGCAGGGACGCGGCCAGACGCGCGGCCCACACCGGATCATCATCGCCGGGATCGCGGGCGAGGCCGGTCAGGGCGACGATGTCGGCCGGTCCGCGGGCCGCCAGCGCGCACACCGCACTCGAGTCCAGGCCACCGGAAAGGTCGGCGCTGACGGTCCGGCCCCCCGCGACCCGTACCGCCACCGCCTCGGCCAGCGCCGTACGCAGCACCGCCGCGCCCTCCGCGCGGGAACGCACCGCGGCCGGCGCCCGCCACCAGCGAGCCGTACGCGACCGGCCGTCGCGGTCGATGCAGAGATACTCCTGTGGCGCCACCGCTGTCACACCGGTGAACGGCACCAGGTCGTCGAGCGGATGCGGCGGGGACGGGTCGAGCAGCGCCAACGCCAGCGCCATGCGATCGAGTCCGGCCCCGCACAGCCCGGCCAGCACATCGGCGCGGTCCGCGGCCAGCAGGTCGGCACCGACCCGCGCGGTGAAGATCCGCCGGGTGCCGCTCGCCGTTCCCTGGAGGCGCTGCTGCCCGTCGATCTCGGCGATCAGATGGTAGTCACCGGCGATCTCGCGGCCAAGGTCGAGACTGTGCACGTCGCGCGCGGCGACCAGCAGTCCCAGCAACCGGGCGGGCCGCACCGCCGCGCAGCCGACCAGCGCGACCTGGCGGCGGCCGGCCGTGACACTGACCATGGCCGCCGCCGGCCAGTCCCCGACGATCCAGGGTCGACCTGAGCGGTGTCGCACCATCTGATGCGCCCCCGCCGGCATCGCCACCTGCTCACGGTCGGGCAGGACGACGAACCAGCAGGCCGGACGGCGCAGCGATGCGGATGTCGTCACCTCGCTGTCCGCCGCGCTCAGAAGAAGAATCCGCCGGCGACGAATCCCCCGCCACCGCCGAATCCCGCCCCGCCGAAACCACCTCCACCGTCACAGCCGCCACCGCAGCCGTAGGAGTAGCCGAAACGGCGGTAGAAGTAGTCATGCCCCCAGCCCCAACGGCCCCGGGTGACCTCCGTGAACCGACCGGCGGTTGACAGCCGCGGGTGCTCGTAGGCCTGATCATAGTTCGGCTCGTATGTTCGCTCATGGGTGACAGTCATGTCCGTTACCCCTTCCGATGCGCGTTTCCCCCGATGTCCCACGCGAAGGGATGCCCCGGACGGGTTCAGCGCCGGTTCACCGTGGCGACCGGAGCCGTGTCGGTGGGCGACCCGGACTCCAGCACCTGCCGGTGGACGCGGCGCAGCTCCGCACCAGGCTCGATGCCCAGTTCGGTGACCAGCCGGCGGTACACCTCCCGGTACTCGTGCAGCGCCTCGGCCCGCCGTCCGGTGCGTTCCAGGGCGGTCAGCAGCTGCGCCCACAACCGTTCCCGGGTGGGAAACTCGACGGTCAGCGCCCGCAGCGCCGGCAGGACCGCATCCGTCTCGCCGAGGGCCAGGCGCGCGTCGATGAGCTCCTCGCGGGCCGCCCAGCGCGCCTCGTCCAGACGCAGGCTCTCCGCGCCGCCCACCTCCGCCGGCAGCTCGTCGAACGCGTTGCCGCGCCACCAGCCCAGGGCCTGCTCGAACAGTTCCGCGGCCGGACGCCACCGGCCCTCACGCGCCGCCTGGCGGCCCGCGGCGACGACCCGCTCGAAGCGCAGCACGTCGAACTCGTCCGCGTCGACGAGCAGCCGGTACTCCCCCGGCCGGCTTTCGATCCGCCCCGGCCCGACCGGACGACGCAGCACCGACGCCCGCGGCCCGACCACCGTGACCGCCTCCCGTTCCTCGGCGGCACCGCCCGGCGGCGGCAGAGTGTGCCGCAGCTCCGAGAGATAGGTCTTGATGTTGCCCATCGCCGAGCGAGGCGGCGCGTCCTGCCACAGGGCCAGCCGCAACTGTTCGACGGACGTCCAGCGCCCCGGGTGCACCAGCATGGCCAGCAGCAGCACCCGTTTCTTCTGCTGGTCGATGCGTATCCGCTCGCCGGAGGCCCGCCACACCTCCAACGGCCCGAGCGCGGCGAACAGCATCCCGGCCCCCGGCTCCGCCCGTCCACCGGCACGGGTGTCACCACGGTCGCCCGCCCGACCCGCTGGCCGGGCCGCGGACCCGAGGGCCCAACCGTTCCTGGGCACCGGACCGTTCCCCGACGCCGGACTTCCGCGCAGCGCCGGGCTGCTCGTGGGCGCCGAGCTACTGCCCGACGCCCACCTGCCACCGTCGACCATGATGATCCTCGTCGGTCGGAGACCCTCCGTAAACGGACGATCCGCACCGGACGGACCCCGCTGTCGCGCCATCGCCCGGGGACCGGCGGCCCCGCTGGGCCGGTGCAGGAATACCCAGCCTGGACGTGGGGTAGTCCATCACCGACACCGGATCAGCCCAGGTCCGAGCCCAGGCCCGAGCGGGAGGTCCGGACGCGGCGTCCGGATCTAGAGTCCGAGTCGGGCCCGGGTCTGCGGACCGACCACGCCGTCGGCGATCAGGCCATGCTTGAGCTGGTAGTCCTTGACCATGTGGTTGGTCTGGTAGCCGAACTGGCCGTCCACGGCGATCGGGTAGCCGAGGTTCGCCAGCCGCTGCTGGATCTGCCGGACGTCCAGGCGGAAGCCCCGTCCGCTGGCCAGCGACGGGTAACCGCTCGTCGTCGCGGCCACCGACGTGGCCGTCGACGCCTTCGGTGACGGCGTGTAGGCAATGGTGCGGACGCTCAGCCCGCCGGACACCGCCGCCGCGGCCGAGGCGCCGCGGGACTGGAACCGGGCGTACATGCCATTGGTGTACGTGCTCCAGGCCCGAACCCCCTGGTTGACGCAGACCGTGCGCGCCGCCCAGGCGTTGGTGCTCGGGTCGTACAGGTTGCGCCCACCGACCCAGCCGCCGTGTGCCCGCATGTTGATCTGCCACAGACCGCGGGAGTCCTCACCGACGGTGGCGTGCGCGTAGGGGTTGCCGCCGGACTCGGCCAGGGCCACCGCGACCCAGGTCCCCAGCGACGCTCCGCCGCAGCCCGCCAGGCCCGCGTTCGCCGCCAGCCGGGCGATCTGCACATCCGAGACCGTGCTGGTCGTCGCCGCGCTGGCCGGGTTCGCCGTGGCGAGCATGCTCGCGCCCGCGCCGAGCACCCCGATCGCCGCGACGGTGGCGCCGCGACGCCGGTTCGAAGCCTTCCGATGCTTTCCCTTGGCCATTCTCTGACATCTCGTTTCGGTGTCGTGGAGCACGGTGGTGGAAATAGAGTCCGACTTCCATCGGAAGCCATTCGGACGGCTTCACCGCCCATTAATGGGCAGCACTGAACATTGGGCTTTTATGAGCCCGTAATGGAAACAGAAAAGGCCGTTGACGAGTGCTGTCGCGACAGGTTCCAGCCCGCATCGCACTCGCAAAGGAAATCCCGCGCCGGATACGGAGACCGCCAACGACGACGACGGAGCGGTCAGGACTCCGGTTCGACCCCGGTTCGAGGTCGGTTCGAGGTCACAGCGACGCGGCGAAAGGGCCAGCCCCGTTCCTCCCGGCCCGGCCGCCAACCAGCCCGACCGGCATCCGGCCGAGGACACACATGGCGGCCAGGAACCCGAAACGCGACCGACCGGACGACTGAAGGCCAGCGCACGCGGCTACGCACTCGCCGCTGGCCGTGCCACCAGGAATGCTGCGACACCGACAGTGTCGCGGCGCACCGGAGCGTGGATCACTCGTCCGGGATAACGGACCGACGTCAGGCGCGGCGCGTCAGGCCAATGCGCACAGCGGCATCATGGCCGGCCCCGCACGCGTCGACCCAGGCGTATGGATGGTGGAGAATCCCGGTATCCGGGCATGCCTGATCCTTCCCGTACGCCTACGGAGTTAGCTGTCGGGTGCGGGCCGGGAAGCCCGGTCATCCGCGCACGGATGACTTAACCCCGAGGGCGACCAGCGACTCTGGTCACCCGGTGGAACCTGGTTCCCCCGCTTCTGCCCTGAATGGTCTGGAGGGAGCTTCGAACCGTGGGCAGAACTCGGCGTCGGCTCGAAGCTTGCGTGGTGCTCCGCCACCGTAGCGAACTACTCAGGGTAGTGACAAGTACCAGTTCGGCCCGAAACTGGCCACCCAGTCGTGACGTTCCGTGCAGAGAGCTGCGACACAGCAACAATCAGACATCGATTCGGGCGGCTCTTCGCCCACCGCACCAGAAATACTCGCCCGAGTGACAGCCGGCCACGCCCCAGACGCGACAGACGGGCCCGCCCCCAGCGCCCAGGACCCGAGGGTTCGCCACACTCCGCGGCAGGTCACCGAAGCGGGCCACAACGCCCGATCATGACACGACACCAGATCTTGACATCGGACCTCGGCCCTTCACCACACCCCAGAAGATCAGATCAAGGCACACCGAACGGCGAACGGCGGCCCGCGGCGGACAACTGTCCGTCCGTGGGCCGCCGTCGGTGTGCGAAAGCAGCAGTCATGCCTGTACTGGTTCAGCACGTGCAGTGGATCAGTGCCAGCCATGGATCGCGGGTGGCACGGATCGGGTTCGCGGCAGAGCCGCGAGGCGCGGTCAGGCCGCGGCACCGGCCATGGCGGTGCAGCTGTCCATGCACGACCGGCAGGCCCGGGCAAGCCGGGTGAGCTGCGCGTCGCGCGGCATCTTCTCGCACATGTCGGCGGTGGCGCCGCAGATGCGTGCGCACATCGCGCACATGTCAGCACGCATCGGCGACATACGGCACATCATGTCGGCGCAGGTCCGGGTGATGGCGGCGCAGTCCATCATCAGGCGCAGGTCCGCGGCGTCCATCATCGAGCCGGGCATGTCCATACAGTACGAGATTGTCTCCTCGCATAGCGTCGAGCACGACATGCACTCATCAATGGCCTTGCGCATGGTCTCGCTGATTTTTTCGGCGTGCTGCATGGGACACCTCCGATATGCGGGCGGCAACACTGGCGCCGCCTCGGAAACCCGCCGCTGGCGGGTGTTCGGGCATCCCTGACGATAGCTCTGGTCAACGAAACCGCATCCCGGGCCGGCGACATTTCCGGCCCGATGGAATCGGGGCTGAAAAGTGGTGGAAAACGATGATCTGACTGCGGAGGTCAGCAGGCTCGGGCCAGCGCCGGTGGCAGTCGAGGATGCGCGAGCACGGGCTGTCCGGCGGTGAAGACGCCGCGCACGAAGTCCCGGCGTTCGAACAGGCTCAGGTCACCCGGATCCGTGTCCAGAACGATCGCGTCGAACACGTTGCCGGGGGCGAGCCGGCCGCGCCGCCCGCCCGTCCCACCCTGGCCGGACCCGACCACGCCGTGATCCGGTGCGTCCGGCGCCGGCGCCGGCGACTCGGCATACGGCCAGCCATGACCCGGGGAGCACAGTGTGGCGCCGTTGCTGGTGGCGGCGAGCAGGGCTTCCGGCGGGGTCAGGCCGGCCCGGCGTAGATGGCTGATCTCGGCGAGGTTGCCGCCGTGCCGGCTGCGGTGGCGGGCGTCGCTGCCGAGGGCGATGCGCACCCCGGCCGCACGGGCCACCGCGATGGTCTCGGTGAGTGCGGCGGCGGTCGACTCGGCGCGTTCCACGGCCCAGCCAGGAAGCACACCTGTGCGGGCAAGGGCTGCGAGGTCCAGATAGGAGGACAGGGTCGGGACCAGCGTCACCCCACGGGCGGCCATCGCGGCGGCGGCCCGTTCACCCAGACCGATCCCGTGCTCGATGGAACGCGCCCCCGCGGCGACCGCGGCCTCGACCGCCCGCGCGCCCAGAGCGTGCATCATCACCGGCCGACCGTAACGGCCGGCCTCGGCGACCGCGGCTGCCAGCTCGGCCGGGGCGAACGGCAACTCGGTGAAGCCGGGTCGGGTGGACATCACCCCGCCACTGGCGTAGATCATCACCCAGTCGGCGCCGGCACGTAGCACCCCGCGCACGGCGGTGGGCAGGTCACCGGCGACGCTCGCGCTGTGCGCCGGACGGTCCGGGTAGACAGGACCGAGCACATCCTGGGTGGACTCGAGGCCCGGCCCGAGGATGGCGCCGTCGCCGTGACGCCCGTTGCGGCTCAGCGCCACCACCGACACGCCGAGTCTCGGCCCGGGGACGGTGCCCGTGGCGAGCGCGTCACGCACCCCGGCGTCGGCCCCACCGGCATCGCGCACCCAGGTCACCCCGGCCCGCAACGTTGCCCGCAGGGCCTCGGCGGTCTGCAGGAACCTGGTGGACAGCGGCGCCGTGACCAGTTCGAACGGATCATAGGTGGACTGGGTGAGGTGCGCGTGGCAGTCGACCACGCCGGGCATGACGAACAGCCCGCGCGCGTCGACGTCGATCGCCTCGGGGTCGATCGGCAGGGCACGGCCGACGGCCCGCACGATCCCGTCGCGCACCGCGAGGTCGCAGGGCTCGCTGAAGCGTCCCGTCCGGTCCAGCACATGGCACTCACGCAGGGTGAACGCCCGCCCGCCGCGCCCTTCGCGCCGCGGAACGACGTCCGCACCGGGGGCGGTCTCCGTACCGGAGGCGGAGTCAGTGCCAGGGGCGGAGTCAGTGCCAGGGGCGGAGTCAGTGCCGGAGGCGGAGTCAGTGCCGGAGGCGGAGTCAGTGCCGGAGGCGGAGTCAGTGCCGGAGGCGGAGTCAGTGCCGGGGGCGGAGTCAGTGCCGGGGGCGGTGTTCGCGCCGGGGGCGGTCTCGCCGCCGAGGTCACGGGACACCGAGGAACGCGGAGGCGTCGCGGATGCGGGAGTCGACGGCGGGGTCGAGGATGAGGACGCACGAGATTCGGACAAGGCAGCGCCGTTCCTGCTGGGTGGAATGGACGACCGTGGTCGCCGACCGGAGGAACCCGTGGCGACGGTGTGCCGCGGACCGACGGTGCTCTCCACGACCGGGAGAACCGAAAGCCAGGACTGCCCACCGAAAGGCGGGACGATCCGCAGGCGGGACGGCCCGCGACCGCGATGGTCAGCAGGCGTACGGAACCGCGGGGGTCAGCGGGGACAGGCCGCCGTGCACACCCGGCAGGTGTCGATATGACGGCGGTGGGTGAGCGCACGAGCCAGGTCCACCCGCGACCGCGGCATCACCGTGGCCAGCGACCTGCCCATGATCCCCATGCCTCCCGCCGGCGACCCAGGGGCGACACTCGCCCGACCTCACGGTAACCAATGCCCGGCAGCGACGCAAAGCCGTCGACGCACCGGCCGTCGACCAGGTGCGTCTTCTGTCGTCCACCGTGGGCGGGCGGGGACACCCGTCCGATCGGGATCTGGATCACTGGGGGTGACAACGATCGGGGTAGCTGGTCAGACTGGACCTGATGACCACATCACCGCCTCCCCGGCGACCAGTCGCGCGATCCCGCGACGCGCTGGGCCGGCCGTTGCCGCCGGGCGTCGTCGGTGTCGCGCCGTTGGAGCTGCCCGACACGCTGCCGGCGCCAGCCGCGCTCGCCGCTGCCCAGCATCTGCTCGACACCGGTCTGCCGTTCCAGGCGCACGAGGTGCTCGAGGCGTCCTGGAAGGCCGCCGAGGACGACGACCGGGGACTGTGGCGGGCGCTCACCCAGCTGGCCGTGGGGCTGACCCAGCTGGCCCGGGGCAACGTCCCGGGCGGCGTCGCGGTGCTCGCCCGCGCCGCCGAGGGCCTCACCCCCTACGTCGGGCGGCACCCGCACGGGGTGGATGCCGCCGCGCTCATCGACTGGTGCGAGCAGACCGCCCGCGCCGCCGTCCAGAGCCGCGCGGCGACCACGACCACGACCACGGCTTCGGCTTCGGCTTCGGCGGCTGACTCTCGCCCGGTAACGGTTGCGCTGCGTCCACCTCGACTGGTGGGGTGAGTCCACAAAGGCGCTGCGACCGGATCAGTCCTGTGAACGTACCCACCGGAATTCTCACGCACTGACACTCGTTGGTCAGTCAAGAGCGCCGGAGGTAAGTGGGCGACCGGCCCCCGGCGGCCTGGGCGATCCGAGGAGATCCGATGGAAGACGCAGTCATCGTCGACGCGGTCCGCACGGCATCGGGGCGGGGCAAGCCGGGCGGAGCGCTCTACGCGCTGCATCCGGCGCAGCTGCTGGCCACCGTGCTCAGCTCCCTGGTCAGCCGCAACGATCTCGACCCGGCGCTGGTCGATGACGTCATCGCCGGCTGTGTGGGTCAGATCGGCGAGCAGTCGTCGAACATCGCCCGCACCGCGGTGCTGTCCGCCGGCTTCCCCGAGACGGTGCCCGCCACGACCGTCGACCGGCAGTGCGGTTCGAGCCAACAGGCCGCCCACTTCGCCGCGCAGGGCGTGATCGCCGGGGCCTACGACGTGGTCATCGCCTGCGGTGTGGAGTCGATGAGCCGGGTGCCGATGGGTTCGTCGGTCGCCGGCCAGGACGCCGAAGGTCCCGGGCTGCGAGCCCGCTACCCCGAGGGGCTCGCCTCCCAGGGGATCGGCGCGGAACTGATCGCTGCCCGCTGGAAGCTCGACCGCGACGAGCTGGACACCTTCGCCGCGCGCTCGCACGAACTCGCCGCCGCCGCGACGGCCGCCGGCGACTTCACACGTGAGATCATCCCCGTCCCGCTGCCGCAGGCCGACGGGAGCGTCCACTCCCACCTGGTCGACGAGACCGTGCGGGCCGGGACCACCGTGGCCAGGCTGGGGTCGCTGCGGCCGTCGTTCCACACCGAGGCCTGGGCGCGACGGTTCCCCGAGATCGGCTGGAACATCACCCCGGGCAACGCCTCCCCGCTGACCGACGGGGCGTCCGCCGTCCTGATCATGAGTGCGTCGAAGGCGGCGGAACTCGGCCTGCGCCCCCGCGCCCGCTTCCACGCGTTCGCCCTCGCCGGGGATGACCCGCTGCTCATGCTCACCGCGCCCATCCCCGCCACCCGCAGAATCCTCGCGCGCACCGGACTGTCCCTGGACGACATCGACGCCTACGAGGTGAACGAGGCCTTCGCGCCGGTCCCACTGGCCTGGGCCCGTGAGCTGGGCGCCGACCCGGCCCGGCTCAACCCCCGCGGCGGCGCCATCGCGCTCGGCCACGCCCTGGGCGGCTCGGGCACCCGCCTGCTCGCCACCCTGGTGAACCACCTGGAGGCCACCGGCGGACGCTACGGACTACAGACGATGTGCGAGGGCGGGGGCATGGCCAACGCCACCATCATCGAGCGCCTCTGACCGCATCCCCACCCGCGGTCAGCCGGTGACCGCGGTGACGGACAGCTGCTGGACGGATGCCGAGGCGCACGCCGACGTGTCCGACAGCGGCTGGCGCAGCGCCGTGTGCGATCCGGGCGGGTAGACCCGCAGCGCCGTCACCGCGGTGATCTGCCCGGCGTCCAGACATCCTTCCTGGATGCCCGGGTGGACGATGCGCAGGACGGCGGACGCGGACCCGCCCGGGGCCAGGCTCACCGTCGTCGCGGCGGCGCCGGTGCGGGTCGCGGCGGCGCCGACCTGCGCCCCCGCGGCGTCCAGGTACGACACGCCGGGGAAGCCCCGCAGCGCACAGGTCACGGTGCCGGTGTTGGTCAGCACGAGCCGCTCGTAGGTACTGCCGGCCGCACCCTCCGGGTCGGCGACCCGCAGTGACAGTGCCGAGGCCGGGCAGATCCCGGACGATCCGGCGCCCGGGGCCGGCACCGTCGCGTTCGAGACCGGCGCAGTCGGGTTCGTGACCGGCGCAGTCGGGTTCGTGACCGCAGGCGGGTTCGTAGCCGGAGCGGTCGAGGCCGACACGGTGGCCGTCGCGGGCGGCGGTGAGGTGCTCACGGCGGGTGGGCCGCCGGCCGGCGCGACCGTCGTCGCGGCGGGTCCGGCGTCCGAGCCGCATCCCGCGACCGCGCCGACCACCAACGCGCCGACCACCGCCAGCATCATCGCCCGGGCCGGCCGCTCGATCGCCCGTCCCCCCCACGCACGACGGTGCCGCCGGGACGGTCGTCCTGACCGCGACCCCTCCTCCCCGGCACGGTCGCGCTCCCCGGCACGGTCGCGCCGGTCAGGTCGGGGGTGCTGATCCGGCGGACCCTGCTGGCCAGAGCTGTGCGGCTGGTGCGCGTACATGGCGACCTCCCCAGTCCGGCACCGGCAAGCGGGCGATGCCGGGCTACTCGGACGGCGCCGCGTCGATGCTGCGACGCCACCGCTGTCAACGTCTTTCCGTTCTCGTCCTACGGCCGCTGTCCTCTATCCCCTGCCCAAAGTCACGATGCGTGACACCCGATCGGTGGGCTGGCCCGCGCCGCGGGATGGGGCTGGCCCGATCGAGTGATCCACCTTCGTGGCCGGCCGGTGCCGCGGTCGTCGGCGTGGCGGCGGACCGTGCTGCTGGACGACGTGTCCACACCGTGATCTTTTACCGATGGGCGGCACGGGTATGGACCGCCCGGCAACGACGGGTCATCGTGAAACGAACGGGCCAGCCGGCGCGTTGATACCCCGGATACGGGGTATGGCCTGCGCCAGGTCGTCCCGCACCGACCGGAAGGGATCATGACAGACTCCGCCGACGCCGGATGTAGTTCCGGCCGACCCACGTACGCGCCGACGGGGGTCGACCGTTGATCGAGGCGCTCTTGCTGATAGCCGGGTTGGCGCTTGTCGCCGCCTGTGGAATCTTCGTCGCCGCGGAATTCGCCCTCGTCACGGCGGACCGGCCCTCCATCGAGCGGGCCGCCGAACGCGGCGAACGCGGGGCCCGCGGGGTGCTGGCCGCCCTGCGCACCCTGTCCACCCAGCTCTCGGGTGCCCAGTTGGGCATCACCGTGACGAACCTGGCCATCGGTTTCCTCACCGAACCCGCCATCGCCGACCTGTTGCGGGGTCCGCTGCGCGGCATCGGAGTCAGTGGCGGTGCGGTCGACGCACTGTCGGTGACGATCGCGATGGTGCTGGCGACCGCCGTCACCATGATCTTCGGTGAGCTGATCCCGAAGAACCTGGCCCTGTCCAGCCCGCTGCCCACCGCCAAGCTGGTGCAGGGGCCGCAGCGGGCGTTCACCCGGCTGGCCGGGCTGCCCATCCGGTCGCTGAACGCCTCCGCCAACGCGCTGCTGCACCCCCTCGGTATCACCCCGCAGGAGGAGCTCGCCTCCGCCCGCTCGGCGCAGGAGCTGTTCTCCCTGGTGGGACGCTCGGCCGAGCACGGCACGCTGTCGCAGGAGACCGCGACACTGGTCCAACGGTCGCTGCTGTTCGGTGACCGCACCGCCGAGGATGTGATGACCCCCCGGATGCGGATGCGCACCGTGCACGCGGACGAGCCGATCAGCGAGGTCATCACGCTCACCCGACGCACCGGGCATTCCCGCTTCCCCGTGCTCGGCGCGGACAGCGACGACGTCGTCGGCGTCATCCACATCAAGAACGCCGTGGGCGTCCCCGAGGAGGCCCGCGACCACACGCCGGTGCGTGAGGTCATGGTCACGCCGGTGACCGTGCCGTCCACGTTGTTGTTGGAACCGCTGCTGGAGACACTGCGAGCCGGTGGACTCCAGATGGCCATCGTCGTCGACGAGTTCGGCGGGACGGACGGTCTGGTCACCGCCGAGGACCTGATCGAGGAGATCGTCGGCGACGTCGTCGACGAACACGACCGGGTCTCCCCCCGCGCGCTGCGCCGTCACGACGGCACCTGGCTGCTCTCCGGTCTGCTACGCCCCGAGGAGGCTGGCAACATCACCGGGATCGAGATCCCCACCGACGACACCTACCAGACGCTCGGCGGGCTGATGGCCCGTGCGCTCGGCCGCATCCCCCACGGCGGCGACAGCACCCTCGTGGACGGTGTGCGTTACACCGTCGAACGCATGGACGGCCGTCGGGTCGACCGCGTCCGCCTCGACGGAACCGGCCGGCCCGGTGCTGCCAGCGACGCCCGTGAGCCAGAGGCGACGGCCCGATGAGCCCCCTGCTCGCGGTCTCGGCGACCGTCGCGTTGCTCCTGCTCAACGCCCTGTTCGTCGGCGCCGAGTTCGCGTTGATCTCGGCTCGGCGGACCAGCATCGAACCGCTCGCCGAGTCCGGCAACCGGCTGGCGAAGATCACACTGGGGGCGATGGAGCACGTCTCACTGATGCTCGCCGGCGCGCAGCTGGGCATCACCGTCTGCACCCTGGGACTTGGTGCCCTCGGTGAGCCGGCGGTCGCGGATCTGCTGCACGGCCCGTTCGAGGCGATCTCCCTGCCTGCGGCGCTGCTGCATCCGCTGTCGTTCGCCGTCGCCCTGGCGCTGGTCACCTTTCTGCACGTCGTCATCGGCGAGATGGTCCCGAAGAACATCGCGCTGACGATGCCGGACAAGGCCGTGCTGCTGCTCGCACCGATGCTCGTCGGCTTCGTCCGACTGGGCAAGCCGCTGATCATCGCGCTGAACAAGGTGGCGAACCTGTCACTGCGCGCCGTCGGCGTCGAACCGAAGGACGAGGTCGCCAGCACCTTCACCCGCGACGAGGTGGCCGGACTCGTCGAGGAGTCCCACCGCGAGGGCCTGCTCGCCCAGGACGAGCACGAACTGCTCACCGGCGCGTTGTCGTTCGAGGAACGCACCGCCCGTGGCGTGCTGCTCGCACCCGGCAGCCTCGTCACCGTGCCACCGACGATCACTCCCCGGGAGGTCGAGCAGCTGGCCGCCCGCACCGGCTACACCCGCTTCCCGGTCTGCGACACCAGCGGTGAGATGACCGGCTACCTGCACCTCAAGGACGTGCTGGAGACCCGTTCGACCAAGCGGACGAGTCCGGTGGCCGCCAAGTGGGTCCGTCCACTGGCACATGTCGCCGCGGACGACAGCCTGCGCACGGCGTTGGCCACCATGCAGCACTCCGGCGCCCACCTCGCCCGCGTCACCGACGACGCCGGTGCGGTGCTTGGCCTGGTCGCCCTCGAGGACATCCTCGAGGAACTGGTCGGCGAGATCCGCGACGACGCCGGACGTGGCCGGCTACGCCAGGAGCCCCAACCCGCCTGAGCGGCTGTGTCCCTCCCGACACCGCCTTACCCGTGCGCGCCCTGGACTGGCAGGCGGTGTCCGGACCTGGCCGGCGGTGTCGGGGTGGAGACAAAGCACCGGGCTACTGGGCCCTATCACCTGCTGGTATGAAGAACAGGTCAGAGCGATACCGCCGGGGCGGGCGGACGTCGCCGAAGCAGGGGGTTTGCGGGGCGCGCGGCGCCGCCGCGGGAGTGGGGCACGGTGACGGGGTCGGCACAACCGCCGCTGACCGGGAGCACCGCACGGCCGTTGCAGCCCGGCGATCCGCGCAGCCTCGGGGCGTACCAGGTCATCGGGCGGCTCGGGCAGGGCGGGATGGGCACGGTCTTCCTCGGCCGGGCGCCCGACGGCAGCGCGGTGGCGATCAAGGTGATCCGCCCGGAGCTTGCCCAACGAGCCGAGTTCCGCGCCCGGTTCGCCCGCGAGGCCGAAAGCGCCCGGCGGGTGCGCCGCTTCACCACCGCCGCCGTTCTCGACGCCGACCCGCACGGCCAGCAGCCCTACCTGGTGACCGAGTTCGTCGAAGGCCCCACCCTGTCACGTCACGTGTCGATCCGTGGGCCGCTGCGCCCCGCCGACCTGGAGCAGCTCGCGGTCAGCACCACCACGGCGCTGACCGCCATCCACGCCGCCGGCATCGTGCACCGCGATCTGACCCCCGGCAACGTGCTGCTCTCCCCGGTCGGCCCGAAGGTCATCGACTTCGGCCTGGCCCGTGAGTTCAACGCGGACACCGAGCTGTCCCGCAACGTCCGCCAGGCCATCGGCACCCCCGGCTACATGTCACCGGAGCAGATCCTCGACTCCCCGATCACCTCGGCGGTCGACATCTTCTCCTGGGGCGCCGTGATGATTTTCGCCGCCACCGGTCAGCCGCCGTTCGGCACCGGCCGGATGGAGGCGATCCTCTACCGGATCGTCAACGAGTCGCCCAGGCTCGACAGCCTCAACCCGGAGCTGCGCGCACTCGTCGAGGCGGCGATGGCCAAGGAACCCGCGGCCCGACCCACCGCGGAGGAGCTGCGTGGCGCGCTGACGGCCGGCGGACCCGTGCCGGTCCACCTGGTGGGGCCGCTCGCCGACGCCGCGGACGTCGATCCGCCCGCCGCCGAACCCGGCTCGCCACGACGCCGCTGGGGCCGACGCGGACGCACCGACTCCACCCCCACCAGCGCACCCCCCATCACCGCCGGTACCGCCACCCCGGTCACGCCTGCCACTGCGGCCACACCTGGCACCCCGGTCACACCTGGCACCCCGGTCACACCTGCCGCCGCTGCTCCAGCCGTTCCCGTCACCTCGGAGTCGGCGGGCTTCGCCGCGGGTGGTGGTACCGGTGCCGCCCGGCCATGGCCCACGCAGGCGGCGCAGATGCCGCAGACCCAGCTCTCGCCACCACCGGTCACCTCGCCACCACCGGTCACCTCGCCACCACCGGTCGCCGCACGCCCTACGGCGGGCCCGGCGGGCTCACCATCACCCGCACCGGCGGTACCAGCAGAGGCCTCGCCCTCTCCTCGTCCGCTGGGGCCGTCCACCTATGGGACGCCGCCCGCTGGCGGACCATCCACGTCCACGCGGGCCGCGGCCAGTGCGGACGAGCAGGACGGGTCACACGGTCGGCGGCGGCGCGCGCTGCTGGTCGGCGCCGGATTCGCGGTGTTGCTGGCAGCGGCGGTGGCCGTCCCGATCGTCGTGCTGGGAGGCGGGAAGGGTGACCAGCCCACCGCGGCCGAACGGACGAAGGCGTCGACCGGGCTGGCCGCGCGGGCAGCGCTCGTGCGCCACGACGATCCGAAGCTCGCCGGCCAGCTGAGCCTCGCCGCCTACGCTGTCGCCCCGACCGACCCGGCGCGCGACGCGCTCATCCTGTCGTTCGCCCAGTCGACCGCGGCTCAGGTCGACTCGAGCGGCACCGTCTACTCCGATCTCGCGCTGAGCGCGGACGGGCAGACCCTGGCCGCCACCGACAACGCCGGACGGCTGCACCTGTGGCGTCTCACCGCCGGTCAGCAGCCGACCGTCGCGACCAGGGGCAATGATGACGACCAGGCCAACGGGGTCGTCTTCGCCGACGACGGCCGGACGCTCGCGACCGGCGGGGCCAGCGACGCGGGACGCCTCTGGGACGTCACCGACCCGAGCCGGCCGATCAGACACGGCTCCCTCGGCACCCAGGCGACCGCGGTGCACCGGTTGGCGTTGTCGTCCGCCGCGCATCTGCTGGCCACCGCCGGCGGCGACTCGTCCGTGGGACTGTGGGACGTCACCGACCCGAACCAGCCGCGCTCGCGCTTCCTGCTCGTGGGACGAGGGCCCGTGACGGGAGTGGCGCTGCGACCCGACGGCGCGGTGCTCGCGATCGCCGGGGTTGGCGGTTCCGTGCAGCTGTGGAACGTGCGCGACCCGGCCGACCCCAGCCAGCTCGGTCTGGTGACCGGGCATACCGGCGCGGTGAACAGTGTCGCCTTCAGCCCGGACGGCACCCGGCTCGCGACCGGCGGTGACGACCAGGTGGTGCAGCTGACCGACGTCAGCGACCCGGCCAGACCGCGGGTGCCGCACCGCCTCACCGGCCACGGCAGCGCCGTCGCGACCGTCGCCTACACCGGCGCTGACCAGCTGCTGAGCGCCGACACCACCGGCACGGTCGCCTACTGGAACCTCGACGGCCTCGCCCAGGCCCCCGCCGGGACGTCCCCGCCGTTCACGCGGCTGGGCGACCTGGACGGCCCGATCCAGGCGATCAGCACCGCCAGAACGGGCGCCGTCGCGGTCACCACCCAGAAGGGCCAGACCTTCGTCGGCACCCTGGACCCCGCCCGGCTACGCCGGTTGGCCTGCGCGACGCCGTCGGCGGCCCCGGACCGCGACGAGTGGAACCACGAGGTGCCCGGCATCCCCTACACCGACGTCTGCGCTCCCTGATCACCCGGGCCGCCCTGCCCGGAGTCGGCTCGTCCCGCGCCAGCGTCCCGCTCGGTGGCCCCGTCCTGCCGCTCGCTGGCGCCGCCCTGCCGCTCAGTGGCGTTGCCCTGGCTCGGCACGCTGCCGACCGTGGCCAGGTGCCGGCCACCGCGGCGGTTGCCACGACGCCGGCTGAGCAGGACGAGCCCCATCACAATGATCAGCAGCAGCACCGCGATGCCCGCGCCGGCGACATAGTGCCAGGCCGAATAGCCGCCGATCAGATAGCGATGTGACTCGCCGGGCTTCTTCGGGAAGGTGATCGTCGCGTTGACGGTGTGCTCGACCAGACCGCTGCGCAGCGTCACCGACGCATGCCAGGGTCCCAGGGGCAGCTCGCTGTCCAACGGGATGCTCACGGGGACGATCTCACCCGGGCCGATCGTGGTGCCAAGGTTCGCCGGGAACGGGCCGGCCTGAAGGCCGCCGGGTCCCCGTTCCAACCGCAGGTCCCCGGACATGTCCAGGGCCCGTCCACCGGTGTTGTGCACCTCGGTGCTCAGCGCGGCCCGGCCGTCCGGCGTCCGACTCGCGGTCAGGGCCGAGATGGCGAACCCCGCCGCCGGCGGACCTCCCGGGCCGACATCCAGGTAGACGCGGATACCGACGCGGTTGACCATGCGCACGCCGCTGCCCTGGGTGGGCGCGCTGACCGCCTCGGCCCACAGAACGGCGTAGTGCTCGCCCGGGGAGGCGTCCTTCGGGACGTCGATGGTGACCTCGGCGTTGCTGCGGTCATGCGGGCCAAGATCGATGGTGGCCGGGTTGACCGAGATCCAGGTGCTCAGTTCGTTGGCCGCGTGCCCCTCGCCGAAATGGAACTCGCCGTCGCCGATCGAGGCGGCCGCCGGATACAGCGACAGGTGCAACGGCTGGGTGCCGTCGTTGTAGACCTCCACCTGGCGTCTCAGGACCGACTCCGGGTTGAGATGATCGATGATGTACTCGCGGGCCCGCGGGTCATCGCGCAGCGAGTCGGTCACCTCGGTCAGCCGGATACCGAAGCGTCCCGCCTCCGACTGGGAACCCGCCGGTCCGCCCTTGGCTGGGCCGTTCTGGGTCGAACCGTTCTGGGGTGATGCGCCTTGCGCGGGTGCCGCTGCCGCCTGGTCGGCACGCCCACCCGCCGCGAGGGCGGGGGACGTGCCGACCAGGGTGCCGGGCAGGAGCAGTGCAGCCACGGTGACGAGGGTTCCCAGCGTGCTGAGACTCAGGCCGGATCGCACGGCCACGCGGGGTCCTACGCGCATGTTCTCGCCACCGTCACTCGTCTGGATCCTTGTCTACGAGTCGAGTCGAACCGGTCAGGCGACCGAGTGGCTCAGCGTAACGGTGTAAGTACCGGTAATCGCGGAAGCGGCCGGGATGTTCACGCCCAGCGTCGGGTTCCAGGTGGCGAAGTTGACGCCGGTACCGGCGGTGCCCGCGACGGTCGCCTGTGGCGTCTCGGACAGCGACTGGAGTCGCACACCGGCCGCGGTCACGTTGGTGGCGCCGATCACACCTGGGTCATAGGAGACGGACTCGGGCGGCAGGCTCACACCTTCGGCGGTGCCGCTGCCCGTGACGGCGGTCGCGCTGACGCTCGCCGTCCAGCTGGCACCCGAGTTACCGCGGCTGTCGGTCACGACGACGTCGCCGAGGTTGCCGGAGACGTAGCCGGCGCTGACCGGGAAACTGCTCAGGTCAGCGGTCGCCGGCGCCGTGATGTCGAGCGCACCGCCGGTCAGGCTGAAGGTGGTGGACGTGGTGGAGGTGGAGGCGGCGTCAGCAGGAAGCGCTGCGGCGAAAGCTGCCGCGGTCGACACGACCGCGCCGATGAAAAGGGTGGTGGACCTGCGCACTTGAAGAACCCCCAAGAGTGACTACACGAACGCACCCCAGCAGCGGAATCGGACTCGCCGAGGCGACGTGCGGGTACCGCCGGATGCGCGGCGCGACGCTATCACTCTCAGTATCAATACAAGTACTAAGCGAATTCCTGCGTGTCGGAGCCACGCCACAGGCCGCCCCCCGCCGCTCCCCAACCCAGCCACGGCCCGACCCGACTTGGCCTCGACCCGTCCACGGCCGCAGCCCGGCTTGGCCCCCGCCGCACCCCTGACCCAGACCTGCCCGCGGTCCGACCCTGACCCCGGTCAAGCCCGAACCCGACCCCGGATCTGCCCATAGCCCAGCCCCAGCCCCAGCCCCAGCCGTGGCCTAGCTTCGGCCCAACCCACCTTCGGCCCGACCCTGATACCGCCCCACCGTCCGGGCGGGCTGGCCGCCTGACTAGCCGACCGGGTCGACCGCCCTATCCGCCCGCTCGGTCCCGGACTCGGTCACCGTGGACGGCACCTTCCTTGCTCTGCGACCGCTACCACTGGTAGCAATCCGTCACCACCCAGTTTCCCGGGGTCAGGAGCGGCCATGCGATTGTGTTTCACCCATCGGCAGCGTGCTGTCGGTGGGCTACCGGTACTCACGGCGTTGGCGCTCGTCGCCGGCGCGCTGACCTGCGGCCCAGCCCACGCCGCCTACTCCATCACGGTACCGACCACGGCGAGCCTTGGCTCTCTGCGGGTCGGCGGTGGCACCCTGGCCGGCTCGCTCGGCACGGTGACAGTCTCCAGCGACTCGGCGGGTGGCTCCTGGGCGGTCACCGTCATCTCGACGACCTGCACCACCGGATCCGGGCGACCCTACGAGCGCATCTCCTCAGGGCTGCTGCAGTACCGTTCCGGTGCGGCGACCGCCACCACGGGTCCGGTAAGCGTCGTCACCCCCGGCCAGCCGGCGGGCGCGAACACCGTCACACTCGCCGGCGGTCGCCGGGCGTTCTCCGCCACCGCCGCCCGCGGCGCCGCGAGTTCGGTGAGCTGGAGCCCAACCCTGACCGTCACGGTCCCGACCAACGTCGTCGTCGGAACCTATTCCTGCACGATCATGCATTCCGTGGCGTAAGACGGCCCACCGACGGCCCCGTGATGAGCGGGCCGTCGGTGGGCCGGGCGGCGGCGGTCCCGTGTCAGGCGGGTACCGGCGCCACCCCCTGCGTCAGGGTCTTCAGCCGCGCGATGTTCTCGTTCACCGTCTCGTCCGTACGCGGCACATAGTGCGCGTCGAACGCGATCTTCCGTCCGTTCTGCAGGAAGTACGAAAGGAAGGCGGCGGTCGCCGGCTTACGCAGCGACTCGGGCAGGGCGTAGACGTAGAGCGGCTTGCACAGAGGTAGGTAAAGTCCGGTGCCGACGGCGACGGCGGTGGGTGCGACACAGCCCTCACCGTTGTCGATCTCCACTCCGCGCAGCCGGTTGCCGAACGTCTCGAAAGTCGGATAGTCGAGGAATCCGATGGCCAGCCGTTCACCGGCCACGTCGTTGGCCACCCGGCCAAGGTCGGACTGCTGCGCATAGGACCGGGACCTGTCGCTCGCGTCGCTGATCGTCGCGTTGAACACCTGGGCCTGCACCGAGTTGCGCGACGGCCCGACAAAGGTGATCGGCTCGTCCGGGTAGGACGGATTGATCTGGCTCCACCGGGTCACCGTGGAGCTCGCGCCCCATACCTGTCGCACCTGCTTCAGGGTCAGGCAACGCAGCCAGGTGTTCTGCGGATTCACCACGATCGGCAGCGTGTGGTGAGCGACCTCGAACCCCACCAGGCGCTTCGCGCAGGACGGATCGTCAAGCGATCCCGGGTTCGGTTCGAAGGACGCGTCCGCCAGCTCCACTTCGCCGCTGCACAGGGCGTTGAAGCCATCCTCGGTGCTGCTCGACTCCACACTGACGGTCACGTTACGCTGGGTCTGGCGAAACTCGTTGTAGGCGGTCTCCGAGATCGGCCCGACTTCGGACGACCCGGCGATTCGGACCAGGTTCGCGGCCGCCGGCGGCTCTGGCGACGGGCTGACCGTCCTCGGAATCGGATCGGTGGTGGGGAACGGACCCGCGGACGCCACCGCCGTCGGCTCGGACCCGGAGTCACGGTTGGTAAGCAGCACTCCCGCGGTCGTTCCCACGACGACGAACAGGACCGCGGCCACCGCGGCGGCGACCATCGTCCGGCGCGAACCGAAGATCCCGCCGCCGCTGCCAGCCGCGCCGCTGCCGGCGCCGCCGCTGCCTGCCCCTGCCCCTGCCCCTGCCCCTGCCCCTGCCCCTGCCCCTGCCCCTGCCCAAGGCTGATCCGCGGCGCCGGCTACGGACCCAGGATGCGCAGCACCATGACCAGCGGCGCTCCCCGCACCGGCCAGGTTCGCCAGCTGCGGCTCCGATGGCCCGCCAGTCCCGGGACCACCGGCCCACCGCATGGTTGCCGCATCGATGCCAGGCACAATCGCGGTAGCCCCGGCATCACCACCCTGCGCCGCGGTACCCGCGGCCGCGGCCTCCGCCGGCGCGGTCGGCGTGGACCCAGCAGCGGATTCAGCCGCCGCCATCGTCACCGCGTCCGTGGGTGCTCCCCCGCTGGCCGCGGCCATTGCGGCGCTGGCCGCAGCCACGCCAGCCGCCGTCCCCGGCGCGTCGCCTCGTCCACCCGTGCGGCCAAGCGGGGTGGTGCCGCCGCCGGACATGAACGGCGGCAGTGAGCTCAGGCTCGCCGCGTCCGGTGGACGAATCACCGCCGTCACGTCATAGGGATCCTGCACCGGCTCGCCGCCGAACACGCCGCCGCCGGCCCGCGCCGCCCGATCGGAGAAGTCGGCGGCCAGCAGCGCCGCGCCCATCGCCAGATCCGCGTCGGAGCGGTGCTCGATCCGGTGCAGCGCGGGAAAAGCCTCACGTAGCCGTCGCGACACCAACGGCAGGTAGGCGACGCCGCCGGAGAGCAGAATCCGGGACAGATCGGCCGGCTCGGCCGGGACCGACCGCAGCGCCCGGCGCAACGCGCCCACCGTGTCGTCGATCGTCGGAGTGGTGAGCGCCTCGAGTTCCGCGCGGGTGAGCGTGACCGCCGTGCTCACCCCGGGCAACGCCACGGTGAGGTCGACCTCGGCCTCCTCCGCCAGCACCTCCTTGGCCTGCGCGGCGTCGCGACGCAGTTGGGCCAGGGCCAGCCTGGTCGCCGGATCCGACCGGTCGACCCGCTGGGGGTCGATACCGGCGTGGGTCAGCGCCTGGTCGACCAGCAGCCCGTCCAGGTCGATGCCGATGCCGTGACGCATGCCCGCCGCCGTACCGACGACCTGGAAGCCGAACGGCGAGAAGGACAGCACCGCGGTGTCGAGGAAGCCGGCACCCAGGTCGTACCAGCCGACCAGGTCGACGGTCTGGGTGACCGACGAGCGGGCCAGGAGCGTGCCCATCGCGTCGGCGGCCGCCACGGCGGTCACCGGCATCTCCAGGCCGGAGAGCTGGGTGACCGCCTCGGTGAACGCCTCGCGCCGCGAGGCGGGCCAGAACGCCGGATGGGTGACGACCACCTGGTCGGGTGGACCGCCAAGCTGCTGCGCGGCGGTGGTGACAAGATGGGCGACCAGCCGGCCGAGCAATGACTCCCTGCTGTAGGCCGCGCCGCCGAGCACGACCTGGCCCTCGTCACCGAGGCGACGCAGCAGGTCGGTGGCCGCACGGTCCGGATCGGTCCGCGCCCGGCGCGCCGCCGCTCGGGCGAACAGCAGGCCTCCGCCCGGCGCGGCGTACACCACGGACGGCAACCGCCGCTGCCCGCCGAGTTCGAGTACCCGCGGCCAGCCGCCGTCAGCGATACCAACGATCGTGTGCACGGATCCGACGTCTATGCCGAGCTGATATCCCACCGCGACTCCTGAGCCACGTGTTCGCGGGGCCCGCCCCCTCCCAGGAAACACGCGCCCGACCAGCGACGATCTCCCTGACCGCTGGTCCGCTCATCGTAGACACCGTGGAAGACAAACCGGCATGTCCGGTGTCGGACACAAAATGTCGCGATCATTCTGAACCGCCCCGCCGCGCCCCTCGAGCTCACCGGACCCGCACACCCGCCGGTCCCGTCGGATGTACCGGTCCACCGAGGCAGACGTCGTTTTTCCGCGCGGATCCAGCCGTGCCTGCGACGATGCTGGAGGACATGTACGACGACGCCGAGCGCTGTGTGCGGGCCGTGCGGTCCCGGGACTCCCGCTTCGACGGCTGGTTCTTCACCGCCGTGCGCAGCACCCGGATCTACTGTCGTCCGAGCTGCCCCGCCATCGTCCCCCGCATCGAGAACCTGCGCTTCTACCCAAGTGCCGCGGCCGCCCAGCAGGCCGGGTACCGAGCCTGCAAACGCTGCCGACCGGACGCGAGTCCCGGTTCGCCCCTGTGGGATGTCCGCGCCGATCTCGTGGCCAGAGCGATGCGTCTGATCGCCGACGGGGTGGTCGACCGCGACGGCGTGCCCGGCCTCGCCGCCCAGCTCGGGTACAGCACCCGCCAGGTGCAACGACAGCTGCTCGCCGAGCTCGGCGCCGGCCCGTTGGCGCTGGCTCGGGCGCAGCGCGCGCAGACCGCGCGCCTGCTGATCGAAACCAGCGACCTGCCGATGGGTGATGTCGCCTTCGCCGCCGGTTTCGCCAGCATCCGGGCGTTCAACGACGCCGTCCGGGAGATCTTCGCGCTCTCCCCCACCGACCTGCGTCACCGCGCCGCCCGCGCCCCCATCCCGCTCGTGACGGTTCCCGGGTCGGCGGAGTCCAGCCAGCCGGCAGGCCCGGCGCACAGCACGGGGCTCGCCGTACCCATGCGGCCGGTAGGAACGCTGTCCCTACGCCTGCCGTTTCGCGCACCGCTGTGCCCGGACAACCTGTTCGGGCATCTGGCGGCCACCGCGATCCCCGGGGTGGAGCAGTGGCGCGACGGTGCCTTTCACCGCACCCTGCGCCTGCCGCACGGCCCCGCGGCGGTGGCGCTGCGGCCGCGGCCTGACCATGTCGCCTGCCAGCTCACCCTCACCGACCTGCGGGATCTGTCGACGGCGATCAGCCGCTGCCGCCGACTGCTCGACCTGGACGCCGACCCGGTCGCCGTCGATGCCCACCTCGCCGAGGACCCCACACTCGCCCGGCTGGTGCACGCCGCCCCCGGCCGACGGGTGCCGCGCACCCCCGACCCGGACGAGTTCGCCGTGCGCGCGATCCTCGGCCAACAGGTCTCCACCGCCGCGGCCCGTACCCACGCTCGCCGTCTGGTCGAGGCCCTCGGCCCACGCGTCGACGGCCTCGGCGGCGCGTTGACCCATCTGTTCCCCACGATGCGTGACCTCGCCGATGGGCTGCCCGGGCTTGACGAGGCCGCGCTGGCTTTCCCCCGCAGCCGCCGCATCGCGCTCACCGCTCTCGTCGAAGCGCTCGCCGAGCGCACCATCGATCTGGGCGCGGGAGCCGACTGGCACCACGCCCGCGTCCAACTCACTGCTCTGCCCGGCCTCGGCCCATGGACGGTCGAGTCGATCGCCATGCGCGCCCTCGGCGACCCCGACGCCTTCCTCCCCACCGACCTCGGCGTACGGCGCGCTGCCGCGGACCTCGGTCTGCCCACCAGCGCGGGCGGCCTCGGCGCCCACTCGACCGCCTGGCGCCCCTGGCGCAGCTACGCCGTCCAGTACCTCTGGGCGACCAGCGACCACCCGATCAACCGGATGCCCGACCAGCCTCGCTCGGCAACCGCATGACTCAGCTGCGACCCCCACGGTCAAGGTGGTCCGAGGGCTGACTCGGCCGCGTGAACACCCATCGATCCGCCTGCACGCAGCATCAGCCGACCTCCCGAGGCGGAAGCCGATCAGGTGCCCGCACACATGCGGCAGAGCCCGACGCACCGAGCGTCTCGGTGCCCGGCCAACGGGCTGGATCGCCACCCATTGGCCGGGCATCTTCACCGAGCCGACGCGAACCTATTCCGCTGTGTAGTTATCAGGGTGCGTGTGGTGCTGAGCACCGGTGGGAGTGGTCCAGGTGATGTGGCCGGGCGCGCCCTGTTGCATCTGCCAGCCGGCGGGCCGGGGTGACTCGTTCATCGGGCTGGGATGGCGCTTGCGGCGACCCATCATTCGATGATGACGTCGGCAGACCGGCGCAAGATTGCCTTCCCGGGTCTTACCACCGTCACCCCAGGAAACGCTGTGATCAATATCCGCGCTGACCGCCGGCTGGTCACATCCAGGCAGCGTGCAGGTGGTGTTCCGCGCCCGAACCTTGCGGGCCAGCGCCGCCGACGGAAAACGCCGATCTGACACATCCACCAGTTCACCGCTGTCTCGGCGGGTGAGAATCTGCCGCCACGTGCACAGCGGCTCCTCGCTCATCTGCCGCACCACTTCCGCTGGGATCGGACCGAGACCCGGGATCTCTCCCGGATTTTCGGCGAGCCCAAGCAGCGTCTCCACCGGCACGATCACCTGCATCTCGACCGGGACCCGACCCAGATCCGCCCCCATCAACAGACCGTAAGCCACATCTGCCCGGCGCTGATCAAAACTCCGCCCATCACCTGCCCTCATCCCTCGGGCCAGGTGGCTGATCCGCGCCCACACCGCCCACAGCTGTTCCGCTGGAAACAGCAGGGCCAGGCGGGCCATGCCGTCCGGCTCCGCCCGCATCTCCACCCGCCTGCCCTCCTCGGCCTTTTCCCTTCGCTGCTGCGACCCGTGCGGATCCACCCGCAGAATCCGCCGACGGACCGCCTGCTCGAACGCGGCCAGGCTCGGCCGGCCGCCCTTCGCCAGAACCGGAGTCGCCACCGCATCCACCAGCTCGTCGGCCAGTTGAGCGGTCAACCGGTCCAAGGCCACCAGCCGCGCCAGATCGATCGCTCCGTCATACAGCGCCTTCACCGCTCCTGGCAGCCGACGCACCACCCGCACCGCGAAAGCCACCTGCCGACCGCCTTCCGCGGACGACAGGCACGCGCCGAGAGCTACCTCCTCACCCACGAACTCGCTGTAGCCCCAGCGCTTCGCCTCCGCCCACACCCCGCTGCGCGCCCCGCCCTCAGCCGGCACTCCCCGCCCGTCGTCCCCCTCCCCGTCAACACCAGGGCCACCCTCGTCCTCGGGATCGCACCCGTTCACAGGCACTCTCGGCAGCGGACGCAGGCCGGCCAGACGAGCCCGCACCAGCAACCGCTCCGCCTCGGCCCGTGCCACTCGCCGCCCCACCTCCGCATCCCACGCCACGCACGCCTCATCCCCCAACCCCGCCACACGCCGACCCCCCACCTCCACCGACGCCAGCCACTCGACCGCCTCCCGTTCCTGCGACGACGCCTCGTTGGCACCCACCACCGACACCATCACCAGCACCCCCGTCCCAAAAGAAGACAGCCGAAAAAAGCAGATGAGAAGAAAGCATGGACACGCGCTCGCAGACAGGAGAAGACAGCGAATCTATACATCACTGAAGCTATACGCCACCTCCACTCATGACGATCGAACGTGCATTCGAATCATAGCCGATGGACAAGCGGCTGACAACCCACGTGCACGCACTCGGGTACAGAGACAACCCACACCCCCAGCGACCAGCGACAACGCAGGATGGAAGCAGTGGAACAGCGGTTCAGTGAGCCCGAGAGTCGCGCATAGCTGCGACCACAACACCAAGCTTCCTGCCGCCGGAAGACCCGCGGTCAGCTCTTGCATGGAGAGAGGAAGAGGGTATGATCAGGATACACAGAAGCCAATCCACGAGCATCCGATCGCCGAAATAAGCAACGCGACCTGGCAGCAGTCTCGAGCTTCACATATTGACGCAAGGCGACCGCATGATCCCGAAACTATTTCCTTGCCAGGAATCACATATCCCGCAGAGAAGACAGGCGCCCGCCGTCAGGCTGTAATGGGAGCCAAGCTCAGATCGTTGCCATCCTGAGCTTGCTTAAGAAACGAGGTCTGACATACCCGATGAAGCCACGCCAGCCCGGGACCACGACGAATAAGCGGATTCCATAGAAATAGCCGGCCGAGTTTTTTCGCGTCGCCGTCCCGGCGGCCTCCAAACAGCACGACAGGACACGTCCAATGCGACTCCATGCCGGACAGGACACCAACGAAACAGGAGCGAGCGTCCGTGCCAACGGCGGGCTCCTGAGCTCGGAAGGCCTGCTACTGCGACGACCTGGTCGGCTCACCCGTCGACTGCGCGAAGGCGGAGAGGATGGCATCGGCGGCCAGAGCCGGGGTGAGGCTGCCCTCGCGGACACGCTGTTCCAGGTCTGGGGTCAGGGCGCGGACCTGCGGATGGGCGTGCAGATCGGCGAGCAGCCGGTCGCGCACCATCGCCCACGTCCAGTCGACCTGTTGGCGGCGGCGACGGGCGGCGAGTTCGCCAGACGCGTCCAGGGTGTCCTGATGCTTGATGATCTGCGCCCAGACCGTGTCGACGCCGACGCGCTGCTCGGCGCTGCAGGTCAGCACCGGTGTGTTCCAGTCCCGCGGGCCGGAGGCACCCTGCAGCATCCGCAGGGCGCCAGCGAGTTCCCGGGCGGCACGGCGGGCATCGAGTTCGTGTGGGCCGTCGGCCTTGTTCACCGCGATGACGTCCGCGAGCTCGAGCACACCCTTCTTGATGCCCTGCAGCTGGTCGCCGGTGCGGGCCAGGGTGAGGAACAGGAAGGTGTCGACCATGTCGGCGACGGTCGTCTCCGACTGGCCGACGCCGACCGTCTCGATGACGACGACGTCGTAGCCGGCTGCCTCCATGATGACCATGGCCTCGCGGGTGGCCTTGGCGACTCCACCGAGTGTGCCCGCGGTCGGCGACGGGCGGATGAACGCCGCCGGATCGACCGCCAGGGCCGACATCCGGGTCTTGTCGCCGAGGATGCTGCCGCCGGTGCGGGTCGACGAGGGGTCGACAGCGAGCACCGCCACCTGATGGCCGCTACCGGTGAGCATGGTGCCGAGCGCGTCGATGAACGTCGACTTGCCGACGCCAGGCACGCCGGTGATGCCCACCCGGCGTGCCTTACCGGCATGCGGCAGCAGCGTCACGAGCAGCTGCTGGGCGAGCTCGCGATGGTCGGGCCGGGTCGACTCGACCAGTGTGACCGCGCGCGCGATCCAGGTACGCGACGAGGCGAGCACCCCGTCGGCGTACTGCGCGAGGTCGATCGGTCGCCGGCTCACGACGCCACGGCCGACGTCGACCGCGCGGACGCCGCTGATTCCAGGGCGACCGCCGCCACCACCGTGACCGCCGTCGAACTCACCACCGCCGTCGGCTTCACCACCGCTGTCGAACTCACCACCGCTGTCGATGCCACTGGCCGCCGCCGCTCAGGCAGCGGTGTGGCCGAGCTGCGCGGACAGGGTCGCGAGCAGTTCCTGCGCGGCATCGGCGATGACCGTGCCGGGCGGGAAGATCGCGGCGGCGCCGGCGGCTCGCAGTTCATCGAAGTCGCCGGGTGGAATGACGCCGCCGACCACGATGAGGATGTCGGAGCGCTCCAGCGCGGCGAGTTCCTCGCGCAGCGCCGGCACCAGGGTGAGGTGGCCGGCGGCGAGCGAGGAGACGCCGACGATCTGGACGTCCGCCTCGACCGCCTGGCGGGCGACCTCGGCCGGCGTCTGGAACAGCGGGCCGACGTCGACGTCGAAGCCGATGTCGGCGAAGGCGCTGGCGATCACCTTCTGGCCGCGGTCATGGCCGTCCTGTCCCATCTTGGCGACCAGGATGCGCGGACGGCGCCCCTCCTGCCGCTCGAACTCGGCGGCCGTCTCGCGGGCGGCGGCGATGTTGCCGGCGGAGCCGGCCTCGTCCCGGTACACGCCGGAAATCGTACGGATCTGACCGGAATGGCGCCCGTAGATCTTCTCCAACGCGTCGGAGATCTCGCCCACGGTCGCCTTGGCACGGGCCGCGTCCACCGCGAGGGCCAGCAGGTTCTGGTCGAGGCCCGAAGCCCGGCGCCCGTCACGGGCCGCGTCGGCGGCGGCGGTCAGCGCGTGCAGGGCGGCCTCGGTCACCGCGTTGTCCCGCTCCTCGCGCAGCCGGCGCAGCTTCTCGACCTGCTCGGTGCGGACGGCCGAGTTGTCGACCTTGAGCACCTCGATCGCCTCGTCGGCGTCCACCCGGTACTTGTTGACGCCGATCAGCGGCTGACGGCCGGAGTCGATCCGCGCCTGGGTGCGGGCGGCGGCCTCCTCGATGCGCATCTTCGGGATGCCGGCGTCGATGGCCTGCGCCATGCCGCCGGACGCCTCGACCTCGGCGATGTGGCTCCAGGCCCGGGCGGCCAGGTCGTGGGTGAGGCGCTCGACGTAGTAGCTGCCGCCCCACGGGTCGATCACCCGGGTGGTGCGCGACTCCTGCTGCAGCAGCAGCTGGGTGTTGCGGGCGATGCGGGCGGAGAAGTCGGTCGGCAGCGCCAGCGCCTCGTCCAACGCGTTGGTGTGCAGCGACTGGGTGTGGCCCTGGGTGGCGGCCATCGCCTCCACGCAGGTGCGGACCACGTTGTTGAACACGTCCTGGGCGGTCAGCGACCAGCCCGACGTCTGCGAATGGGTGCGCAGCGACAGCGACTTGGAGCTCTTCGGCTCGAACTGCTTCACCAGCTTCGCCCACAGCAGGCGGGCGGCGCGCAGCTTCGCGACCTCCATGAAGAAGTTCATGCCGATGGCCCAGAAGAACGACAGCCGCGGCGCGAACGCGTCGATCTCCAGACCCGCCGCCAGGCCCGCCCGGATGTACTCCACGCCGTCGGCGAGGGTGTAGGCCAGTTCCAGGTCGGCCGTCGCTCCGGCCTCCTGCATGTGGTAGCCGGAGATGGAGATCGAGTTGAACTTCGGCATCTTCTGCGAGGTGAACGAGAAGATGTCCGAGATGATCTGCATCGACGGCTGCGGCGGGTAGATGTAGGTGTTGCGGACCATGAACTCCTTGAGGATGTCGTTCTGGATGGTCCCGGCGAGCTGCTCGGGAGCCACGCCCTGCTCCTCGGCCGCGACGATGTAGAGCGCGAGCACCGGGAGCACGGCGCCGTTCATGGTCATCGACACGCTCATCCGGTCCAGCGGGATGCCGTCGAAGAGCTGGCGCATGTCGAGAATCGAGTCGATCGCGACGCCAGCCATGCCGACGTCGCCGGTGACCCGCGGATGGTCGGAGTCGTAGCCGCGGTGGGTCGGCAGGTCGAAGGCGACCGACAGACCCTTCTGGCCGGCGGCGAGGTTACGCCGGTAGAAGGCGTTGGACGCCGCCGCGGTGGAGAAGCCGGCGTACTGGCGGATCGTCCACGGCTGGGTGACGTACATCGGCGCGTACGGCCCGCGCAGGAACGGCGTGACCCCTGGATAGGTGCGCAGGAAGTCCAGGCCCTCGGTGTCGGCCGCGGTGTAGAGCGGCTTGACGGCGATGCCCTCAGGCGTGTCCCAGGTCAGCGCCTCGACATCCTTGCCGGTCGTGGCCTCGACGGCGTCGCGCCACTGCTGCTCGGGGGTGTCGGCCCCGTCCGGCGGGGCACCGAGTTCGATCGTCGAGAAGTCCGGGATGGCGGTGAGGCCCGGCCCGGTCGGGTCGGACTCGTCAGCGCCGGACTGCTTCGCGCCTTCGAGGGACATCAGGCCACTCCCGCCTCAGCCAGTGCCGTCTGGAGCACGGCGACCGCATTACATCCTGTGAACACGTATCCGCCGATACCCGCCTCGGCGTCGGACTGCGCGCGGGCACCCGGCTGGCCGGCCAGCCACACCTGGCGGGCACCGGCCGCCCGCAGCGCGGCGGCGACCGTGGCGGCATGCTCGGCGTACACCTTGTCAGCCGAGCACAGGCAGGCCACGGTGGCGCCGGACGCGGTGAACGCCGCGGCGATCTGGACCGGGTCGGTGCCGGTACCGGAGGTCGGGGTGTCGAACCCGCCGGCCTGGAACAGGTTGGCGGCGAAGGAGCCCCGCGCCGTCGACGCGGCGGCGCTGCCCAGTGTCGCCAGCAGGATCACCGGACGGTCGCCCGCCTGGGCCGCGGCGTCCGCGCGGGCCCGCAGGTCCTCGAAGTCGGCGTCATAATGGATCTCCGGCAGTCCGGTTGTCACCGCGTCCGCGGGGGCGGACGGCGCGACAGGTGGCGCCGGGACCCGATCGGGAAGCTTCTCGGCGACGTTCGGGAACTCGCTGACGCCGGTGATCGGATCACGCCGATGGGCGATCGCCTCGGCGCGGGCCGCGCGACTGCTCGCGATCCGTTCGGCGACAAGCCCCTCACGCAGCGCCGCGACGATCCCGCCGGCCCGCTCGATCTCGGTGAACGCGGACCAGGCCGCCTCGGCGAGGCTTTCCGTGAGGGACTCGACGAACCAGGAACCGCCGGCCGGGTCGATCACCCGAACCAGGCTCGACTCCTCCTGCAGCAGGATCTGGGTGTTGCGGGCGATCCGTCGGGAGAAGTCGTCGGGCAGACCGAGCCTCGCGTCGAAGGGCAGCACCGTGACCGCGTCGGCACCGGCGACCCCGGCGGCGAAGCAGGCCAGCGTCGTGCGCAGCATGTTCACCCAGGGATCGCGGCGGGTCATCATCGCCGTCGACGTGACGGCGTGCTGGCGCTGGGCCCGCTCGGGTCCGCTCGCCCCGCACACCTGGGCGACCCGCGCCCACAGCCGGCGGGCGGCGCGCAGCTTCGCGATCGAGCTGAACTGGTCGGCGGTGACCGCGTAGCGGAACTCCAGCTGGCCGAGCGCCTCGGTGAGGCTCAGCCCGGCGCTGGTCAGCAGGCGCAGGTAGGCGACGCCGGTGGCCAGCGACGCGGCGAGTTCCTGGGCGTCGCTGGCGCCGGCACGGTGGTAGGGCTGGGCGTCGACGACCAGCGCGCGCAGGCCCGGGTACTGCTGGAGGCAGCGCCGCGCGAGCGCCGCGGCCTCGTCGAGCCCGGCCGGCTCGGAGGTGCCGACCCCGACCCGCGCGGCCAGCCCGATCGGGTCGGCCCCCAGGCTGCCCGACAGCTGGGAACCGGGTACGCCGCGGGCGTCGGCGACCCGCAGGAACTCATCCGCGGCCGCCGATGTCCGCCCGCCCGCGTCGAGTGCGACCGGGGCGAGGTCGAGGTACACCTCGGCGAGCACCGTGCCGAGTGCCTCGATGGGCAGGCCACCCTCGCCCAGGCGCAGCCAGAGCGAGGTGACGCCGCTCTCCAGGTCCGCCAGCACGTCGGCGCCGGCGGCCTTCGCATCCGGGCCGACGTGCAGGGCACGCACATCCCAGCCGCTGCCACCGGTGCCCTGGGGACGCCCACCGCGCACGAACGGCGCGAGACCGGGCAGGCCGACCCCGCCGGCGGGTGCGTCCTCGCTGGTGTACAGCGGCTGGATGCGTGGACCGTCGTAGGTCTCGGTAGCGAGCAGGTCCTCGACATCAGCCGGGGTGTTCGCCTCGGTCGCCACCCCGGATTTGCGCAGGACCCCGAGAACCAGCTTCTGCCACTCGCCTCGCGTGGACTCGGGAAAGTCCGCGGCCAGCGACAGTCCGCCAGAGGGAACGCTCATGCACCGGATCGTAGGCCGGCGGGTTGCGGGAGGCTCGGAATGTACTTCCTGTCACAAGCTCTTGCACCCGTTTGGCTCGATGGTGGCACCCCTCACCAGGTGGACGCGCCCTCAGGAGGCCCGCAGACCGACCTGCGTGGCCCGGGCCAGGCACTGCGCGACGGTCTCCACGACCCGCTGCGGGTACCAGGCCACCTCGAGATCGCCGAAACGCAGCACCGTCCAGTTCATCGCGGCCAGCAGGTTGGCCCGCTGCCGCTGGCCGTGCACCACACCGGCGGGGCGCCCCACCATGGCGCCCTCGGCCTCGACGGCGACCCGCTGCGCCGGCCAGGCGAGATCAAGCTGGGTGACGACCTGACCGGCAGCATCCGAGACCGGCCATTGTGGACGCGGCGGGGCCAGGCCCGCGTCCGCGAACAACAGCCGCAACCGCGTCTCCAACGGCGACTGGGCCCGCCGATCAGCCAGCGACCACCAGGGCAGGGCCCGGCGGTACCCGCGGCGCCCCGCCGCCGAGAGGCGGGCCGCCCGCAGGTCCGTCACGACGCCGCTGTGCAGGGCACCATCCATGATCGCGACGGCGACCTCCCGGTTCGGCGCCGTGAGTACGAGATCGGCGAGCGTGCGCGCCGTGGAGGTGAGCGGAATTCCGCTGTGGACGATTCGATCCGCGGGCGGAAGGTCGGTGAAATGCAGGCGGACACCGCGTGGCTGGGCCCGGGTGAGCCGAGCCGGCAGCATCAGATGCACCGGTTGCCGCGCATCATCGACTTGCCGCGCATCATCGACGTTGGCACCAGGACCGGCCTCGAACGGCGACATGCCCAACGCGGGCGAACCGAACTCTGCCGCATCACACGGTGCGGTACCGAAAAACCCCGCGACCGAAGCGGAAACACCCGACGGGACGGTACCCGCGGCGGTGAGGCCGGCAGCGGGAAAACCCAGCAACCGGGCTGCCGTGACACCGCAGGCCACCGCCTGCGGACGACCGACCAACGCCGCCCGCACCCGCGCCGACAGTGCCTGGACCGTGGACGGCAGACCCAGCAGCCAGACCTCGGCCGCGGCCGAGCCACCCTCGCCACCAGCCAGGCCAGCCAGGTCGGACCGTGGGCCGGCGGCGGGCCGCGGGTTCGAACCGGGCAGCGTGGCCAGATCGGCCGCCGATGCCACCGGCCCCGGCGCCGAGGCCAGAGCTCGCCGCGGCACGGGCACGGCGGACACCGCCAGGACGACGAAGGCACCACGGACCGGGTGGTCCCACTGGCCGGACAGCACCAACCGGCGCAGTTGGCCACGGGTGAGGCCGGCTTCGATCGCCTGCCGAAACGTGATCATTCCGCCCTGGCTGCGAGCCAGTCTCAGGGCTGGCTCAAGGCCAGGATAGGAGAAGGTGACAGGTCGGGTCGGCGAGGTCAAGGCCGAGGACAAGGAGGTCATGACTGCAGAATCCAACAGCGGAAGCCGTCGATCCAGAGGCCGAAAAAATCTGTGGATAACCACCCGCGACGCCCTGTGGAAGAACCGGCAACCCGACCATCCGACCTGGTGGGGGCATTTCCCGAGCGCACGCGACACGTTGTCGGTAACCGGCCAGGAAACTCGACGAAAAGGTCGCGCCGAGCGCGAGGTCACAACCACCGCGGGTGGGCGGGGCGGGCGGGGCGGCTTTCGATCCCGCTGTCAGGCGGCCCGGCTCGCGAGTCCCAGGGCATAGTCGAGCCACCACTGGCCGGCCCCCGGCCCGCCGTTACAGGCTCCGTCGGACTCCCCGGGCACCTTGATCCACAAGTAGGCGTCCGCCCGTGGATTGCCGGTGGCCGCGGTCGGCGCCGCCCCCAGGCCACGTCCGGGTGGGTTGCACCAGACATCGCCGGCTGCCGGTCCGCGGCCGTTGCGGGAGGTGTCGATGACGTAGTGGGCACGTCCGCCGAGGGCCGCGACCACGGCGTCACCGTAGGCGGTCTCATCCGCCGTCTCGTCGAAGTTGGACACGTTGAGCGCGAAGCCGCGGGCCCGGTCCACACCGGCCAGCCGCAGCCGGCCGGCCATCTCCGCGGCCGAGTGCCAGTCGGCGTGGCCGGCGTCGAGGTAGACGTTGGCGCCGGTGGCGGTGAGCACGTCGACGGCGTAGTTCAGCATCGCGTAGCGCGCGGCCGCCGCGGCCGCGGGCATGCAGTCGATCTGGGCGAGCGCATCCGGCTCGACGATCACCGCCGCAGCGCCGTGGCCGAGTCCAGCGGCGAAGGCCGTGATCCAGGCCCGGTAGGCCGCCTCGTCGCCCACGCCGCCAGCGGACTGCCCGCCGCCGCAGTCACGTTGCGGGATCGCGTAGGCGACGAACAGCGGCATGGCGCCCGCGGCCCGCACGACCTGCGCCCGCGCCGCGACCCGGGTCCGTACCGTGTTCGGGTCCGGATCACCGAACCAGTCGGCATGAGCCTGGTCGGCGAGCCGGGCGAGCGTCTGGGCCCCTGTCGGATCGCTGGCCCGCAGGGAGGCGACCGCACGGGCCGCCGTGCTGTCCGGGTCGACGTAGAGGCGCGCGGAGGCGAACGGGTCCCCCGCCGCGGCGGGGGCGGCGGGCACGGCGGGGGCGACGGGCAGGGCTGAGGGGGCGGTGCCCGACGTCGCGGGGGCGGCGCCGCCCTGGCCGGACGCCGGCTTCCCGGTCGCGGGGCCGCTGGGGGCCGAGGCCGATACCCGGGCCGGGCCGGCCTTCCCGCCGGCACCGGTCCTGCTGCCGGCGGCCCCGGTGGTGGCGGCCGAGGCGGACGCGGTGGGCGCACGATCGGCGAGGTCGGGCTGGGCCGCGACCGTGCTCGTCCCCTCGGTGGAACCGGCCGAGGTGCCGACGGTCTGCTGCAGTCCGAAGCCGACCCCCATCAGCAGGACGGCGCTGACGCACAGGCCCGCCCGGAACTGCCGCTGACCACGGGCGGCGGTCCCCGTGCTGGCACGACGGTGACGGCTGATCGGGGCGTTCGACACTCGACCTCCGGCTACCGCGGACACGGGCGCGCCGCGCGACGACCCTGACTGAGGACCGGGACGGACGACGAACGACAGGCCCATCCCGGACGGGTACCCGGGCCGACGACGACCCGGGAACCGACAAAAGGGTACCGAGCGTGGCATCTGTGGAGGTGATGACGCCCAGCGGCCACCGCGACCAGCCGAACCATAGATGCCTGAGAGTGTTCACGCAGTGCCGGCGTAGCTTCGGTGGGGGCGGCGGAGCGAACGAACGGCTGCCCTGGGCCCCTTGCCGCCGCCGTATCGACACCCCTGCTTCTTCGGGCCGCTCCGAACGCGCAACCCCAGGAGAGGGCCCCCGGACGCGGGCTCACGGACGCGGGGCTCACGGACGCGGGGCCCGTGCGCGTACCCGGCTCCGCGTCGACCCGGCAGGGCCGATCGCGGGGCCGGGCAGCCACGGCTGTCTACTTGATGGCGTTCGCCGGGGTGGCGATGCCGTCCGACGAGGTGGTCTGCCGGATCTGGGTCAGTTCGGCCGCGGTGGGCTCGTGGCCGAAGTAGCTCTTGTGGAAGCTGCTGGTGACCGAACGCAGGTCGACGTCGGCGAACAGCGACGGGTTGAGGACCTTGGACACCCACTGCAGGTTGACGGCCTGCTCCGGGGTGTACTGACCCCACGGGTAGAGACCACGCGGGTGGATGTACAGCTTGTTGTTCCTGACCGCGTTCAGGTCGTTCCAGCCCGACAGCTTCGACAGCGCGTCCACGACCGAGGTGCCGGTGTTGGCGGCCAGGCCCTGGTCACCGCCGGGGATGGCGACGATCAAATAGTCCGGGTTCCACTGGAGCACCTGCTCCATGGTGACCTTGACCCGGTTGCCCTTGATGTCCTTGGCCGCGTCCGTGCCACCGGCCTTCTCGATCCACTGGTCGATCAGGGAGGGCCGCCCTGGACCGTGATGTCGCTGCCACCGGTGTAGGCCTCGATGAAGAGCACCTTCGGCTTCGCGGTCACGCTCGACAGCTTCGAGGTGAGGCCCGCGGAGACCTTCTCGTAGTAGGCGTTGTAGGCCTCTTCGCCTTGGCCGCCGCCGCGCCGCCGTAGGTCTCGCCGGCGACCGTCATGGACCTGGTGATGTCGTCCAGCTTGGTGAAGAACATGCTGACGGCCGGAATCCCCGCGTTCTTGAAGGGGGTGGCCGTGTCACCGCCGCTGATCAGGGAGACCACGTCGGGCTTGCGCTGGAGCAGCTGCTCCATGTTCACCATGCCGCCGTTGCGGAACAGCTGCGGAACCTTGGTGATGCTCGGCTGCACGGTCTGCATGAACGGAATGGTGCTGACATTCTGCGGAATCGCGACCAGTTTGTCTCCGACGCCCAGCATGACATCAGTGACCGTGTGCGCCGGGAACTGTTCGGCGATGCTGTTGATGATGGTCGGAACGGTCACCTTCGCGCCGGAGAGGTCCGTGACCACGTGCGTGGCCGGCGTGGGGCTGGCCGACGGGCTGGCCGAGGCGGTGTCGTCACCCGAGCTGGAGCAGCCAGCCAGGGCGATCATCCCGGCGCAATGTGCCGTGGGCGGCGTATCGAACTCACTGATGGCCCCCCTGAGCCGAGCGATTCCCATCGCTCATGTCGAACTGATTGATCGGCGAAAATTAGCAGCGGTCAAATCAGGGCGTCAAGGCGGATTCTCGGACCATCGAGACACATGACGAACCGGTAAACGTTCTGTTTCGACGACGCCGGCCGCGTTCGGGACGAAAAGACCCGGATGCAGTGCGGGGCGCCGTCAGCACGGACCACTCGGCTATTTACCCAGGGTCTCCGGACGTGATGAGAACGCGGAACATGATGACGAATAATTCGGACAAAAAATACCCCGCACGTCGGCACGACCACGGAACCGGTCGTCGCGCCGGAGCCGACCGAACCCCCTGACCCGCGCCACGAGGTCGCGGCACATTGTGTCTGAAACATTACGAATGCGCTACGTCAAGACCGCATATACGGTAGAACACGAGCGATACATCCACAATTGCGGATCTTATGGACGGATGCCTCCGCAGATATCGAAAGGCCGAAGGCCGGAAGCCTCACCAGTCGGACCGGCAGCACCCACCCATCATCGCTACAGAAAAGAGTCGTCAGAGCACGAAGAGACATCATCGGGTGGCCGGGCTCGCACCGAACCCGGGCCAGAACCGGCCCCCACTCCGCTGGCAGGCCAGAACGCCGGTCGACCGGACTCCGACCGGCCAGGAAGCCAGACCACCAGGACGGCGAGGAGCCAGGAGACCGCGGTCAGGACCGAAGAAACCCGGGCAGTTCCGGGAACACCCGCTACCGCCACACCCACCAGGACGCCGAAACATCGAGTCGTCGAGCCATCCGGACATTCACCGGCGGATACGTCTGGCCGACCGAGCGGGGACACGATTGCGTACGAGCGTCGGGGGGCTGTCGGGCCGTTCGAAGAACGATTCAGCCGGCGGCGTTGTGAACGAGTTCGGCGGCGGCCTGTGGCCACCACTGCCCCGCCTCGGGATTACCGCGACCGCATTCTCCGTCGCTGGATCCGGGAGTTTTGATCCACAGCAGGGCGTCGGCATGCGGGAAACCGGTGTTGGTGGTGGGCTTCACCCCAAGCCCACGACCGGGCGGGTTGCACCAGGGATCCGAGATGCCGCCCGCGGGGCCCTTGCCGTTGCGGGAGGTGTCGATGACGTAGTGGGCACCGCCGAGCAGACGGGAGACCACCTCGCCCCGGGCCGCCTCGTCCGCGGTGGCGTAGTAGTTCGAGACGTTCAGCGCGAACCCGCGGGCGTGCGCCACCCCGGCCTGCGCGAGCCGGTGGGCCATGTCGACGGCGCCGGTCCAGCCGCAGTTCGCACCGTCGAGGTAGACGCTGGTCGCGGGCAGCGCGGCGTAGGCGTCGACCGCGTCACGCAGCAGGGCGTAGCGTTCCGCCGCTTTGCCGGCGTCGAGTTCGTCGATCTGACCGAGCGCGTCCGGCTCTAGGACGATGACCGCCCGCGCGCTGCCGATACCGGCCGCGACCTGCGCCGTGAAGGTGCGGTAGGCGGCGGCGTCGGGCAGACCCCCCGCCGAGTACAGACCGACATCGCGGTACGGGATGGCGTAGATCATGAAAACGGCGGTGGCGCCGGCGGTCTGCGCGGCGGCCGCCCGGGCGTGCACCTCGCCGGTGACGTCGGTGAGCCAGTCGCCTACCGGGAAGGCGGTCGGTGTCTGGACCAGCGGGGCGATGGTGCTCGCCTCGCCAGGATGGGCGGCGGCGCGCTGTGCGGCCTCGCTGTTCGGATCCACCAGGAACGGCTCCTGCGGCGCGCGCAGGGACGCACCATCACCATCAGGTGTCGCCACCGTCGTCTGGTTGACGTCGGCAGCACCCGCGGGACAGCGGGTTCGGTCCGGGGCCGCCACTGCCGGGGCGGCCGTGGCCCCACCCGAACGGCCCGTGTCACCGCCGTCGCTGTCGTCCTTCCCACCGCCGAGGCCACAGGCTGCCACCAGTACGGCGGCGAGGGCCAGGACGGTGCCGATCCGGCCGGCACGCTCGGCGGCCACGGGCAGCAACCTGACTGTCGGCACGACAGCGTCCTCTCTGCGTTGACTCGCGTGACGGGTGGCGCCGGACGGGCCGCCCGTCGGCGCCGCCGGAGCCGGCGAGCCGGCTGCGCTACTGAGCCACGTGCACCCAGGTCGCGACCGACGGAACGTTCGCTCCGTTGTCGACGAAGAGCATGTACCAGTCGCCCGGCAGGACGTTCGCGTTCTCCGGCACGCTCACCGTGACCGTACCGTCCACCTGGGAGGTGATCGGCAGGGCCACCGAACGCTGCTCGGTATCTGTCACGTGAGTGTAGGCTCCCGGCCGGATCAAACGGACTTTTCCGACCTTTTGCGAGACGGACAGCGAGATCGAGGTACCCCTTGTGATGGCGTTGGGCGCGGCGCGGATGACCGGACGGGTACCGGCATACAGGTAGGGCGGGGAGTAGACCTCGACCCTGGTCTCGAAGGTGTTGTCGTCGGAGAGCGGGTTCGAGCCGAACACCGCCACCCGACCATCGGGCAGCAGCAGGTACTCGGAGTGGTAGTCGCGGCCGACATGCGGATCGGCGACCGGACGGAAGGTGTTGGTCGCCGGGTTGTAGAGCTCGGCCGTCAGGGTGTCGCGGGCGCGGTAGCGTCGCGACCCGCCCGAGACCAGCACCGTGTCGTCGGGCAGCACGACCGCACCGGGATAGCGCTTCGGTGAGCTCAGGTCCGGGCCGCGTTCCCAGGTGGGCTGGGGTTTGGTCAGGTCGACGATGGCGGTCCGATCGGTGGCGACCTGGGTGTCCCCGACGCCACCCCCGCCGATGAACATGATCTTCTGTTCCTGCGCCGGGGCCAGCATCACCGTGCCGGCGGTCTCGTTGACCTCGGGCAGCGGCAGACCGGGAACGGCCTGGAAGGCGTTGTTGCCGAGGTTCCACAGCCCGGACTGACGGGCCTCCAGCGACGCCGGGCCGTAGCCCGCGTTCGCCCCCGAGAAGAACAGCCGGCCGTCGGCGGTGAGCAGCAGCGACGGGTAGGTGGGGAACTCCTTGCGCAGTTCGGGATGCTCGATCCAACTGGCGCTGCCGGCGTCGAACGACTCGGTGTTACCCGGGTCGATGTCGCCCTTGTCGTTGAGCCCCGAGACCGCGACGACCGCGCCGTTGGCCAGCGTGACCAGCGTCGGGTACCAGCGGGCGTGCTGGAGGAAACCGGTCTTGACGTACCGCTCGCTGATCGGGTCGAACAGGTAGGAGTCCTTGAGGCCCTGGTACTCCTTCTTCTTGCCGTCCGGCGCGTCCGCGGCGAGCACCTCGTAGGCCTTGGTGCCGCCGGCGATGAGCAGGTCACCGTTGGGCAGGAAGGCATGTCCGGCGCAGAAGACGTCCCACGGCGTGGCGATCTTCTGGAAGGTGTTGGCGCTCGGATCCCACAGGATGGTCTCGAACCGCTTGGCGTCGAAGCTCTTCTTGTCGTTACCGGATCCCGCCATGAGCAGGACCTTCCCGGTCCGCAGCATCGCCGCGTGGATCGAGCGCGAACCACTGTCGGCGACGATGTCCCACCGACCGTTGTCGCGCATGTAGTCCGGCTGGTGGGAGCGCCAGTCGTTGTACCGGTCGGACGCCCACGAGTTGACGTAGGGGAAGTTACCGGCCAGCACCACCAGCACGATGATCCCGGCCTGCAGAATCCGGCGCCGACGACGTGACCTGGTCGGCGTCGACACGACCGGCACCATCCGCGGGTCGTCCAGGCTGGGCCGCGCCTGCGCCGGCTCGGACCGACGACCCGACGCGGACCGACGTCCCGGCTCGGACCGACGGCCCAGGTCAGACCGCTGCCCCGGCTCGGAGCGACGGCCCGGCTCGGAGCGACGGCCCGGCTCGGAGCGACGGCCCGGCTCGGAGCGACGCGCGTCCGCGGGACGCCCGTCGCGACCGGACGCCGAGCCGCCGATGGCCGGCAGGTCGGTGACGGTCGGATCGTCGGGTTCCGGCCGTCCTTCGGGGCGACGCGGACGGTCGGCCATCAGCCGATCTCCTCAAGCAGGCCGTCGAGGGAGACCCGACGTCGGCGTGGGGCGAGTCGCATCGTGACGTCCTCGACGTAGGCGGGTCGGTCGCCGACGCCGGCACCAACCCCGGCGAGCACCTCCCGGCGACCGGTGATCACCGTCTCGTGCTCGGTGTAGACCGGCGGCACGGACGGGTCGAGGCGGCGCCGATCGGCACCGGCGTCGTCACCGGATCCACCGCTGGCCGCCGGTCGCGAGACCGCGGGGACCGACCCGGCGGCCGGTACGTCCTTGGGATCAGGCACCGTGCGGGTGACGACCGTGTCGTCGCGGCCACCGTCACCGGCGGCCGGCCCCATGGCCGACGCCTGCGCGAGGGCGGCGGCGACGCCGGCGGCCGAAAGGAGCATGGTCGGCCCATCGATGCCGACGCCGACCGGTGCGCCGGCCTCGGCGGCCCCGTCCTTCGCCCTCGCCTCACCGGGCGTGTCCGGGGCGGCGCTGGCACTGGCCGCGGCCAGGCGTCGGTCGTCCCGCGCGGTCCGGTCACGTCCGGGTACGGCGGGCACCGGGCCCAGCGGACGGGCGCCGACGATGGTGACGGTGTCGCCGGTCAGCGCGTCGAACGCCGCGGGGACCGGCACCTCCTCGGTGACCGGGTCCGCGAACGCGGCGGCCACGACCGCCGGTACCTCCTCGGTCGCCGGATCGTCCGCCGGCTGGAGACGCACGGGGGCGACGATCGGCCAGGCCGCCTCGGCGGCCCGGCGCGGCGCCGGGACATGCGCGGCTGGCAACGGGTTGGGGGCGTTGGCCCGGCGCGGCGCGAGGATCGGTTCCAGTTGCCACAGGCCGATGGGCAACAGGCAGGTCACCAACGACAGCGAGACCCACACCATGTTCGCCGGATACAGGTGCCCGAGCGCCGCCGCGGCGGCGATCGATCCGGCCGACCAGGCCGCCCAGAAAAGATGTTTTCGGAAGGTCGCCAGTCCGTCAGGGCTCGCCTGGTCACCCTTCGGAGTGACGACGAAACCCAGCTTGCGCCGGAACACCGCACCGACCAGTGCGGTCGAGTAGAACGGCGTGCACAGCACGGAAACGAAGATTCCGGACATTCCCGCGGTGCCGGGTTCCTCATGCGGACTGGTGTTGAACCGGCGCAGCCAGAAGTACAGCAGCAGTCGCGAGGCGAACACGTCCACATAGAGCGCGAACCAGGCCGAGACGTGCACGACGACGCCGGTGGAACCCAGCGCCATGTACGTCGTCGTGAGGATCATGCCGAGAATCCAGGTCAACGCGACCGTCGGATAGTGCAGCATCAGCGTCGCGTAGTGCAGCCGCGGCCCCCAGGACAGCTTGCGCATCCGTCCGGCGGCCTCGGTCACCAGCACCTCGTTGGCCCCGCGGGCCCAGCGCAACTGCTGGCTGAAGAAGTCCGTCCAGGTCGCTGGGCCCTCGCCGACGGCGATGACGTCCGGGGTGTAGACCGACGTCCAGCGGTGCTTCGTGGCCGGGTTGCGGGCACCGTGGACGGCGAAGGAGGTCGCCAGGTCCTCGGTGATCGAATCCTGGAAGCCGCCGATCTGCCGCCAGGTCTCCACCCGGTAGGCGTGGTTCGTACCGACGAACATGCCACAGGCGAAACGGTTGGCGGCCCGCTGGACGACCGAGTGGAACATGTAGTTCTGCGCCTCGGCGCCCCGGGTCAGGTAGTGGCGGAAGTTCCCGTACACCTGGGGGCCGACGACGAACGCGACATTGGGATCGCGGAAGTACCCGAGCATGCGTTCGCCGAAGTTCGGCAGCGGAATGTGGTCCGGGTCCACCGAGAGAACCACGTCGTAGGCATCGCCGTGGGCATCCAGCCACGAGTTGTGGTTGCCGTGCTTCGTCTTCGCTCGAAAGCGGCCACGGCCGGTGTTGTAGCGCTCCACGCCTTTGCGGGAGAAGTGGTTGACGCCCAGTTCCGCGCACATCGCGCGGACCGCCGGGTCATTGCCCTCGTCCAGCAACCAGACGTCGATCATCGAGTCGTGCCGGATGTTCAGGGCCGCGATCAGGGTGTCGCGGACGACGTCGATGGGCTCCTTGGACGGCACGATCGTCGTCGTGAAGGCGACCCGCAGCCCGGTGGGAGGCCGCACCGGAACCGGATTACGCATGATGAACGCCGACCAGCACAACGTGATCGAATTGACCAGGCGAATACCCTCGGTCACCACGATCAGCCAGAACATCACGGCGTTGCCGACCTGGACCGCGGTCGGCAGATAGCGGCCCTGCGGGTAGTGCTCAGGCTGGATCAACCACACGAAGAACAGCGACGACAGACCCACCGTGGCGATCAGCTGCGGAAGGACCTGGTAGAGGTGCCGTCCCACCATGATCTTGCGGTAGGCGACGTGGTAGACGCCCTGAGCCGGCGGCTCCCGCAGGGGCCCGGCGAGCGTCGAGAACGACGCGTAGTCATACGCCACGGTGCTGACTCCCTTCCCCTGGACCCCCGGCGGGGTTCACGGGCGGTCGCCGCCGACCGAGCGCCAGGCTGCTCGCCGCGGCGGCGGCCATCACGACTCCGCACGTCACCGCGACCCACAGCCACACTGCCGGACCACTGTGGGTGACCGGTTCGTCGGTCTGGAAGGTGCCGATCCGTAGCCGGCCGATCGTGTGCTCCAGCGGTGTCGCGGCATCCAACCGACCCAGGGCCAGCGCGACGATCGCCAACCCGCAGGCCAGCACCGCGATGGCCAGCCCGCGCCGGCCTGTCCAGCCCGCCAGCAGGCTGAGCACGATCGCGAGCACGGCGGCGGCCCCGACCAGCGCCCCGGTGGGCGCCAGATCCCAGCCGGACCGGGTCGCCACCAACAGATGCGCGCCCCGGTCGGACAGGGTGGCGCGCGCCCAGGTCCGCGGCACGGTGAACAGCGCCACCAGACCAGCGGCAACACACAGCGTGAGCAGGCGATCGCCCCAGGCGGTGTCCGCTCTCACGGTGTTCCTACGGCGACCAACGCCGCTCGGAGCCGCCCCGGCGCCGCGGTCGGCCAGAGCGTCTCGAGCGTCCAGGGCCTCGCCGTCGCGGTGGCCGTCCGCGGAGTTCAGAGCGTCCAAGGCCGACCGATCGCCGTTGCCCGGCTCCTCGTGGACCACGAAACCCCTCCCGGCGGTACGGCCATGCGGGTACGACCACCAGGCCGATCCACATTGCCGCGCCGCGATACCGCGTCACCCCTGACGCGACAGAACCGATATCCGTCCGTGGGCCTGCGCCGGACAGCAACGTGCTGACAGACGCACAACGAGGCGATAATGTTGCGCCGAGCCCACAGAACTGCCGTTACGTCAGCGTTCTTCAGGAACACTGCGTGTACAGATTATGCGTGGCCACCGATTAGCCCTCGGCCGGGTGGGTCGCATCGCATGATCCTGACAGCGACGTGAGGGTTGACCGTGGCGATCAGCCGCGGACGAGAAGAACGATCGCGACGACCACGCCAAGCGTGATGACCGCGGCACGCAACAGCGCCGGATGCATCCGGCGTGCGATTCGGGCGCCGATCAGACCGCCGGCCAGCGAGGCGACCACGAGAATCCCGGCGTAACCCCAGGCCACCTTGGCTGTGATGAGGAACACGACTACCCCGACGGCGTTCACACCGAATGCGAGCAGGGTTTTGAGGCCGTTGGTGCGTTGGAGATCGTCGGTCAGCAGGATGCCCAGCACACCGAGCAACAGGACGCCGAGCCCGGCCCCGAAGTACGACCCGTAGACCCCGGCGATCAGCACCCCGAAGCGGGTCGGCCAGGTGACCGTCCGCGCCGTCGGCGGCTGCGCACCGGCCGCGGGGACAGCCGGGGTGGTGACCGGGCTGGCAGCCGGGGTGACCGTGTGGGCGCGGCGGCGGGCCACCACGGCGGCCAGTCGGGTCTGCGCGGCCAGCAGCAGGCAGGAGGCCAGCACCAGGTAGGGCACCACGGCGCGGAAACTCGAGGACGGGGTGGCCAGCAGGATCACCGCCCCGGTGAGGCCGCCGAGCAGCGCGGGCGGCCCGAGGGCCCGCAGCCGGTCGACCTGATCGGCGAGTTCGCGCCGATAGCCCACAGCCCCGCCGGCGTAGCCGGTGACCAGACCGACCGAGCAGGTGATGTTCGCGGTCAGTGCCGGCAGCCCGGTGGCCAGCAGCGCCGGGAAGGCGATGAGGGTGCCGCCACCGGCGATGGCGTTGACGGCACCCGCGAGCAGCCCCGCTCCCGCGGCGAGCAGGGCATCACCTGGTCCCATCCGATCCGCCTCCCGGCCGCCTCGTCCACCCGCCGCCCACGGGCAGGCACGGGCCGAGCATCCAACTCGGGCGGACGACCATGGAAGCGGATGTGACGTGGTCGGCGCGGGCCCCGACCCGGCGGACCCGCTTGTCAGGCGCCCTCGACGCCGGTTCGGTTACAGGTCGAACTCCTCCGGGTTGATCCCGACAGCGAAGCAGGCCTCCCGCACCACGGCCTGCTCGGTCTTGTCGAACGTGCCGTCGGCGCCGCCGATGACGATGCCGATCTGGATGACCGCCCGGGCCTCGGCCGGCTTCTTCTTGGTCCTGCCGATGTCCTGCAGCACCGACACCTTGCCGAACTCGAAGTCGGCCTGCAGCTTGGCGACGTAGTCGTTGAAGCGGCGCTGCAGGTCGTCCGCCGGGAAGTTGTTCAGGACGTCGTTGGAGATGATCAGGGAGGCGACGCGCTGGCGTTCGGCCGGATCGATCGTGCCGTCAGCGGCGGCGACCAGCGCGCAGATCGCCATGCTGGCGTCGCGGAAGGCGCCGCTTTTCAGGTCGTTCTTCTTCGCGTTCAGCTGGCCCTGCATTGACTGGGCCGACTGGCGAAGCTGGTTCCAGATGGGCACCTCGGCTCCCTTGCACGAGTGTCTCCGGGCGGCGGGCGTCCGGAGGGCTGGAGTCGTCGGCACGACGCCGACGACAGGCGGCTTCAGCAGGGTGAACGCACAGTGCCCCGGTCACGATCCCCGTGAGCCCCCGAACCGCTGTGCGCGGACCGCCCACGTTCGGGTCCCCGTCACCGACCGGGGGGAGAGCCGGCGGCGGTCGGCACGCCGTTGAGTGTGTCGACGGCGGCCTGGGCCGATCCGATCGTCGAGAAGTCGACGGCGATGTAGGTCGGCGTCCGGCCCTGTTCGGTGCGACAGCGCTGGGCCCGCCGGGTCAGGGCCGGTGCGGCGTTGGCGGCCAGCGCGGCGTGCCGGCTCGGCGCCGCGGCGGTGATCCAGTTGTTCATCAGAAGCAGGTCCGCGCCGGCGCTGCCACGGTTACGCGGGCAGCCGGCCAGGTCAGCGGGCTTCTTCGCGTCGAACGGCGTGTCGGTGGCATAGCGGTAGAAGCCACGCAGGAACGTGCCGGGCAGGTCCTGCTGCTCGGTGAACACCACCAGGCGACGACCCGAGTCGACCATCGCGCCCAGCGTGGGCCAGCGACCATGGGGATCCTCCGGCGGCGTCGCGACCATCGCGGCGAGGCCCGCCGAGGCCACCGCGCCGGCGATCTCGCTGGCCGGCACCTCGTTGTCCTGGATGATCAGCGTGACCACCTCGGTGGGGTTGCGGTTCATCCAGTCGCGGAGCTGACCGAATGTGGCGGTGAGGTCCAACGCGCCAAGCTGGCACACGTCGTGGCACAGCCACACGCCGGGACGCCGCGAGACGGCCCCCCGGGTCAGCGGTTCGAGCGCGGCCCGGGTCGTGGGTGCCAGGGTCGCGAGGTAGGCGGCGACCTGCTCGGCGGGCGTCCAGTGATGGACGTCGAGCAGCAGGGTGCGCACACCCAGATCCAGCTGGTGGACGAGGGTCGGGTCCTGGGACGGGCCGAGGAAGCGGTCCTCGCTGTTGGCCATCGCGTTGTGGGTGGCGAGGTAGGCGACCTGGTCGTAGCGCCGCTCGCACAGCGACGGGCTGGATTCGCACAGCCGGCGGGACTCCGCCGCCGCGCCCGGGAAGGCCGTCCAGGTCACACTCACCATCACCGGGACGGCGAGCACCAGCGCGGTGGCCAGGCGACGGCGCCGTCCGGTCGCGCTCCAGCGGGCCGACAGCGACACCAGCAGCGACCCTGCGCCGACGACCAGGCCCAGCACCAGCGACCAGCCGACAACCCGCAGGTAGTCGCTCTCCACCGTCCGGTAGGCCTGCTCGGAGAAGTCCACCAGCACGGCGCTGGCGCCGGCCGGCAACGGCGAGTGCGGACCGGCCAGCGGTCGCAGCGGATTGGGCAGCGCCAGGCGCAGCGCGAGGCCGGCGAGACCGAGGGCGAGCCCGGCGGCGACCACGGCGCCGGCGCCGGCGCGCACCCGGGAGACCCCCTGGCGTCCGGCCAGCACGACGATGGCGACCAGCGCCCCGGCGATCAGCAGCGCGAGGCCCACCGACAGCCAGCCCAGCGCCGCGGTGACGTCATGCAGCTTCTCGATCGCGCTGATCGCCGGCTGGTCGCGCAGGTCGGACAGGCGCACCCCGAGGTCGAGGGTCGATCCGTGCAGCGACTCACGCAGCCGTGCGGTGGCCAGCTCATCGCCCTGGAACAGCTGCGGGCCGAGCAGGGCCAGGGCGCCGGCGACGTCACCCGCGCGCAGCTGGGCGCGCAGCCGCGGTTCGAGGCGGGCGCGGGCGTCCGGGGCGAACCGGTCGAGCACCAGTGGCAGGACCCGGTCGGTGTCCTGGGCGGTCAGTTCGATCGTGGGCAGCGAGCTCGGGGGACGTCCGGCGGCGATGTCGTTGATCGCGCTGAGCACGTCCTCGGTGAAGTCCGCCACGGACGTCACCGGGTAGGTGGTGCCGGACCCGAGTTCACCGGCGATGTAGCGGTTGGCCAGACCCGAGACGTTGTCGAAGATCGGCGCGAGGTCGACGGCGAGCTCCACGTCGTTCGCCTGGCCGCGCAGGTAGTCGACCACCCGGGTGATCTGCTCGTCGGTCATCGCCTCGACGGTGGCCGGTGGCAGGACGGTGCGCAGGTTCGCGGTGATCAGCGAGCCGTCGATCGGCAGGCCCGCGAGCAGGGCGCCCACCGCCGGGTCGGGCAGCACCTCGGTGTAGAGCCGGTCGTAGGCGTCCGCCCGGTTCAGCGACTGGGAGTAGAAGGCCGGGTTGAGCACCGTCCGGCTGGCGGTGAGGATGAGCACCAGTGGCACGGCGCCGACCGCGACCACCAGCACCAGCGCCAGGTAGGCGAGGCGACCTCGGCGCGTGCGACGGCGCTTCGCCGGCTCGCCCTCGTCTGCCTCGCCGCCCACCGCCGTCAGGATATCGCGCTGACACCCGGGCCCGATCCCACCGGGGGTACCCCGCGCCCGGGGTCCGGTCAGCCGCCCGAGCCCAGGTGCAGCTGCGGGTGGGCGACGGCGGCCAGGGTCTGGTGGATGCGGGTGGCCACGTCGTCGGGCTCGCCCGTGCCGTCGATGGTGTGCAGCACGCCGGCCTGCTCGTAGTAGCGGCGCAGCGGGGCGGTCTCCGCGGCGAAGACCGCCATCCGACGCCGCGCGGTGTCCTCGGTGTCGTCGAGCCGGTCCTCGGTGTGGGCCCGGCGCCGGATGCGGGCCAGCACCTCGTCGACGTCCACCTGGAGGTCGATGACCGCGTCCAACGGGCCGCAGCTGGCGGCGAGCATCCGGTCCAGCGCCTCGGCCTGCGGGTAGGTGCGCGGAAAGCCGTCGAACAGGAAACCCTCGGCGCAGTCGACGCTGACGGCGAGGCGGTCGGCGACCATGTCCAGCACGATCTCGTCGGGGACGAGCTCACCGGCGCGGACATACCGCTCGGCCCGGCGCCCCAGCGGAGTGCCCGCGGAGATCTGCCGGTCGAACAGCTGGCCGGTGGAGATCGTCGGGATGCCATGGCGGGCGCTGATCCGCGCGCCCTGCGTTCCCTTGCCGGAGCCGGGGGGTCCCAGCAGCACGAGCCTCATGCCCATGGACGGTACCGCCACCAGGGCTGACACCCCCTACCGACGACTCCTGTGAATCCTGGTCAAGCACGACAGACGCCGCGAGGAGCAAGCCAGCTCACACCCGTTTGTCACGCGACGCGCGACCGTGGCTCACTCCCCGCTGGTGTCTGACCACCCGTTCGACCTGGTTCAGCGGCGAGTGGGTGTGATCGGGTCCGGCAGGTCGGTGCGGCCCATCAGCCGACGGTCGACCGCGGCGGCGGCGGAGCGTCCCTCGGAGATCGCCCAGACGATCAGGGACTGGCCCCGGCCCATGTCGCCGGCGACGAACACCCCGGGCACGGACGTCTCCCAACCGGCGTCGCGCGCCACGTTGCCCCGGGCGTCGAGGTCGACGCCGAGGTCGGCCAGCAGACCGGTGGGCTGCGGGCCGGTGAAGCCCATCGCCAGCAGCACCAGCTCGCAGGGCAGCTCGACGTCGGTGCCCTCGACCTTCTCGAACCGTCCCGCGGTGAAACGCACCTCGTGCATGCGCAGCGCCCGCACGTTGCCCGTGTCGTCGCCGAGGAAGCACTCGGTGGACACGGCGAACACCCGCTCGCCGCCCTCCTCGTGCGCGCTCGAGACCCGGTAGAGGATCGGGAAGGACGGCCACGGGTTCGCCGGTGCGCGCAGCTCCGGCGGCCGCGGCATGATCTCCAGCTGGTGGACGGACGCCGCGCCCTGGCGGTGCGAGGTGCCCAGACAGTCGGCTCCGGTGTCACCGCCGCCGATGATGACCACTCGCTTGCCCGCCGCGGTGATCGGCGGCTCGGCCAGATCACCGAGCACGACCCGGTTCGCCGGCTCCAGGAACTCCATCGCCAGGTGGATGCCGGCGAACTCCCGACCGGGCACGGGCAGATCCCGGCCGATCGTCGACCCGCCGGCGAGCACCACCGCCTCGTAGGACGAGCGCAGCTCGTCGGCCGTGATGTCCACGCCGACATCGCAGGAGGTGACGAACGAGGTGCCCTCTGCTTCCATCTGGGCGAGCCGGCGGTCCAGGACCGCCTTCTCCATCTTGAACTCGGGGATGCCGTAGCGCAGCAGACCGCCGACGCGGTCGGCCCGCTCGTAGACGACGACGTCATGCCCGGCCCGGGTGAGCTGCTGGGCGGCGGCGAGTCCGGCGGGCCCCGAGCCGACAACGGCGACCCGGCGCCCGGTGCGCACCGACGGCGGCACCGGTACGACGGTGCCGTCCGCCCAGGCCCGGTCGATGATGCTGACCTCGACCTGCTTGATCGTCACCGGGTCGTCGCCGATGCCGAGCACGCAGGCCGCCTCGCACGGCGCCGGGCACAGCCGTCCGGTGAACTCGGGGAAGTTGTTCGTGGCGTGCAGCCGCTCGCTCGCGTCCGGCCAGTCGCCCCGGCGGGTCAGGTCGTTCCACTCGGGGATGATGTTCCCCAGCGGACAGCCGTTGTGACAGAACGGGATGCCGCAGTCCATGCAGCGGCCCGCCTGCTCGCGCAGGTGCTCCTCCGGGAACGCCTGGTAGACCTCGCGCCAGTCCTGGATGCGCACATCGACCGGGCGGCGTGTCGGCAGCTCCCGGCTGTGCTTGAGAAAGCCGGTCGGGTCGGCCATGTCACTCCTGTCCGGTCAGTAGGCGGTTCTGGGTGTTCTGGGGGGTGTGGGGGGTGTGGCGGTGCTCAGCCACGGCCGGCCGCCATGATCTCCTCTTCGGCGACCAGGCCCTGCTCCTGCGCACGACGGATCGCGGTGAGCACCCGCTTGTAGTCGCGCGGCATCACCTTGCGAAACGATCCGCGGACGTTCTCCCAGTCGGCGTACAGCCGGGCGGCCACGGTGGAACCGGTCTCCCGGCGGTGACGCACCAGCAGGTCACGTACGGTCGCCTCGTCCCCGGCGTCGAGGTCCTCGACGTCGACCATCTCCCGGTTGATCCGCTCGTCCACCGGGTCGTGCAGGTAGGCGACGCCGCCGCTCATCCCGGCGGCGAAGTTGCGTCCGATCTGCCCGAGGACGAGCACGGTGCCGCCGGTCATGTACTCGCAGCCATGGTCACCGACACCCTCGACGACGGCGGTGGCACCGGAGTTGCGCACGCAGAAACGCTCCCCGACGATGCCGCGGAAAAACGCCTCCCCGGCGGTGGCGCCGTAGAGCAGCACGTTACCGGCGACGATGTTCTCCTCGGCGCGCAGCGGCGACTCCTTCGGCGGGAAGACGAAGATCTTGCCGCCGGAGAGGCCCTTGCCCGTGTAGTCGTTCGCGTCGCCCTCGAGGGTCAGGGTCATCCCACGCGGGGCGAACGCGCCGAAGCTCTGCCCGGCGGAGCCGGTGAACCGCAGCTGGATGGTGTCGTCCGGCAGACCGGCGCCGCCGTAGCGCTTCGTCACCTCGTAGCCGAGCATCGTGCCGACCGTGCGGTTGACGTTGCGGATCGGCATCTCCAGCCACACCGGCCGGCCCTCGTCGAGGGCGCCCTCGCACAGCTGGATCAGCGAGTTGTCCAGCGCCTTGTCCAACCCGTGGTCCTGGCTGGACGTGCAGTGCAGCGAACCGCCGAAGGGCCGCTCGGGGCTGTGCAGCAGCGGGGTGATGTCGAGCCCCGAGGCCTTCCAGTGCTCGATCGCCGCGCGGGCGTCCAACAGGTCGACCCGGCCGACGGCCTCCTGCAACGTGCGGAAGCCCAACGCCGCCAGATGCGCGCGAACCTCCTCGGCGATGTAGGTGAAGAACGCCTCGACGAACTCGGGCTTGCCGGTGAACCGGGCCCGCAGCTGCGGGTTCTGGGTGGCCACGCCGACCGGGCAGGTGTCCAGGTGACAGACGCGCATCATCACGCAGCCGGCGACGACCAGCGGAGCGGTGGCGAAACCGAACTCCTCGGCGCCCAGCAGCGCGCCGACGATGACGTCGCGGCCGGTCTTGAGCTGACCGTCGACCTGCACGACGATCCGGTCCCGCAGCCCGTTGAGCAGCAGCGTCTGCTGGGTCTCGGCGAGCCCCAGCTCCCACGGCGCCCCGGCGTGCTTGAGCGAGGTCAGCGGGGAGGCACCGGTGCCGCCGTCGTGCCCGGAGACGAGCACCACGTCGGCGTGCGCCTTGGACACCCCGGCCGCGACCGTGCCGACCCCGACCTCGGCGACCAGCTTCACGTGCACCCGCGCCTTGGGGTTCGCGTTCTTCAGGTCGTGGATGAGCTGGGCGAGGTCCTCGATCGAGTAGATGTCGTGGTGCGGTGGCGGGGAGATCAGACCGACACCCGGGGTGGAGTGGCGGGTCTTCGCGATCCACGGGTAGACCTTGTGGCCGGGCAGCTGCCCGCCCTCCCCCGGCTTCGCGCCCTGGGCCATCTTGATCTGGATGTCGTCGGCGTTGGCCAGGTACTCGCTGGTCACCCCGAACCGGCCGGACGCGACCTGCTTGACGGCGCTGCGGCGCAGGTCGCCGTTGGCGTCGGGGACGAAACGCTCGGCGTCCTCGCCGCCCTCACCGGTGTTCGACTTGCCGCCGAGCCGGTTCATCGCGATCGCGAGCGTCTCGTGCGCCTCGGCGCTGATCGAGCCGTAGGACATCGCACCGGTCGCGAACCGCTTGACGATCTCGGAGACCGGTTCGACCTCCTCGATCGGCACCGGTGGGCGCACCCCGGCCCGCAGGTCGAACAGGCCGCGCAGCGTCGCGTTCTCCCGGGACAGCCCGTCGATCCTGCTGGTGTACTCCTGGAAGACGTCGAACTGGCGGGTGCGGGTGGCGTGCTGGAGCAGGAAGACGGTCTCCGGGTTGAACAGGTGCAGTTCGCCCTCGCGGCGCCACTGGTACTCCCCGCCGACCTCCAGCCCGCGGTGCGCCAACTCGGAGGCGACCCGCGGGTGGGCGCGGCTGTGCCGAGCGGCGACCTCGGCGGCGATGATCTCCAGGCCCACGCCGTCCAACCGGGACGGGGTGCCGACGAAGTAGGAGTCGACGAACTCCTGGGCGAGCCCGATCGCCTCGAAGACCTGCGCACCGGTGTAGCTCGCGACGGTGGAGATGCCCATCTTGGACATCACCTTCAGCACACCCTTGCCCAGCGCCCTGATCAGGTTCTTCTCGGCCTCGGCGCGGCTCACACCGGTGATCTCGCCCTCGTCGATCAGCGTGTCGGCCGACTCGAACGCCAGGTACGGGTTGACCGCGGCCGCGCCGTACCCGGTGAGCAGGGCGATGTGGTGCACCTCGCGGGCGTCACCGCACTCGACGATCAGGCCGACCTTCGTCCGGGTGCGCTCGCGGATCAGGTGGTGATGCACCGCCGCGGTGAGCAGCAGCGACGGGATCGGCGCCTTGCGCTCGTCGGAGTCACGGTCGGAGAGCACGACGATGCGTGCCCCGTCGGCGATGGCCTCGCTGACCCCGGCGCAGATCTCGTCCAGCCGGGCGGCGAGCGCCGCGCCACCACCGTCGACGTCGTACAGCCCGCGGACGGTCACCGAGGCGAAGCCCGGCATGTCACCATCGTCGTTGATACCAACGATCTTGGCGAGCTGGCCGCTGCTGATCACCGGGTAGGGCAGGTGCACCATCCGGCAGGACGCCGGCGACGGGTCGAGCAGGTTGCCCTCGGGGCCGAGGGTCCGCCCGAGGCTGGTGACCAGCTCCTCCCGGATCGCATCCAACGGCGGGTTGGTGACCTGCGCGAACAGCTGGGTGAAGTAGTCGAACAGCAACCGGGGACGCGACGACAGGACGGCCACCGGCGTGTCGGTGCCCATCGACCCGATCGGCTCGGCACCGCCCCGGGCCATCGGCGCCACCAGGACGCGCAGCTCCTCCTCGGTGTAGCCGAAGACCTGCTGGCGGCGCAGCACCGAGGAGTGCCCGTAGACGACGATCTCACGCTCGGGCAGATCGTCGAGCGAGATGAGCCCGGCATGCAGCCACTCCGCGTAGGGCGCGGCGGTGGCGAGCTCCGACTTGATCTCCTCGTCGTCGATGATGCGCCCCTGCGCGGTGTCGACGAGGAACATCCGGCCCGGCTGGAGCCGCCCCTTGCGCACCACCCGGTGCGGCGGGATGTCGAGCACACCGACCTCGGAGGCCATCACGACCAGCCCGTCATCGGTCTGCCAGTACCGCCCCGGACGCAGCCCGTTGCGGTCGAGCACCGCACCGATCACCGTGCCGTCGGTGAACGCGATCGCCGCCGGGCCGTCCCATGGCTCCATCAGCGCCGAGTGGAACTCGTAGAACGCGCGGCGGGCCGGGTCCATCTCGGCGTGGTTCTCCCACGCCTCGGGGATCATCATCAGCACCGCGTGCGGCAGGCTGCGCCCGCCGAGGTGGAGCAGTTCGAGCACCTCGTCGAAACTCGCCGAGTCGCTCGCGCCGTCCGCGCAGATCGGGAACAGCCGCGCCAGGTCCCCCGAGATCAGGTCGCTGGCCAACAGCGCCTCCCGGGCCCGCATCCAGTTCCGGTTGCCCCGAACGGTGTTGATCTCGCCGTTGTGGGCGACGAACCGGTACGGATGGGCCAGCGGCCAGCTCGGGAACGTGTTCGTCGAGAACCGGCTGTGCACCAGGGCGATGGCGCTGGTGAAACGCGGGTCGTCCAGATCCGGGAAGTACGCCGAAAGCTGGTGGGTGGTCAGCATCCCCTTGTAGACGATCGTGCGCGACGACAGCGACGCGACGTACACGCCCGTCTCGCGCCGGATGCGCTTGCGCGCGCAGAACGCCCGGCGCTCCAGCTCACCCACGTCGAAGGCCGCCTCGGCCTTCTCCCCCGCCACGCCACCCAGCGCATCGCCGGGCAGGGCCACGAACAGCTGGCGCATTCGGGGCTCCACCTCGCGGGCCGCGTGCCCGACGATGTGGCTGATCGTGGGAACCTCACGCCAGCCCAGTACCCGCAGGCCCTCCTGGCGCACGATCCGGCTGATCACCCGTACCGCGTCGTCGCGCTCTCCCGCCACCTGGGGCAGGAAGGCGATGCCGACCGCGTACCGGCCGGGCGCTGGCAGGGCGAAGTCCACCACATCACGCAGGAACTGATCGGGGACCTGGACGAGAATGCCGGCTCCGTCGCCGGTATCCGGGTCGCTGCCCGACGCGCCGCGGTGATCCAGGTTGCGCAGGACGGTGAGGCCCTGGTCAACCAGTTCATGGCTACGACGACCGTGCACGTCGACTACGAAGCCGACCCCGCAGGCGTCGTGTTCGAAAGTGGGGTCGTAAAGACCTTGCGCGCTCGGCATCCGGCGAAGTCCTGTCCGTCTTCAGGGGCTGAAGGTGAGGCGGACGACGCTGTCCGAAGGTGAACCGCGGCACGACGGCGCTGGCCCAGCGACCCGTGTGCCTGCTCTCGAGTGTGCCATGCGCCGAGCCGACACGCCTTGATCATATATGTCCGGCAGGTCACAGCCGTATAACGTCACACAACCTGACACGAACGGCGCACCAGTCGGTAGTGGACGACCACCTTTCGGGAAATTCCGGCGCGATCCGGCCTCGATCGAGGCCCGTGGACGGCGGCCGTGCGGCTCAGCGCGGCGGCGCCTCGACCGGCGCGTGCCCCGCCGATTCTCCCCTGCCGGGCGTTACCCGGCCAGTCTGCGCCCCGACATCGGCGCCCACGCCAGCCTCACGTTCGACCCTGGTCCCGCCGCCGCTCTCGCCGCCAGGCTCGGAGCCGGTCTCGGTCTCGCCCCTGAGGCCGGTCCCGCTGCTGCGCCCGGATTCGCCGCCGGTCTCGGACTCGCCGCCGGTCTCGGACTCGCCGCCGGGGCGGGGGGCCGTGCCGTCGGTGGAGGCGGCTCGCTCGGGCTCGACCCCTCGACGGCCGCGTTCGCGCACCAGGCCGAGCTCGCGCTGTTCCTCGGGTGAGACGTCCAGATCGACCGGCCGACGGGTCAGCGCGAACGCGACGATGGCGGCGACGCAGACCAGGGCGGACGTCCAGATGTTGACCCGCAGCCCGAGAATCCTGTCGGCGGTATCGATGCGCAGCATCTCGATCCACAGCCGGCCGAACGTGTACAGCGCCACGTACAGGGCGAACAGCCGGCCACGACCGAGCCGGTGCCGACGGTCGACGAACAGCAGGATGCCGGCGACCACCAGGTTCCACAGGAACTCGTACAGGAACGTCGGCTGGTAGGTGGCCACGGTCGGATCGATCCGGTGGGCCGCGTCGATGCGCACCGCCCAGGGCAGGTCGGTGGCGCGGCCGTACAGCTCCTGGTTGAACCAGTTACCCCAGCGCCCGATGGCCTGCGCCAGGATGATCCCGGGCGCGGCGGCGTCGGCGAACAGGGCCAGACTGACCCCGAGGCGCCGCGCCGCGATCCACGCGCCGAGCGCGCCGCCGGCGATCGCCCCCCAGATGCCAAGCCCACCGTTCCAGATCTTCACCACGTCGCCGAGGTTGCCGTCGTGGCCGAAGTACGGGTCGGGCGTGCTGAGTACATGGTAGATCCGGGCGCCGAGGATCCCGAAGGGCACCGCCCAGAAGGCGATCTCCCCCGCGATCTCGGGATCGAGGCCGCGGGCGCGCAACCGACGGCCAGTGACGACGACGGCGACCACGATCCCGAGAATGATCATCAGGGCGTAGGCGCGCAGCGGCACCGGCCCCAGATGCACCACACCACGGGACGGACTGGGAATAGCGGCGAACACCACGGTCGCCAGGCTATCCCGACACCGCGCCCAACCCGACGCCAGCCACGCCCGCCTCACCTGCCGCGCGGCCCGGCAGCAGCCCGATCATCGCCACGCCCTATGCCAGGATGTCCGATGCCGGCGCCGCCGGGCCACGTGCCGCCCTCTTCAGCGGTGCTGCCCTCTTCGCTGGTGCTGTCTGTTCGGTGGTGCTGTCTGTTCGGTGGTGCGGGGTGTGCGGATCAGGCGGTGACCGGGACGTTGGCCTGGGCGCCGCGCACTCCCTGGGCGAGGTCGGCGGTGAGGGCGCCGAGGCCGGCGAGGGCGGCCTCGGCGCCCTCACCACGGCGCTGCGCGTCGAGCAGCACGCGGACCAGCGCCGATCCGACGATGACGCCGTCCGCGAAGGCCGCGACCTGGGCGGCCTGGGCGGCGGTGCCCACCCCGAGACCGACGGCGACCGGCAGTGACGTGACCGCGCGGACCCGCGCGACGAGGCCCTCGGCCTGGGTGCCGACCTGGGACCGTGCACCGGTGACGCCCATCAGGGAGGCGGCGTAGACGAAACCGCCGGTGATGTCCGCGACGCGGCGCAGGCGTTCGGTCGACGAGCTCGGGGCGACCACGAACACCGGGTCCAGGCCGTGCGCGGCGGTGGCCTCGAGCCAGGGGGCGGCCTCCTCGGGCGGCAGGTCCGGGGTGATCGTTCCGGCACCGCCCGCCGCCGCGAGGTCGGCGGCGAAGGCGGCGACGCCATGCTGCTCGATCGGATTCCAGTAGGTCATCACCAGCGTCGGAGCACCGGTGTCGGCGACCGCCTCGACGGTGCGCAGCACGTCCCGGGTGGTGAGGCCACCGCGCAGGGCCGCGTCGGCGGCCTGCTGGATGACCGGCCCGTCCATCGTCGGGTCGGAGTAGGGCAGGCCGACCTCGACGACATCCACCCCGGCGGCGACCATGGCCCGCATCGCCGCGATGGCGCCGTCCACCGTGGGATAGCCGGCGGGCAGGTAGCCGACGAGGGCGGCACGGCCCTCGGCCCGCGCCGCGGCGAGGCAGTCGTCCAACCGGCTGGGCATCGTGCGTCCGTTCGCTTGGGGCCCGCGGGCCGTCGATGGCTGATCCGGTGTGGCCAGGCCGCCGCTCGTCGTCGTCATCGCTGCCCGCCACCCTCCGCGATACCCGCGGCGGCAGCGGTGCCGGCGGGATCGGCGTCGGCGGGCTCGTCCAACAGGCCGAACCAGCGGGCGGCGGTGTCGACGTCCTTGTCGCCCCGACCGGAGCAGTTGATCAGCAGGGTCGCCTCCGGGCCCAGCTCACGGGCCACCTCGATCGCGGCCGCGAAGGCATGGGCGCTCTCGATCGCGACCAGGATGCCCTCGGTGCGGGCGACGAGGGCGAGCGCCTCCATCGCGGCGGTGTCGTCGACCACCCGGTAGGTCGCTCGGCCGGTCTCGTGCAGCAGGGCGTGCTCGGGGCCGATACCGGGATAGTCCAGACCCGCGGAGATCGAGTGCGAGACCTGTGTCTGGCCCCACTCGTCCTGCAGCAGGTAGGTGCGCATGCCGTGCAGGACGCCGGGGACGCCGCCGGCGATCGCCGCCGCGTGCCGACCGGTCGCCACACCGTCGCCGCCGGCCTCGCAGCCGATCAGGGCGACCTCGGTGTCGGGAATGAACGGATGGAAGATGCCCATCGCGTTGGAGCCGCCGCCGACGCAGGCGACCACCGCGTTCGGCAACCGGCCGGTGCGCTCGAGAACCTGGGCCCGGGCCTCGACGCCGATCACCCGCTGGAAATCACGCACCAGCATCGGGAACGGGTGGGGACCCATCACCGAACCGATGCAGTAGTGGGTGTCCTCCACGGTGGCGACCCAGTCGCGCAGCGCCTCGTTGATGGCGTCCTTGAGGGTGCGGCTGCCGGAGGTGACCGGCACGACCTCGGCGCCGAGCATGCGCATCCGGGCGACGTTGAGGGCCTGGCGGCGGGTGTCCTCCTCGCCCATGTAGACAACGCAGTCCAGGCCGAGCAGGGCGCAGGCCGTGGCGGTGGCGACCCCGTGCTGACCGGCGCCCGTCTCGGCGATGACCCTGGACTTGCCCATCCGCCTGGTCAGCAGGGCCTGCCCCAGCACATTGTTGATCTTGTGTGAGCCGGTGTGGGCCAGGTCCTCACGCTTGAGCAGGATGCGGGCGCCGCCGACGTGCTCGGTGAGCCGGCGCGCGTCGGTCAGGGGGGTGGGCCGGCCCGCGTAGCTCGCGAGCAGGTCGTCGAGTTCGGCGATGAACGTGTCGTCGACCCGGGCCTGGGCGTAGGCCTCGGTCAGCCCGTCAAGCGCCGCCATGAGCGCTTCGGGCACGAAACGCCCGCCGAACCTGCCGAAGTGACCCGAGGCGTCCGGAAACGCCTGCCAGCCCGCCGCGGCCTGCACACCCGTGAGAAGGGACGGCGCCGCACCCACGGCATCGGCGGAGGCGGCTGGGACAGCGGTTCGCGTGGACACGGTCCGACTGTATCGGGCTGCTCCGACAGAACGCGTCCACCGGCCGCGGGGGCCGACGCCGACGCGGGGGGTGCCCGTCGGCCCCGAGGGGGCAGACCTGGGCATCCCCCGCCGGGGAGCCCGACTCCCCCGCACTCGCGTCTCGATCTTCGGCGCGGGGAACCGGGTCTGCGACGTGCGAGGGTCAGCGCCCGACGCGCGCGGCCGGATGCGCGCCGGCGGCGACCAGGTCGGCCACCGTCTGACGGGGATCACCGGTGACCGCGGCCTCGCCCACCAGCACCGCGTCGGCCCCCGCCGCCGCGTAGGCAAGCAGGTCGTGCGGCCCGCGTACACCGGACTCGGCGACCTTCAGCACCCCGGACGGAATCCGCGGGGCCAGCCGGGCGAAGGTGCCCCGGTCGATCTCGAGGGTACGCAGATCGCGCGCGTTGACGCCGAGGAGGCGGGCATCGGCCTCCAGCGCGCGATCGAGTTCGGCCTCGTCATGCACTTCGACCAGGGCGGTCATGCCGAGGGATTCGATGCGCTCGCGCAGGCCGACCAGCCGGGGCTGGTCGAGCGCGGCGACGATGAGCAGGACGATGTCCGCCCCGTGCGCACGGGCCTCGAACACCTGGTAGGGCGAGACGACGAAGTCCTTGCGCAGCAACGGGACGTCGACCGCCCGGCGCACGGCGTCAAGATCCGCGAGTGAGCCACCGAACCTGCGCTGTTCGGTGAGCACGCTGATGGCCGCGGCACCGCCCGCCTCGTAGTCGACGGCGAGGGCAGCCGGGTCGGTGATCGCCGCCAGGCTGCCCTTGGACGGCGAACGGCGCTTGACTTCGGCGATCACCGAAACCGGTGAGTCGCGTAGGACGGCCAGGGCGTCCCGGGGGTCGGGGACGCGCTCGACGCGCCGTTTGAGGTCGTCGAGGGAGGTCTGCTTCTCACGCACGGCAAGGTCGGACCGGACCCCGTCGAGGATGTCGTCGAGGACGCTCATCGACCCGTGCTCGCGGCTTTCGCGCTCATGCCGCCGATGGTAGGCCAGGTCACCGAGGTAGGGCCGAGGCACCCGCACCTTGCTACGTGCCGCGACCACTCGCCCCCACCTCCCGGCGGTCCGCGCCGGACGCGGAGGTCACCCGACCGGGCCGCCCCGGCGACGTGACGACGACCGCGCGCCACGCCGGCGGCTCGCCACAGTGGCCGAACACCTCTTCGATCCCGTATAGTCGAACACACGTTCGGAGCCGAGGGAGGACGCGTGGAGACTCACCAGATTCTGATCCCGCCACTGTCGGGGTGGGCGCCCTCGGGCTCACGGGTGCCGGGCCGGCCCGCGGCTGCGCCCGCCGGCTCGCCGGCCGACGGCGAGGCCGTCGGTGGTCAGCCGGAGGAACCGCTCGAACGGCTGCGCCGCTGCCTGGATCGGATGGACGCGCTGGTCTGCCTGCTGGAGGCCGATCTGCGTCGGCAGCGGGATCTGCTTGCCTCGCTCACCGCTCCCCCGCGCCGGTGCGGCCCGCAGGTCGGGCGCGGCGAGTGGAGTGGCCCTCCGGGTGGCCGCGGCGAGTTCCGGTGATCAGGTGGGGTCGTGGCCCCGCTCGATCGCATCCCAGGCGTCGACCGGCCGGGCGTCGCGAGTCTGGTAGCGGCCCGACATCGCCGGCCATCGGCGCCCGCGCACGGCGGCGAGCGCGCCGGCGACGGTGAGCAGCAGGCCGCCGAACACGGCCAGCCAGGGTGCCACCGAGCGGTGCAGGCCGGTGATCTCCGCCGATCCGCCGATGGAGAGCTGACGCACGCTGTCGGTGCGGCGCAGGACTGGCGTCGGGTCGAGTCCGACGCGCAGAGCCGCGTAGACGACGCCGATCCCGGCCACGACGGCCAGCAGCCCGACGATGGTGCGCCCGATGCCGCGGGCCGCCACGATGGCCACGGCGGCGGCCAGCCCGACCAGGGCGAGCGCGGTCGCGGCCGGGGCGAGCGCCGAGCCGGTCCAGTGGGTGGCCAGCGGCGCGGCCACAGCGACGCCGTCGCTTTCGGCGTGCGGCGCACCGACCCGGGCCGACACCCAGGTGGCCGCCCCGCACACGAGCACCAGGCCCGCGCCGAGCAGGCAGCCGAGCACGGCCAGGCCGCGTTCGCGCCGACCGGCCCGGGCGGCCTCGGCCGTGGCCGGCGACGAACCGGGCCCCGAGGGCGGTGGGTCGGCCGAAAGCGCGCCGTCGGCGGGCGCGGGGCCCTGGGCGGAGGTCATACCGGCGGCCGCAGGGATTCGGCGACCTCGATCGCCCGCAGGACCGCCGCGGCCTTGGTGCGGCTTTCGCGGTCCTCGGCATCGGGATCGGAGTCGGCGACGATCCCGGCGCCGGCCTGCACATAGGCGACGCCGTCGCGGATCACCGCCGTCCGGATGGCGATGGCGGTATCCAGGTCACCGCCGAAGTCCAGGTAGCCGACGACTCCGCCGTAGACGCCGCGGCGGGTCGGTTCCAGCTCGTCGATGACCTCCATCGCGCGCACCTTCGGCGCTCCGGACAGTGTTCCGGCGGGGAAGGTCGCCCTCAGCACGTCCACGGCGCTGCGCTGCCCGTCCACCTCACCGATCACCGTGGAGACGATGTGCATGATGTGCGAGAAGCGTTCGACGGACGCGAACTCGACGACCCGCACCGAGCCGGGTACGCAGACCCGCCCGAGGTCGTTGCGCACGAGGTCGACCAGCATCACGTGCTCGGCGCGTTCCTTGGGATCGGCCAGCATCTCGGCGGCGAGTTCGGCGTCCTGTTCGGGCGTCGCCCCGCGCGGGCGGGAGCCGGCGATCGGATGCAGCAGGGCCCGCCGGCCGGTGACCTTCACGTGTGCCTCCGGCGACGACCCGACGACGTCGTGGTCACCGAAACGCAGCAGGTACATGTACGGGCTCGGGTTCGTGGTGCGCAGCACCCGGTAGACGTCCAGCGGGTCGGCGGTCGTGGCACGTTCGAAGCGCTGCGAGACGACGATCTGGAAGCACTCCCCGGCGCGGATCTCCTCGATGGCCCGCTCGACCGCGCTCTGGTAGGCACCGGGCGGCGTGGCGGAGACGAAGTCGTCGATGCCGGTCAGCGCACCGGTCGTGGTGGCCACCGTCGGCTCGCTCCACTTGGCCAGGTCGCTGGTCATCGTGTCCAGGCGGGCCACCGCCTCGTCGTAGAGGGCGTCGAGTTCGGCGGGGTCACGTCGGCCGTCGGCGGCACGGCCGGCCGGGTGCGCCGGGGCGGCCCCGGCCTCGCCGGGATCGGGGTCCGGGGGCGCGGTGAAGGCGTTGGCCACGAGCAGGCAGGAGCCGTCCCGGTGGTCGAGCACGGCGAGATCGGTGGCCAGCAGCATCCGCAGTTCGGGCAGGCGCAGGTCGTCCACGGCGTGCGAGGGAAGCCGCTCGATCCGCCGGACGATGTCGTAGCCGAGGTAGCCGACGAGCCCACCCATCAGGGGCGGCGCGCCGTCCTCGTGGGCGGCACGAAGGCCGTGTTCCACCGCGCGCAGGATGTCCAGCGGGTCACCACCGGAGGGCACCCCCGGCGGGGGCGTGCCATCCACCCACAGCGCCTCGCCGTCGCGTTCGGTGAGCGTCGCCGCCGCCCGCACTCCCACGAACGAGTAGCGCGACCATTCGCCGCCGTGCTCGGCCGATTCCAGCAGGAAGGTGCCCGGGCCGCCGGCGAGCTTGCGGTAGATGCCGACCGGGGTCTCGCCGTCGGCGAGCAGCCGGCGGGTGACCGCGACCACCTGGTGGCGGGCCGCGGCCGCGTGGAAGCCGGCGCGGTCGGGAACGATGCGTCCGGTGGTCATCGGCTGGCCTCGGCCGCCGGGCCGGCGTCCCGGTCGCCCACCCGGGCGGGCAGCGGGCCGCCGGCCTCGAAGCAGGTGTGGGTGCCGGTGTGGCAGGCCGGACCCACCTGGTCCACCCGCACGAGCAGCGCGTCGCCGTCGCAGTCGAGCGCGACCGAGCGGACCCACTGCTGGTGGCCTGAGGTGTCGCCCTTCACCCAGTACTCACCGCGGCTGCGGCTCCAGTACGTGGCCCGCCCGGTGGTCAGCGTCCGATGCAGCGCCTCGTCGTCCATCCACCCGAGCATCAGCACCTCCCCGGTGTCGTACTGCTGGGCGATGGCCGGGAAGAGGCCGGCGCCGTCACGGCGCAGGCGCCGGGCGATGTCAGGGTCGAGAGCGGAGGGACGATCGGTCACCGCTTCATTCTGCTCCCCCGCGACCCGGGCGCGGGGCCGGCGTCCGCGGGGCGAGGAACGCGGGGCGCGGCTCGTCGGGGGCGGTCGACGCCGGCGCCGGTGGATGTGGCCGTGCGGGCGCGGGCCCGGTCGAGCCGACCCCGGCGACCCAGGACTGGTGCAGGCGCTGGTAGATCCCGGGCACAGCGACCAGATCACGATGCCGGCCGCGCTGGGCGATCCGACCGGCGTCGACGACCAGTACCTCGTCGGCGGTCTCCGCGGTGGACAGCCGGTGCGCGATGGTCACCGAGGTCCGCTCCCGCATCAGTTCGGCCAGGGCCTGGGCCAGGCGCACCTCGGTCTCGGGGTCGACCGCGGAGGTGGCCTCGTCGAGCACGAGCAGGTCGGGGTCGGCCAGCCGGGCACGAGCCAGCGCGACCAGCTGACGTTCACCCGCGGACAGCCGCGACCCGCTCTCACCCACCCGGGTGGCGAGGCCCTCGGGGTGGGTGGCAAGCCAGTCGCCGAGGCCAAGGGCCTCGAAGGCGGCGTGTACCGCGGCGTCGTCGGCGCCCGGGCGGCCGTAGCGCACGTTGTCGGCGATCGTCAGATCGAACAGGAACCCCTCCTGCGGCACCAGCAGGACCCGGCGGCGCAGCGAGGCGAACCGCACCTGGGCCAGGGGCACCCCGCCGATCAGGACCTCGCCCGAGCTCGGGTCCATCAGCCGGGTCAGCAGCTTGACCAGGGTGGTCTTCCCGGAGCCGGTCTCGCCGACCACGGCGATCCGGCTGCCCGCGGCGATCTCCAGGTCGATGTCGCGCAGCACGGGCGGGCCGTCCGGGTAGGCGAACCCGACCCCGGTGAAGCGCACACCCAGCGGTCCCGCGGGAAGCTCCCGCCCGCCGGGGCGCGCCGAGGGCGGCGGCGAACCGGCGGGGATCATGATGGTCGCCTCCGCGGGGTGGGGAGCACCAGCGGGGTGGGGAACGGAGCCATCGGTGAGCGCCGGGTCGCGGACGTCGGTGGGCAGGTCGAGGACGTCAAGCACCCGGCGCAGGCCGGCCAGGGCGTTCGCCGCGTCGTTGAGGATCTCGGTCATCGACTGGATCGGCATGATGAACAGGGTCATCAGGAACAGGAAGGCGACCAGCCGACCGGTGCTGAGCGCGCCGTCCACGCCGAGCAGCACCCCGACGATGACGGCCGCCGCCGTGGCGAGGGCGGCGACCAGCTCGCTCAGGGAGAACACGCCGGCGATCATCTTCTGGGCGGCGGACTGGGCGCCGCGGTGACGGTCGATCGAGGTGTCGATGCGCTGGGCGGTGCGTTCCTGCACGCCGTAGGCCCGCACGACCGAGGCGCCGACAACGGCCTCGGCGACGGCACCCAGCAGCTCACCGATGCGTTCACGGACCTGCGCGTAGCGACCGGCGAGGCGCCGCTGGGTGCGCCGGGTGATCAGGAAAAGCGGAAGGTAGAAGCCGTGGACCAGCAGGGTCAGCTGCCACGAGTAGACGACCATCAGCACGGTCGCGATCAGCATCTGGCCGGTCGAGACCAGCAGCATCACGCCACCGAACTGCAGGAACTGCGACATCTGGTCGATGTCGCTGGTGACCCGGGAGGTCAACGAGCCACGACGCTGCGCGGACTGGCTGAGCACCGACAGATCGTGGATGTGGCGAAACGCCCTGACCCGCAGCGTGGCGAGCGTCGTCTCGGACAGCCGGTACAGCCGCCGGTTCATCCGGTAGTTGGCCAGTGCGGTCGTCAGGATCACCACCGCCGCCACCCCGACGGCCACGCCGATCACCGTCAGGTCGACCTGGTCGTCGGCCAGTCCCCGGTCAAGGATCTGTTGGACCGTCACCGGAATGGCGATCTTGCCCGCGGTGGCGACCAGCGCGAGGACGAGGGTGCCGAGCAGCCCCCGGGTCAGCTCGGGGGCGAGGCCACGCAGCCGCCGCAGCGTCGTCGTCAGCAGGTCCGCGCGAGCCGACCCGGGACCGGGCTCGGGGCTGGGACCGGGGCTGGGGTTGGGGTTGGGCGGGCTGAGCCGCTCGGGCGGGGTCTGGGCGGGGATGCTCCGTGCGGGAGTGGTCATCGCGCTGGCTCCGACTCCGACTCCGGCTCCGCGTCCAGGTCCAGGTCCAGGTCGACGGTGGGCTCGGCGTCGAGGGCCGCCGCCTGCGCGGCCTGCTCGTAGGCGGTGAGCAGAGCCGCGTAGCGGGGTGAGGTCGCGAGCAGGTGCTCGTGGCTGCCACGGCCGATCACCTGGCCGCCCTCGAGGTGCACCACCTCGTCGGCCAGGGCGATCGTGGAACGGCGTTGGGCGACGACCACCACCGTGGCCGCGCCGGCGCGAGCCCGCAGATCGGCCAGGATCGCGGCCTCGACCCGCGGGTCGACGCTGGCGGTCGCGTCGTCGAGAACGAGCAGGCGGGGCTCGCGCAGCAGGGCACGGGCCAGGCAGATCCGTTGGCGTTGGCCACCGGACAGGCTGGTGCCGCGTTCGCCGACCATGGTGTCGAGGCCGGCCGGGAGCCTGGCGACGAAGCGGTCGGCCTGCGCCCGACGCAGCGCCGTCCACACCGCGTCGTCGGTGGCGGCCAGGCCCAGGGTGATGTTGGCGCGCACGCTGTCGTCGAACAGGAATGCCTGCTGCGCCACGACGGCCACCGCCCGGCTCACCTCGCCGACGGCGAGGTCCCGCAGGTCGATCCCGTCGACTCGGACCTCGCCGTCATCCGGGTCGACGAGCCGGGCGAGCAGCCCCACCAGGGTCGACTTGCCCGCGCCGGTGCGTCCGGTGATCGCGACGACGCTGCCGGGTGCCACCTCGACACCCACATCGAGCAGGGTCGGCCGGGCGGCCACGGCGTCGGGGACCGGGGCGTCGGAGGCGGGGGCGGCGTCGGGGGCGCCAACCGGTACGGGCTCGCCGTCGGGTGCGGAGCGCGGGTAGGTGTAGGTGACCTGGTGCAGGGACAGCGCCGCGGGGCCGGTGGCGCTCAGCGTGCGGGGGCCGTGGTGCTCGTCCGAACGGGCCTGGGTGACCGCGTCCACCCGCTGGCGGCCGACGACGGAACGCGGGAGCTCGCCGAACACCCAGCCGAACGCGCGCAGCGGGAAGGCCAGCAGCGTGAACAGGTAGGCGACCCGGACGAGCTGCCCCACGTCGATCGCCCCGGTGCGGATGCGCACGGCGCCGACGAGCAGCACGACCAGGATGCCGAGGTTGGGCAGTGCCTCCATCAGCGGGTCGAACATGCCACGTAGCCGACCGGCGCTGATCATCGCGTCCCGGAGCCGTTCGGCCCGGTCGGCGAACCGGGCGGTCTCCTCTTCCTCCCGGCCGAGGGCCTTCACCACGAGAGCGCCGTCGAACGACTCGTGGGCCACCGCGCTCACCTCGCCGCGCAGCTGCTGGGCCTGCGCGTACAACGGCGACGCCCGGCGGGCGTACCAGATGTTGAGCAGACCGAAGGTCGGGAAGACCGCGAGTCCGATCAGCGCCAGCACCGGATCGGTGAGCACGAGCAGCACCAGCGCGGCCATCAGCATCATCAGGGCCCCGAGGGCGAACGGCAACGGCATCAGCGGCGACCACATCGCCTCGACGTCCGCGTTGGCGTTGGACAGCAGGGCGCCGGTCGAATGGCTCTGATGCCAGGACAACGGCAGCCGCAGGTACTGACGGGTGACCTCATGGCGGTAACGGGCCTGGAGCCGGAACACCACCGCGCCGCCGGCGAGCCGGCGCAGGTACATGCCGAACGCCCGCACGCAGCCGACGGCCACGAACGCCACGCCGACGGCGGCGAGCGCGGACGCGTCCGCGTGGCCATCGTCGATCGCCGGGATCACGACCCGGTCCGTCGCCTCACCGAGGACGAGGGAGCTCGCCACCCCGGTGAGGGTGAACAGGCTGCCTCCGAGGGTCGCCAACGCGAACTGCCGTGGTTCGTGGCGCGCGCCGAGGCGCATCGTCGCCAGGCCACGCGCGATGATCCCCGAACGCCGCCCGCCGCCGGCGCGGTCGTCGGCGCGGTCGTCGGCGCGGTCGTCGGCGCGGTCCCCGGGGTCGGATGCGGTCATCGGCGGCCGATCAGCGGACGGGGACGGCGGCGTCCCGCAGAGCGGTCTTCACCTCGCCGATGCGTAGCTGCCCGAAGTGGAACACGCTGGCGGCGAGCACGGCGTCGGCGCCCGCGGCCACCGCCGGGGCGAAATGCGCCAGGTCACCGGCGCCGCCGCTGGCGATCACCGGGACGTCGACCTCGGCCCGCACGGCGGTGAGCATCTCGAGGTCGTAGCCGTCGCGGGTGCCGTCGGCGTCCATGGAGTTCAGCAGGATCTCACCGGAACCGAGTTCGGTGACCCGTGCCGCCCAGGCGACCGCGTCGATGCCGGTGCCGCGCCGTCCGCCGTGCGTGGTGACCTCGAAGCGGGGGCCGTCCGGGTCGGGGCAGCGGCGGGCGTCGATCGAGATCACGATGCACTGGTTGCCGAACCGGTGCGCGCACTCGCGGACCAGTTCCGGACGGGCGACGGCCGCGGTGTTGATGCCGACCTTGTCCGCGCCGGCGCGCAGCAGCCGGTCGACGTCCTCGGTGGCACGCACACCGCCGCCGACGGTCAGCGGGATGAAGACCTGCTCGGCGGTGCGCCGCACGATGTCGTAGGTGGTCTCGCGGTCCCCGGAGGACGCGGTGATGTCGAGGAAGGTCAGTTCGTCGGCGCCTTCGGCGTCGTAGAGGCGGGCCATCTCCACCGGGTCGCCGGCGTCACGCAGGTCCGTGAAGTTGACGCCCTTGACGACCCGCCCGCCGTCGACGTCCAGACAGGGAATGACCCGCACGGCGACGCTCACTGCCCCGCCCCGCCGCCGGAGCCGCCGACCGATCCGGCCGCGTTCTGGCCTAGTGCGCCGGTGGTCTGGGTGGGGCTGCCGGCGGCGAGGCTCGCGGTGAGGGCCAGCGCCTGCGGCAGGGTGAACGCGCCGGCGTAGAGGGCCTTGCCGATGATGGCGCCCTCGACACCCGCGATCGCGGCGATCTCGGTGAGGTCCTCGAGCGTGGAGACGCCGCCGCTGGCCACCACCGGACGGTCCGTCGCGGCGGTCACCGAGCGCAGCAGTTCGACGTTCGGGCCGGTCAGCGTCCCGTCCCGGCGGACGTCGGTGAGCACGTAACGGGCGCAGCCGTCGGCGTCGAGGCGGGCGAGGACGTCGTAGAGCTCCCCGCCCTCGCGTGTCCAGCCGCGGGCGGCGAGGGTGGTGCCGCGCACGTCCAGGCCGACGGCGATGCGGTCGCCGACCCGGGCGATCGCGCGGCGCACCCAGTCGGGGTTCTCCAGCGCGGCGGTGCCGATGTTCACCCGGGCCGCCCCGGTCGCCAGCGCCGCGTCGAGCGACTCGTCGTCGCGGATACCGCCGGAGACCTCCACGGCGACGTCCACCGCACGCACGACCTTGGCGATCAGTTCACGGTTGGAACCCCGGCCGAACGCGGCGTCCAGGTCGACCAGATGAATCCACTCGGCGCCGTCCCGCTGCCAGGTGAGCGCCGCCTCCAGCGGGTCACCATAGGACGTCTCGGAACCGGCCTCGCCCTGGACGAGACGCACGGCGAGACCGTCGGCCACATCGACGGCGGGCAGCAGAGTCAGAGCCATGCCGACACCCTACGGGCTGCCCGACCTGGACGGATCGGTCAGCGGGCCGACGGTTGTCCGACCGGTGGGAGCGCAACTCCGACCGGTCGTCAGGAGAGGGTGGCGAGCCAGTTGGTGAGCAGGTGGGCGCCGGCGTCGCCGGACTTCTCCGGATGGAACTGGGTGGCGGCCAGCGCGCCGCGTTCGACGGCGGCGGCGAACGGTTCGCCGTGCTCGCCGACGGTGTCACCGGCGGACGGGTCGGCCTTCGCCGCGTACGAGTGGACGAAGTAGAACCGGGTGTCACCGGCAAGCCCCGCGAACAGGACCGAGTCGGCCGGCGGGCGCACCGTGTTCCAGCCCATGTGCGGCAGGATCGGCGCGGCCAGGCGGCGCACCTCGCCGGCCAGCACTCCGATACCCGGCGTCCGCACGCCGTGCTCCTCGCCGAGTTCGTACAGCACCTGCATGCCGACGCAGATGCCGAGCACCGGGCGTCCGGCGGCGACCCGCGCGCGCACGACGTCGCCGGCTCCGAGCGCGTCGATCCCGGCCATGCACGCCGCGTAGGCGCCGACCCCGGGGACGACCAGGCCGTCGGCGTCGCGGGCGGCGGTGAGATCGGCGGTCACGGTGACGTCCGCGCCGACCCGGACCAGGGCCCGCTCGGCCGAACGCAGGTTGCCCGACCCGTAGTCGAGCACGACCACCCGGCTCACAGCACGCCCTTGGTGGACGGGATGCCGGCGACCCGGGCGTCGAGTGCGACCGCGTCGCGCAGGGCCCGGGCGACCGCCTTGAACTGGGCCTCGACCACATGGTGGGCGTTGCGCCCGGACAGCACCCGCACGTGCAGGGCGATCCGGGCCGAGCTGGTGATCGACTCGAAGATGTGCCGGGTGAGGGTCGTGTCGTAGGTGCCGATCAGACCGACGAGGTCCGGTTCGACGTGCACGCAGTACGGCCGGCCGGACAGGTCGACGACGGCCAGGGCGAGCGCCTCGTCCAGCGGGACGGTGGCATCGCCGAACCGGCGGATGCCGACCTTGTCGCCGAGGGCCTCGCGCAGCGCCGTGCCGAACGCGATCGAGGTGTCCTCGACCGTGTGGTGGGCGTCGATGTGCAGGTCACCGCGGGTGCGCACGTTCAGGTCGAAGCCGGCGTGCTTGCCGATCTGGGACAGCATGTGGTCATAGAACGGCACACCGGTGTCGACGGTGGCCACCCCCGTGCCGTCGAGGTCGAGCTCGACGAGGACGTCCGACTCCAGGGTCTTGCGGGCGATACGAGCGGTGCGGGCCATCGGGACTGTCCTCGGTGTCTTTCGCGAAGGTTCTCAGCGGGAGGTGAGCGTGATCAGACCGGTCTCGTCGGTGCGCGCGTCGACGAGCACCTGGGAGAGGGCGGCGAGGAAGGCGTCGATCTCGCCGGGCAGGCCGGCGGTGACCCGCAGCCAGCCGTCGGGGCCGACGTCGCGCACGAGCACTCCGCGTTCCAGCAGGCGACGCCAGACGTCCTGCTCGTCGGCGAACCGGCCGAAGTACACGAAGTTGGCGTCGCTGGGGGCCAGCGCCAGGCCGAGGCCGGGCAGTTCCCGCACGATCCGGTCCCGCTGCGCCTTGACCGCCTCGACCGTGCTGAGCAGCTCGTCGGCGTGGGCGAGCGCGGTGCGCGCCACCGCCTGGGTGAAGGTCGACAGGTGGTAGGGCAGCCGGACCAGCGCCAGCGCGTCGACGACGGCGGGATGGGCGGCGAGGTAGCCGACCCGCGCGCCGGCGAGCGCGAACGCCTTGCTCATCGTGCGGGTGACCACCAGCCGCGGGTTGGCCGGCAGCAGGGTGACGGCGCTGGGCACCCCGGCGCGGCGGAACTCCGCGTACGCCTCGTCGACGACGACGATCCCGCTGCCGACGGCCGCCATCGCCGCGGCGGCGGCGGTGATGACCTCCGGTGGCAGCGCGGTGCCGGTCGGGTTGTTCGGCGAGCACAGGAACACCAGCGCCGGGCGGTGCCGTTCGATCGCGGCCGTCACCTGCTCGGCGGACAGTGTGAAGTCGTCCGCGCGCTGCTCGGCGACCCATTCGGTGGCGGTGGCCAGCGCGATCAGCCGGTGCATCGAGTAGGACGGTTCGAACCCGATGGCGATCCGGCCCGGGCCGCCGAACGCCTGGCACAGCTGCTGCAGGATCTCGTTGGACCCGTTGGCCGCCCACACCTGGGCGGTGTGCACACCGAAGCCGGCGTCGGAGGTCAGGTAGTAGGCGAGGTCGGCGCGCAATGCCTCGGCGTCGCGGTCCGGGTAGCGGTTCGCCTCGGTCGCGGCCAGGGTCGCGGCCTTGCCGAGCGCGTCCACCAGGCCGATCGACGGCGGATGCGGATTCTCGTTGGTGTTCAGGCGCACCGGGACGTCGAGCTGCGGGGCGCCGTACGGGGACATCCCGCGCAGGCTGTCGCGCAGGGGCAGCTCGTCGAGCCCCAGGGGCTGCCAGGGCCGGTCGTCGGAGGCCGAACCGGCCTCGGCGAAGCCGGCGAACGACGGCTGGCCGGTCGTCGACGGGGTCATCGGAATCGAACCTCCACGGCGTCACGGTGTGCGGTGAGGTCCTCGGCTCCGGCGAGTGCGCCGAGACGCCCGGAGACGGCGTGCAGCGCGTCCCGGGTGCTCTCGACGACGTGGACCTGCCGCTGGAAGGTGGCGACGGACAGGCCCCCGGAGTGGCGCGCGGTCGCGCCGGTGGGCAGGACGTGGTTGGAGCCGGCCAGGTAGTCACCGAGCGGCACCGGGGCGTACGCCCCGACGAACACCGCCCCGGCGTGGCGGACCCGGGCGGCCACGGCGGCGGCGTCCGCGGTCTGGATCTGCAGGTGCTCGGCGGCCCAGCCGTCGGCGACGGCGAGCCCGGCGTCGAGGTCGGCGACGAGTGCGATCGCCCCCTGGCCGGCGAGGGCCTGCTCGACCCGCTCGCGGTGGCGGGTGGCGGGCACCCGCTTGCCGAGTTCGACGTCGACGGCGTCGGCGAGCTCCGCCGACGTGGTGACGAGCAGGCAGGCGGCCATCGGGTCGTGCTCGGCCTGGGCGATCAGGTCGGCGGCGACGTGCGCCGGGTCGGCCGTGTCGTCGGCGAGGATCGCGACCTCGGTCGGACCGGCCTCCGCGTCCACCCCGACGACGCCGCGCACCAGCCGTTTGGCCGCCGTCACGTAGACGTTGCCCGGCCCGGTGATCACATCGACCGGCGGGCAGCTCTCGGTGCCGTAGGCGGCCATCGCGATCGCCTGGGCGCCGCCGGCGGCGTACACCTCGTCGATGCCGAGCAGCGCGCACGCGCCGAGGACGACCGGATGCGGCAGGCCGCCGTTGTCCTTCTGCGGCGGGGAGAACACCGCGAGCGAGCTCACCCCGGCCTCCTGGGCGGGGACGACGTTCATGACGACGCTGCTCGGGTAGGCGACCCGCCCGCCCGGCACGTACAGCCCGACCCGTTCGACCGGCACCCAGCGCTCGGTCACCGCGAGGCCCGGGGCGACGTCCACGGTCACCGGTGCGCGCCGCTGCGCCCCATGGACCAGCCGGCAGCGCCGGATCGCCTCGGCCAGCGCGTCGCGCACCTCCGGATCGAGGCGTTCGGCGGCGGCCGCGAGCTGCGCGGCGGACACCCGCAACTGGGGGGGACGGACCCCGTCGAACCGCTCGGCCGCGTCGAGAACAGCGGCGTCACCACGGTCACGGACGTCCGCGCATACCGGCCGCACGGCCTCGACGGCGACGTCCACGTCGAGGGCGGCGCGGGGCAGCAGACGCCGCACCTGCGCCCCGGTGAGGGTCGAGCCACGCAGATCCAGCCTTCTGAGCACCTCCCGAGGGTAGCCGCCGAACCCGCGACCGGTGAAATCACGTACCGGCGTGGGGTGACACGCTGGGACGGTGACCGATCCCCAGCCCTCCGCCGCCCCAGCGCACACCGCCCCACCGCACGCCATGCCACCGCAGGTCGCCCGGCCGGACGCCGCGCCGCTGGAGGCCGCGCCGCTGGAGGCCGCGCCGCTGGAGGCCGCGCCGCTGGAGGCCGCGACGTCCGATTCGCCGGTGGCCGGGGCGACCTCCGACCAGCCTGCGGCCGCGGCGGCGGGTGAGTCGCTGGCGACGTTGCTGCACGGCTACGGGGTGCACGCGCTGGCGCCGCGCCGGGTGGTGGCGGCGCTGACCGAGCAGCCCCAGACGCTGCGTGGGCTGGTGCAGGGCTCCGGGCTGCCCCGCCGCTCGGTGGAGATCATCCTGCGGACACTCGACGGGGACCTGCACACCGCCGCCGACGGCCGGCTGGTGCTGCGCGCCCCGACGGTCGACCGCTACCGCTCCCTGATCCGCTACGCGGAACTGCGTGCGTCCGCCCCGGTGGACCCGCTGGCCGCCGAGGTCCGCCGACACAGCGCCCTGATCACCACCATGCACGGCCTGATCGCGGCCGCTCCCCGCCCCCGCGCCGATCTGGACCATGTCCCGGCCACCGCGGCGACGGCCGTGCGCCGGGCGGTCTGGCTGGCCACGCACTACGACCTGCGGGAGGCCGAGCTGCTCTGCGTCGGCGACCACGATCTCACCTCGCTGGCCCTGCTCCTGCTCGCCGCCCGCGCCAGCCGATCCGTCCACGGGACGGACAGCCCGTCGTCCGCCGGGACGGACGGCCGAGCACCGGGTGGGACGGCTGGTGGGTTGCGGGTCACCGTGGTCGACATCGACGAGGAGCTGCTGGCGTTCCTCGACCGTTCCGCACGCGCACACGGGGTGGCCCTGCGCTGCCTGTACGCGGACCTGCGCCTTGGCCTGCCGCCGTCGGTCGCCGGCCACGCCGACCTGGTGTTCACCGACCCGCCGTACACCCCGTCCGGTGTGTCGCTGTTCGCCGCCCGGGGCGCGCAGGGCCTCGCCGACCGGGAGCGCGGCCGGGTCCTCGTCGCCTACGGCTACAGCGAGCGGACGCCCGCGCTCGGTGCCCGGGTCCAGAAGGCGCTGCTGGACCAGGGGTTCGCCTTCGAGGCGATCTGGCCGGGTTTCCACGTCTACGACGGTGCCGAAGCGGTGGGCGCCCGCGCCGACATGTACAGCTGCCAACCGACCGCCGCCACCTGGAAACGCCTCGACCGCTCGGATCGCTCGGGTGGCTCGGGTGGCGAGTGGGAGTCCGGTGGCTCGTCCACACCGCCGCGTTCCATCTACACCCGGGGGCGGCACGCCGAGGAGAGCCAGGCCGACGAGCTGGCCGCCGGCGCCATCACCGCGGCCCAGCGGTTCCTCGCGGCCGTGCCCGGCCGGGGCGTGTTCGTCGGCGATCGGCCGCTGCCCCAGGCCGCCGCGCACACCCGACTGCCCACCGTGCTCGATCGCGGTCTGCCGCCGTCCACCACCGGCCCGTCCGGCGGGGACACCCGCAGCGTGGTGGTCGACCTGACCGACGATCCCGGTCCGTGGCTGCTGCGGCTGCTGCTGGCCGCCAACGCCGACCGGCTCGCCGTCCTGGTCGACGCCGACCATCCTGACCTGCGCTCCGGGCAGCCCTTCGACCTTGTCCGGGCCAAGTGGACGCGCACACCCGAACACGACGAGACCCCCACCGGTGCCGGACGAACCCGACTGCTGTCCCTCACCGCGACCGACCAGACCGCCGGGGCCGCACCGGAACGTCTCGTCCGCTGGCTGCTGGAGCGCGCCCACGGCCGTCTCGGCAACGTCTGGCGCGACGGTCTGATCCGTGTCGCCCGTGACCAGCCCGGTGCGCCGCTGGCCCAGCGGGCGGCTCTGACCACGGTCCACGCGGCCCTGACCACCGGCCGCGAGGGCGGCCGGGACGCCGGCGCCGACGCGACCGTTCTCCCCGCGGATCTGCTCACCGCCCGCCTGATCGACCTGCCCCGGCACACCCTCGCGGACGTGCTGGACGCCGCGTCCACCAGCGTCGGTCTCCTGCCCACCGCCACCGCGTAGGCGGGGTTCCCGCGGTCGGGGGGCTGGCACGGCCAGGGGACGCGCCGAGGGCCGCGGGTAGGCCTGTCACATGTCGGCTGGCAGGCCCGTCCATCTGGGTGGAGGGTCGCCGCGAGGGCGGCTCCCGGGAGCGCCACGGGAGGCGCTCCCGCCGGCCGGGCCCTGCCGCGGCCGGTCCGGAGACATTCGACCGAAGGAGGCGCACGATGACACAGCGGATGAACATCGCCGAGGTGGCACCGGAGGGGTACAAGGCGGTCCTGGGGCTGGAGGCCTACGTCCGGCGGCATGTGGACGCGACCGTGCTGGAGCTGGTGAAGCTGCGCGCGTCGGTGCTCAACGGCTGCGCGTTCTGCGTGGACATGCACAGCCGGGACGCCCTGGCCTCCGGTGAGTCCGCCCGGCGGCTGTTCGCGGTCGCCGCCTGGCACGACGCGCCGTTCTTCGACGAACGGGAGCGGGCCGCGCTGGCGCTGACCGACGAGGTGACCCGGCTCGGCCCGGACGGTGTCAGCGACGACACCTGGGCGACTGTCACCAAGCACTGGTCGGAGGAGGAGACCGCCAACCTGATCCTCGCCATCGTCACGATCAACGCCTGGAACCGCATCGCCATCCCGACTCGCGCCCAACCGCCCCTGGACGTCTGATCCCATCCGACGCGGCGCCGCCCATCGAGACCTCGACACCGTGACACCGTGACGCCGGCACCCGCGAGCACCGGCACCTGCGAGCGCGGGCAAGGTCACCGATGGGTGGTTGACCGGCGGGGTCAGCCGGGGTGCGGGTCCGTGAACGTGCAGGTGGCGGCGATGGGACCGCCCGTGCGAGCGAGCAGGTGCGGCCAGGCGGGGACAGGGGCGATCGGGCGTCACTACGGTGAAGCGGTTTGCTACTACGACGTGTAGAAGCGGAGCTGAGGCCGGATGAGCGCCGTCCCGACGGAACAGTCCGCCGCGGTCCTGCGGGCGACGGCCGGCGTGGTCGCCGAGCATGCCGAACAGATCAGCGCCGTGTTCTACCGGCGACTGCTCTCGACGCATCCGCGGGTCGCGCCGATGTTCTCCCGCAGCGGTCAGGCCAGCGGCGCCCAGCAGCGGGCGCTGGCCGCCGCACTGGTCGCCTTCACGGAACACCTGCTGGGCGAGCCGCGACGCCCGTTCGACGCGGTGGTGCGCCGCATCGCGCATCGACACGCCTCGCTGGGTGTCGCGCCGGAGCAGTACCCACTGGTGGGACGGCAGTTGCTGGCCGCGGTCGCCGAGGTGCTCGGGGACGCGGTCACACCGCGGGTCCATGACGCCTGGGATGAGGCCTACTGGCTGTTCGCCACGGCGCTCGTCGCCGAGGAGGCACGTGCCTACCAGCGGATGGGCACCGATCCGGCGCGGCCGTGGCGACCCTGGCGGGTCACGGCCCGTACGGTCGCGACCCCGGAGGTGGTGTCCTTCGACCTGTTGCCGACCGGGCTCGACCCGCTGCCGACCTTCCGACCCGGCCAGTACGTGACGGTCGCGGTGGACCTGCCCGACGGCGGCCGCCAGGCCCGCCCCTACAGTCTGTCGCGGGCACCGGGTTCGGGCAGTCTGCGGATCACCGTGCGCCGGGTACCCGCGGTCGGCACCGCCCCGCAGGGTGTCGTCTCCGCCTATCTGCACGAGCAGGTCAAGGTCGGCGACGTGCTGGACGTCAGCCCGCCGGCCGGCGACGTGACACTGACCCCCGGCACCGACCCGCTCGTACTGGTCAGCGCCGGTATCGGCATCACACCGATGATCGCGATGATGGGTCACACCGCTCGGCTGCGCCCGCAGCGCACGGTGGTCGCGGCGCACGCCGACCGCTCCCCCGAGCACCATCCGCTGCGGGCGGAGATGCTGGAGATCGGCGCCCTGCTGCGGGACTTCCAGCTGCACACCCGTTACGAACCGCACAGCCCGGTCCAGATCGACGTCGACGCCCTGCCGCTGCCCGACGGCGCCCGCGTCTACCTGTGCGGCCCGCTGCCGTTCATGCGGGACGTCCGCGCCGGCCTGCTGCGCCGCGGCCTGTCCCCCGACCACATCCGCTACGAGATCTTCGGCCCCGACCCGTGGGCGGGCAACCCGACCTGAGCGCCCGCCGAGGCCACCGCGACCTCGCAGGCACGGGGCAGCCGGTTCATCGCCGCACCGCGTCGCCGACGACCGCACCGTCGATGGCCGCGGCGAACAGCGCCGGCTTACGGCCGACCGCGGCGTAGACGGTCTCCACCGACACCCCGGCCACCCCGGCCACCCCGGCCACCCCGGGGATCTCCCGAACCCCGGCGCCGACCTCAGGCGACCGGGAGGTAGGCGCGGAAGGACCTCGCGGCCTCGGCACCACCGAGCGTGACCGGATACTGGGAGGCGGAGACGGTGTGGGGCTGACCGAGGTCGACCCGGCTGACCTCCTCGAGCCGTTGGTACTGCTTGTCCTCCAGCCTCACCTGCAGAGCGGCCAGGTAGTCGTCGAGCTGGGCGACCGAACGCGGGCCGATGATCGGGACGAGCGCGGTCGACGAGCGCGCGGCCCGCTCCCGGACCCAGGCCGTGGCGACCTGCGCCGGCGGGACGGCGAGCTCCGCGGCGACGGCGAGCACGGCGTCGACCACCGCGGTCTTGCGGGGCTCGTCCTCGGTGTGGATCACGCGGCCGAGGTCGGTGAGGCGCCCGGCGCTGCTGGTGCGGTACTTGCCGGTGAGCAGCCCGCCGCCCAGCGGTGACCACAGTGCCGCGCCCAGGCCCAGCGCCTCGGCCATCGGCAGGACCTCACGGTCGGCGCCGCGTTCCACCAGGCTGTACTCGAACTGCACGGCCGTGACGGGAGCCAGGCCGCGCAGGTCGGCCAGGGTGGCCGCGCGGGCGGTACGCCAGGCCGGGAAGTTCGACAGGCCCGCATAGAGGATCTTGCCGGAACGGACCAGATCATCGAGGCCGCGCATGATCTCCTCCACCGGCGTCACCGGGTCGGGAAAATGCACCCACAGCAGGTCGAGATAGTCGGTGCCGAGCCGGGTGAGGCTGCCCTCGACCGCACCGATCAGCGCACGCCGCCCGTTGCCGGTGGCGAGCACGCCGGCATCGGGCGCGCGGCCCACGCCGAACTTGGTGGCCAGGGTGAAGTGCGCCCGCTGGCCGGTGAGCAGATGCCCGAGGATCTGTTCGGACTCGCCGAACTGATAGCTCTCGGCGGTATCGAGAAACGTGCCGCCCGCCTCGGCGAAGCGCTCGAGGATGCGCCGGGCCTCCTCCGGCTCGGCGCCGGCACCCCACCCGGTGCCGAAGTTCGCGGCGCCGAGCGCCAGCTCGCTGACCCGCAGGCCCGTGGCCCGGCCGAACGTCGTGTGCTTCATCGCTACCTCCCGACAGCAGCCGACGGCGCCAGCCGGCGCCATCCAGCGCAGTAGAACGATCGGTTTACCTCGAGGACGACTTCACCGTAACACCGGACTGGACGCGAGTACAACGGTCGGTCTACTTTCGATGTCATGCCCACCGACGAGGAAGCCCCCCTACCGGTTCCCGCCGCCGGCCAGCCGGCGGCGCTCCGGTCCGGCGGTTCCGCAAAACCCCGGGGTTCCGCGGAACCGCCGGTGGACATGCAGGCGGTGAAGGTCCTGGCGCCGTCGTCGGCCGCGGCGGCTGGCGTCGCCCGCGGTGGCGAACGGCGCGGTGGGCGTGGCGCGCGGGAGCGCATCCTGCGGGCGGCGGAGCAGCTCTTCTACGCCGAGGGCATCAACACGACCGGTATGGAGCGCCTCACCGAGGTCGCCCAGGTGTCGAAACGGACCTTCTACCAGCACTTCCCCAGCAAGAACGCGCTGGTGGAGGAGTATCTGCGCCGGCTCGACACCCAACCCGTCCCCCGGGAACGCGTCCTGCGCCGCGAGGATCTCCCGCCCCGCGCCCGGCTGATCACTCTCTTCTGCGAGGACCCGGCCGGCGGGGCGGCTGGCGAGTCGGGCGGCGAACCAGACGATCGGGATGGGGCCCGCCGCGTCCGGGCCCGTGGATGCCCGTTCCACAACGCGGCGGTGGAGCTGGCGGGCACGGTACCGGCCGTCGAGAAGGCCGTGCTGGACCACAAGGAGGGCTTCACCCAGCTGCTGATCGACACCGCCCGCGCGGCCGGTGCCACCGACCCCACCTCGCTCGGGCGCCAGCTCACCGTGCTGTTCGAGGGTGCGACCGCCCTGTCGACCACCCTGAACGACGCGGCTCCGATGGCCGACGCCCGATCGGTCGCCCTTGTCCTGTTGGAGGCGGCCCTCGGAACCGAGGCATAGCGGTGCCGGCCATGCTGTACTGGCGGGCGTGACGGCACCGGGGATCAGAACACGTCACCGGGAACGGCACGGCGCCGGGCGAGCCGGTTGGCTGCGGGCCGCCGTGCTCGGGGCGAACGACGGGCTGGTGTCGACGTCGAGCCTGATGGTCGGCGTCGCCGCGAGTGGCGCGTCCAGCGGGGCGCTGCTCACCGCGGGCCTGGCCGGGCTCACCGCCGGGGCACTGTCGATGGCGGCTGGCGAGTACGTGTCGGTCAGCGCCCAGGCCGACGTCGAGCGGGCCGACCTGGTGGCGGAGCGGGCCGAGCTGACCAACAGCCCCCGCGCGGAGCTCTATGAACTCGCCGGCATCTACGAACGCCGGGGCCTGCCCCCGGAACTGGCCCGGCAGGTCGCCGCGGCGCTGACCGAGCGGGACGCGCTCGGTGCGCATCTGCGTGACGAACTCGGCCACAACGAGCAGAACCAGGCCCGCCCCCTGCAGGCGTGCGCCGCCTCGGCGAGCAGCTTCGCCGCCGGCGCGCTGGTGCCCTTCCTGGGCATGGCCGCGCCCTCCGGATCCGCACGCATCGCGCTGATCGTCGCGGCCACCGTGGTCGGGCTGGCGGTCGCCGGGGCGCTCGGGGCGCGTACCGCCGGCACGCCGCTGGCCCGTCCCACCCTGCGGGTCGTGGTCGGCGGCTGCGTGGCGATGGCGGTGACAGCGCTCGTCGGCGCCCTGGTCAACACCACCGGCGTCTGACTCCGAGCGTGCCCGGACGGGCCCGCCCGGGTCAGGCGTCCCGGGTGAGCAGGAAGGCGCCGCCGGGGGCGCCGCCGCCGGTGGAGACGACCGCGACCTCGGCGCCGGTGACCTGACGTTCCCCGGCCACACCGCGCAGCTGGGTGATCGCCTCGTGCAGGAAGCCGAACCCGTGCAGGCGTCCGGCGGAGAGCTGGCCGCCGTGCGGGTTCAGCGGCAGGGAGCCGCCGAGACCGATCGTCGTACCGTCACCGATGAAGTCGCTGGCCTCCCCGAAGCCGCAGAAGCCGAGCGCCTCGAGCCACGACAGGCAGTTGAACGAGAAACCGTCGTAGAGCAAAGCGACATCCACGTCGGACGGCGTGAGGTCGGTGCGGGTCCACAGGTGCGCGGCGGGGCCGAGCACCATCGGTTCGTGGGTGAGGGTGCCCTGGTCCCAGGACGGACGCTCGGCGATCTGGGTGCCGACGGCGTTGATCCGCACGACGCCGTTCGGGGCGTCGGCGGCGGTCTCCGCGGCGGAGACGATGACGGCGACCGAGCCGTCGCAGGGCACGTCACAGTCGTACAGACCGAACGGGGTCGAGATCATCCGGGCGGCGAAGTAGTCGTCCAGGGTCAGCGGGTCGCGGTAGACCGCGTACGGGTTGCGGGCGGCGCCGGCCCGGGCGTTCACCGCGATCCGGCCGAGCACCTCCCGGTCCGCCTTGTACCGGTGCAGGTACTGGGAGGCGGCCAGGCCGATCCAGGTGCCGGCGGAGGCGGCGCCGTAGGGCAGCCGCCACTGGATGTCCCCCTCGAGCCGGCCACCGCCGCCGCCGACCAGGCCACGGCGCTGGTAGTCGGTGTAGGTCGCCTCCCAGACGGTGCGCACGCACAGGACGTGCCGGCACAGCCCGGCGGCGACGGCGAGCATCGCGGCGACGATCGCCCCCGACTGGCCGGGCTGGTCGAGCCCGCCGTGGAACCAGGTCGGACGCACCCCGAGGGCTTCCTCCAGGGCCGCGACGCCACCCTCGGACATCCCGGCGCCCAGCGGACCCGGGTAGGTGGCGATGCCGTCGATGTCGTCGCGGGTGAGCCCGGCGTCGGCGATCGCGGCGAGGCTCGACTCGACCGCGAGGCTCACCGGTGTGCGCCCGAGCCGCCGCCCGACCGCGGAGATCCCCAGTCCCGACAGCACGCTGCGCCGCTCGAACCGCTCGTCGCTGATCGGCGCTCGCGGGACGACCCGGGCCTCGCGGACCAGGCCGGGCCGGTCCGGCTCGCCGGACGGGCGGAACACCGGCACCCACACGTCGTCCTGGTGGTCGAACACGACGGTGACCGCCAGGCCCACCCGGGCCACCGTCGCGATCTCGGCCGGGTCGTCCACCAGCAGGTTGGAGGTGAGCCGTACGCCCGGGGCGTCGTCGAGCTCGACGACGACCACGACGTAGGGCGGGGCGATCCCCGGCAGCCACATCTGGTGGTTCACGCTGACGGCGACGACGACACCCGCCGGGCCGACGGGGGCGTAGGTGAGCTCGGCCCCCGGGCAGTCCGGGCAGACCGATTCGCCGGGATGGCGAAACCGCGCGCAGCTGCCGCAGCGGGGCAGCCGCAGCTCACCGTCCGCGCCGGCTGTCCAGAACGGCGCGACCTGCGGTAGCAGGGCGGGAAGGGGCCGGGTCAAGCCGGTGCTCACGACCGGGGCGGCCTGCGTGGAACCAGTCATCTCAGACAGCCGCCTTCTCCAGGATGTGCACGCCGCAGGCGCTGCCGAGGCCGATGACGTGGGCGAGCCCGACGCGGGCGCCCTCGATCTGGCGGGGACCGGCCTCGCCCCGCAGGTGGGTGGCGACCTCCCAGATGTTCGCGATACCGGTCGCGGACACCGGGTGGCCCTTGGACTCCAGCCCGCCGGAGACGTTCACCGGGGTGGTGCCGTCACGCCAGCTCGCCCCGGAGTTGAAGAAGTCCACCGCGCCGCCGGGCGGGCACAGCCGCAGGTTGTCGTAGTGGACGAGTTCGGCGGTGGCGAAGCAGTCGTGCAGCTCGACGAGGTCCAGGTCGTCGGGGCCGACGCCGGCCTGCTCGTAGGCCTGGTTCGCGGCGGCCCGGGTGAGCGTGTTGACGTCGGGCAGCACCTGGCAGGCCTCCTGCCAGGGATCGCTGGTCAGCACCGAGGCGCTGATCTTGACGGCCCGGCGCTGCTGCTCGAGCGAGAGGGTGCGCAGCTTCGACTCGCTGACCACGACCGCCGCGGCGCCACCGTCACAGTTGGCCGAGCACATCGGCCGCGTGTTCGGGTAGGCGACCATGACCTCGTTCATGATCTGCTCAAGGCTGAACCGCTTCTGGTAGGACGCCAGCGGGTTCAACGTCGAGTGGGCATGGTTCTTCTCCGAGATCCGCGCGAAGAGCTCGAAGTCGGCGCCACCGTACTTGTGGTCGTACTCCATGCCGATCTGCGCGAACACGCCGGGCATCGTCTCGGTGCCGATCCGCCCGTCGATCGGGGCGACCGCGCCGAACCGACCCTGCGGCGACCAGGTGTCCCCCTGCCGCTGGGCGGTTCCGCCGGCGAGCAGCCCCGCCCCGGACAGCTTCTCGACGCCGACCGCGAGGCCCACGTCGGTCTCGCCGGCCCGAATCGCCATGATCGCCACGCGCAGGGCGGTGGCCCCGGTGGCGCAGGCGTTGGCCACGTTGAACACCGGGATGCCGGTCTGCCCGATCTGCTTCTGCAGCTGCTGGCCGAAGCTCGCGGCGGCCCGCATCAGGTTGCCCGCCGCCAGCACACCCACGTCACGCATGTGCAGGCCCGCATCGCTGAGCGCGCCGCGGGCCGCCTGCGCTCCCAGGTCCACGGTGTCAAGATCCGGGTGCTTGCCGAACTTCGTCATGTGGATGCCGAGGATCCACACGTTCTCCGCCATCGCCCTCTCCCGTCCCCACTGTTCCCACGCCGTCCGATGCCGCGAGCCCCCGGTGCGACCAGCTCCGGCCTGATCAGTCCCGGTGCTGTCAGCCGGCCGGTTCGAAACCGAACCCGACCGCTTCCGTACCGGCGGCGTCCGTACCGAGCGGAACCGTCGTCAGCCGCAGCTTCATCCCGACCCGAACATGCTCCGGATCTGCCGGCACGTTCACCACGTTGGCTCGCACGGACGTCCCGCCGCAGTCGACCACCCCGGCCACGAACGGCACCGGGATCCCCGGCGCCGCGTAGGAGACGATCGTGAAGGCTCGAAGTTCACCCTCCGTCGGCACGTCGACGGTCTGGAACGTGTCCGCCTCGCAGGCGGCGCAGGCATTGCGGCGGTCGAAGTAGCGGGCTCCGCATGCGGTGCACTCGTGTGCCGTGAGATGCGGTTGTCCGGTCAGGACGAGATAGTCGACGAGCGGGACGGGATCGCTCACGGGCCCTCCCTGCAGAGGCGGTGGAATCGGGGCGTGGCCGACGGCTGGCAACGGGAACAGTCAGACCATCGCGGCCCCCGAACGGCCAGGAAGCCGGGTCAGCCACGTATCCCGGGCAGGTGCAGACTAGCGCACCGTCCACACCGACGCCGGTGTTGCCGACCCTCATGATCCACAGGACGGAGAGGTCGCAGGACACCAGAAGCTGGACGGAGTATAGTTTCCTTAATGATCAGTTTAGCCGGTCTGTCACCGCAGCGCCGACCGTCCAACCAGGCCGTTTGTCGGCGACGGTGGGCTCGCGAGCCGGCAACTGTGACCTCTCCGCGCACAGATGGGCACGCCAGGTATTCGTGAGGATATCTGCCCGTGTCGCCGGACCTGGTCCAGCGCGATCCGGGCCACGCCGTGCACAGGCGCCATACCGGAAGTCCCAAGGAGCTCGCGCATGTCGGTGACCAGCCCCAGCGATGTCTACTACGACCCCTACGACTCCGAGATCGACACCGATCCGTACCCGGTGTGGAAGCGGATGCGGGACGAGGCGCCGCTTTACTACAACGAGAAGCACGACTTCTGGGCGCTCACCCGGTACGAGGACGTGGAGCCCGCCCTCGGCGACTGGAACACCTACCGTTCCGGCGAGGGAACGGTGCTGGAGTTCGTCAAGCAGGGCATCACCTTTCCCCCCGGCGCGATCCTCTTCGAGGACCCGCCGATTCACGACCTGCACCGCAAGCTCCTCATCCGGGTGTTCTCACCGCGGGCGATGAACGCGCTCGAGGAGAAGGTCCGCGGGTACTGTGCGCACACACTCGATCCCCTCGTCGGCGCCGACCGCTTCGACTTCATCGAGGATCTCGGTGCCCAGATGCCGATGCGGACCATCGGCTTCCTGCTCGGTATTCCCGAGGAGGACCAGGTGGCACTGCGCGACCAGATCGACGACGGCCTGCGGCTCAGCGCCGACGGCACGCTCAGCGACTATCAGCGTTCCGGGGACTTCAGCCCCGAGTCGTTCGGCGACTACGTCGACTGGCGGGCCAAGCACCCCTCGGACGACCTGATGACCCAGCTGCTCAACGCCGAGTTCGAGGACGAGAACGGCAAGGTGCGCAAGCTGACCCGGGAGCAGGTCGTCACCGTCGCCTTCCTGCTGGCCGGCGCCGGCAACGAGACCACCACCCGGCTGATCGGCTGGACCGGCAAGGTCCTCGGGGAGAACCCCGACCAGCTGCGCGAGCTGGCCGCGGACCGGTCGCTCATCCCGAACGCCATCGAGGAGCTGCTGCGCTACGAGGCGCCGAGCCCCGTGCAGGCCCGCAAGCTGTCCCGCGACGTGACCCACCACGGTCAGACCGTCGAAGCGGGCCAGATCATGCTGCTGCTCAACGCCTCGGCGAACCGTGACGAGCGGCGTTTCCCCGACGCCGACCGGTTCGACATCCACCGCAGCGCGCGCCACCTCAGCTTCGGCTATGGCATCCACCACTGCCTGGGTGCCGCGCTCGCCCGCCTCGAGGGGCGGGTCGCGCTCGACGAGGTTCTCAAGCGCTTCCCGAGCTGGGAGGTCGACTGGGACAACGCCGTTCAGGCCCGCACCTCGACCGTACGCGGCTGGGAGAAGCTGCCGGTCTTCATCCGGTAGCGCACACCCGCCGCGGCACCGACAGGTCGCCCGCTCGCCACAACGGCCCGCTCCCCTCCGGAGCGGGCCGTTTGTCGTCCACGCGACGACATAGTGGTGGCTCTGTGTCATTCACCTGGTAAAAGGCCAGGAAGATGACCGACAATGAGTCGGACGACCAGGCGGCCGGCAGGCCATGGCCGACCACCAGGTGTCGGGTGTCACAGCGGCGACACCGGCCAGCGGCCCGACACCGGTACACCATGTCCACCGGACGACGTCCAGCGGGAGAACCCGCGCCGGAGAACATGGCGTGCGCCGGCCCAGCGGTGACACAGCGCCCGAGAGGACCAAGGTGCCCGAACGTACTGATCGCGGAGCCGCCCTGCCCAACGCGTCCCGCGCCCGGCGCGACGTCGGCGAGCTGAGCAAGCGCCGCGGCACCGGCCGCACCCGGCGTGGGCGGCAGACCCGCGGCCAGCTGGTCGACGCGGCCCGCACGGTCTTCGAACGCGACGGTTTCCTGCATGCCCGGGTCGCCGACATCTGCGATCTGGCCGGGCTCTCGCACGGCTCCTTCTACACGTACTTCCACTCGAAGGAGGAGGTCTTCCGGGAGGTCGTCGACTCGGTCGAACTCGATCTGCTCACCCCGGAACCGGCACCGGCAGGCACCGACGCGATCGCCCGCATCCGCGCGGCGAACCGCCACTACCTCGAGACCTACGCCGCCAACGCCAAGATCATGCGCGTGATCCAGCAGGTGTCCACCTTCGACGCGGACGTGCGGCGCATTCGGGTGCAGCGCCACGACGAGTTCGCTCTGGCCATCGAGCGGCGGACCCGATCCCTGCAGGCCGCCGAACTGGCCGACCAGCGGGTCGACGCCGCCTATGCCGCGCAGGCCCTCGGCGGTATGGTCGCCTACTTCGCCGAGCTGCTGTTCAACTCGGAGAACACCGTCGGATTCGACCTGGATGCCTCGGTCGACCAGCTCACCCTGCTGTGGCGCAACGCCCTGGGTATCAGCGCCGACGAGTGACCGCCCGGGCCTCGGTTGATCCGCGGCCGCCGTCAGCTGTCAACGCACCGCATCAGGAATGTTGCGAGCGCCGACGATTACCAGCGCGGCACGTTGTCGAAGGACGACCGAGAGCTGGTCCGAGCCATCCTCCGACCACTGCCAGATGGCATCGATGGTGATGGCCTTCAACATGGTCGCCAGCGCCGTGATGCTGACCCGTTCGGGTAGCTGACCCGCTTCGAGAGCCGGTTGCAGAAGTGCGAGAAAAGCCTGCTCCAGCCCGAACGACTCGCCTTCGATCGCGGAGCCCCGCGGCATGCTCATCTGAGCGTCCAGGATCCGGCGCAACGCCGCCCGCGGCACCCGTTGCACCCGGCGGCCGAGCCGGTTCATCATCCGGTCGACCGCGGCGTCCAGCTCCCGCCCGGCGGCGATCTCCGCGAGGGCGTCCTCGTAGACCACCCCGGCCGTAATCCAGCCGGTGTGCAGGAGGATGTCCTCCTTACGCGCAAAATGCAGATAGAAGGTCGCCTTGGAGATGCCGGCCCGGGTCGCGATCTCCTCGGCCGTCGTTCGCTCGAAGCCGTTTTCATAGCCGCGCTGCGCCCACAGCTCCAATGCGGCCCGCAGAATCGCACGCCGGGTGTCTCGGGAACGTTCCTGGGCAAGCTGTGAACGCTTGGGAACCGCCCCCATCCGCGTCAGCGCGCGGGTCGGTCGGACAGCCCGTCCGCCGTGATGAACTGGCACCGGCACGAGCGGATACGCCAGCCGTCCGGGGTGCGCACAAGTTCGTCGGTGTAGACCGCGTTGCGGGGAACGCCATCAGTGCGGTCGATGAACAACAGGTTGCGGGTGGTGCGGGCGGTGTCCGCGCCGAGTATCTCGATCACCGGCGGGCCGCCGAGGTGCAGGCCGCCGGGGGCGGCCGTCGCCATCCGGCGCAGACCAGCATGGCCGTCGAAGGTCCGCCCGTACACGTGGTAGACGGCGTCGGGAGTGAACAGGGCGACCCAGCCTTCGGCGTCGTCCAGGTCGAGGGCCAGGCAGTAGCGGGCCAGCAGTTGGCTGATCGCCACCTGGTCGGCCGGGCCGGGCAGCCGGGCCTCCGCGCCGGACAGCGGCGACCTGGAGCCGTCGAGACCGGGTTCCGATGGGGTGGAAGCCGATGGGGTGGAGGATGCAACGGTCACGGCGAACTCCTCAGGACCTGCTGGCGAGCACGGCGTCGCGGCGGGCGATCCGCCAGCGGTTTCCGTTCCGGCTCAGGGTGTCGGTGTACCGGCCGATCAGACGTGGCTCGGGTGCGGGGCTGCCGAGGCCGAAGTACAGAAAGTCCGAGACGGCCACGGCGCCGTCGCCGTCGATCTCCACGAGGGTGTTGACGGTGACGTGCCGGCCACGCTGCTCCGCCGTGCCCTGCGACTTCTCGAAGAACGCGGCGAGTGCGGCCGTGCCCTGGTGCTCCGCGCCGAAGGCGAACACGGCGTCGGGGGTGAACAGCGCGAGCAGTTCGTCCAGCTTCCCGTCGTCGAGCAGGTGGCAGTAACGGACCAGGGTGTCACGGATGGCGAGCTCGTCGGCCACGGCGTCGGACATGTCTTCTCCTCACGATCCCCCGCGGGCAGAGGTGCCCCGCAGCTGCGGATGCGCCCGGCGCCAGCCGGCTCCGGCACGAGGCCGGCCCGGGCCGGTCGCCGCAGCGCGCCGACGGCGGAGATCCCGCCCGACGCAGGGCGACCGGCCCGAGATCGGCCTGGCTTTTCCTTGTTCGTTCTACCGGTCCCGGGCTACCGGCGTGGCACGGTTCTACCGACGCGCCCCGGACGAACCACCGGACGGCGCGGTGCGCACCTCCCGATAGGGGACGTTTCGGTCAAGTGCCAGTTCCCGGGGCATGCCAAGGACCCGCTCGCTGATGACGTTGCGGGCGATCTCCGTGGTGCCACCGCCGATCGAACCGGCCTGGCGCAACAGGTAGCGCATGCCGAGATCGCCGAGCACGTCGTCGTCGACGTCACCGGCGATCGCGCTCTGCCCGGCAAGCTCGAAGGCGATCGTCGCCAGCTGTGCTCCGGCCACCCCGTGCATGAGCCGGCCGACCGCGGCGAGCTGGTCGGAGCCCTTGCCCGACAGGATCAGGGCGTGCAGCCGGCGGTCCAGCTCGCTCGTCGCGACCTGCAGGGTGTAGGCCCGACCGACATCCTCGCGGGCCGCCGGGTCGTCGACCCGCCCCGCACTTTCCAGCAGGGTGAGCAGGTTGCCGGCCGGGTCGCCCTGGGCGGAGCCATAGGCGTTGGAACCGGTCGGGTGCAGCGCGTACGGCGAGGAGCTGAACGACCGCTCGTGCAGCAGCCAGCGGGTGCCCACCGTCCAGCCGTCGTCGATGCCGCCGATGCGGTCGGTGTCGGGCACCCGGACGTCGGTGAGGTACTCCTGGCAGAACTCGTTGCTGCCGTCGAGCATCTCGATGCGGGAGATCTCGATGCCGGCCTGGTGGATCGGCACCATGAACACCGTGAGCCCGCGGTGCTTGGGCACGTCCCAGTTGGTGCGGGCCAGGCACAGGCCCCAGTCGGACCACCAGGCACCGGTCGTCCAGATCTTGGAGCCGTTGAGCACCCAGTCGTCGCCGTCACGCACCGCGCTCAGCTTCGCGCCCGCGACATCCGAACCCGAGCCCGGCTCGGACAGGAACTGCATCCACAGTTCCTCGCCGCGCAGGATCTTCGGCAGGTGGGTGCGCTTCTGCTCCTCGGTACCGAACTCGAGGATGACCGTCGCGCACGGCGTCATGTTCGGGACCTGCAGCCGCTCGGGGAAGGAGTAGCCGGCGAGCTCCTGGTCGAAGGCCTCGGCGTACTCGCGGGCCAGGCCCTGGCCGCCGTACTCCTTCGGGAAACAGATCCCGGCGAACCCGCCGTCGAACAGCAGCCGCTGGATGCGCCGTTCCTCGGCGACCTCGGCGAGCTCCTCGTCGTCCGGGCGGACGAACGACCGGCCACGGTGGTCAGGGCCGATTCGCGGGATGTTCTCCGCGAGCCACGCGCGGGCCCGCGCCCGGAAGTCCTCGACAGATTCGATCTCGCTCACGCCTCGACCTTTCGCGCGCCCTTGCGGGCTTCCAACAGGGTGGTGATCCGCAGGCGATGTTCCCGCGCCGTGCCCAGCAGGGCGCTGCCGATGACCACGCGCCGCAGGTACAGGTGCAGGTCGTGCTCGTAGGTGACGCCGATGCCGCCGTGCAGCTGGACGCAGTCCTGGACCAGCTCCGGGCCGTACTCGGCCAGGTAGGACTTGGCGACGCTGGCCAGCTCACCGGCCCGCGGGTCGCCGCTCTGCACCGCGACAGCGGCCGCGTCCGCGAGGGCGTGGGAGGTCTCCAGCCACAGCTTCTGGTCGGCGACCCGGTGTTTGAGCGCCTGGTACGACGCCAGCGGCCGGCCGAAGGAGTACCGGTCGGTCAGCCAGCCCAGCGTGAGCTCGAAGGCGCGGTCCAGCGCGCCCACCATCTCGGCGGTCTGGATGACCAGTGCCGTCTGCAGCTGGTGCTCGACGTCCGCCGCCGCCGCACCCGCGGTGCCCACCAGCGCGGTGGCGGGCAGGCGCACGTCGCGCAGCGCCACCCGGGCGTACCGGCGCGACACATCGATCGTGCGCTGCGCGGTGATGGTGACGCCGGGGGTGTCGGTCGGCACCAGCAGCTGGGTCAGGCCGTCCCCGGTGCGGGCGGTGACCAGCAGGTAGGTGGCCTGCGCCGCGTGCTCCACGGCGACCTTGTCGCCCGAGAGCACCCACTGCCCGTCGGACTCGACGGCGCTCGCCGCCACCTCACCGAGGCCGCCGTGCGGCACCGGTTCCGCATACGCCCAGGCCCCGACGGCCGTGCCGGAGACGAGCTGTTCCAGCTCCGACTCGAACGCCGCGCCATCGGCCCGCGACAGCGCCCCGGCGACGATGTTCGTTCCCAGTAGCGGGCCGGGAGACGCCTGGCGGCCGAACTCGTAGGCGACCAGAGCCAGGTCCCGCAGGCCCTCACCACTGACGCTGCCGCCGCCGTGCTCCTCGGCGACCAACAGCGCCGCCCAGCCCAGCTCCGCGCCGGTCGTCCAGTACTCCGACTCGTAGCCCTCGGGACGGTTGCGCAACCCGCGCAGAACGTCGCTGGGCACGCTGTCCTGCAGGTACTTGCGGGTAGTGCCGACCAGGAGCTCCTGGTCGGCGCTCAGTCCCACCTTCATCAATGCCTCCGCCTCGCCGGGCTCCGGCGCCGCCGGCCCGGTTCGCCCGCTGTCAACCCGTCCGGTACGGCGATCCCGAACCCTGGCGACGTGCGCAGAACAGCAGCTCGGAGGATCCCTCCAGCAGGGGCGACGGCGCGCCTGTACGTTCACAGTAGACCGGTAGTCTGGACTCGGTCCACATTTGCGGCGATCATCCGGAGGGACCGGTTCGCAACGCGTTGCCGGTCGTATCCACCGCCGCTAGGGTCAACGAATATCGAGATCAATATAGATAGTTCCACCGGTGAGCCGCCACCTGAGCGGGCCGCGTGGTCCGGCGCCGGTCCACCCGGATCCAGCCCTCACGGTCCATCCCGGACCGCGCACCCCATCCATGATTTCCATCCACCTGCGCAGCGTGTCACCGGCAGCAGCGCATCCACCGGCCGGAGGTCGGCATGACGGCAGTGATGAAGGGCGTCCGTATCCTCGAGGTCGCCGAGCACACGTTCGTACCGGCAGCCTCGGCGCTGCTGGCCGACTGGGGTGCGGAGGTCATCAAGATCGAGCACGTCGAGCGCGGCGACGCGATGCGGGGCCTCGCGCAGACCGGCGTCGCGATGGTCGGCGGGCCGGTGCACGTGCTGCTGGAGCACTCCAACCGGCACAAGAAGAGCCTGGCGCTCGACCTGAAGACGGACGAGGGTCTGGAGATCCTCTACAAGCTGGCGGCGACCAGCGACGTGTTCCTGACGAACAAGCTGCCGAGCGTGCGGGCGAAGCTGAAGATCGACGTCGAGGACATCCGCGCCCACAACCCCGCGATCATCTACGCCCGCGGCACCGGCCAGGGCGAGCGCGGGCCGGACGCCGACCGCGGCTCGTACGACTTCCTCTCCTTCTGGGCGCGGTCCGGCATCGGCAGCGCCATGACGACCAGCGACAGCGAGCGGACCTCGTTTCCCCCCGGCCCCGGTTTCGGTGACTCGATCGGCGGCCTGACCATCGCCGGCGGCATCATGGGCGCGCTGTTCCACCGGGAGCGCACCGGCGAGGCGACCGTGCTGGACGTGTCGCTGCTCGGCGTCGGCATGTGGGCGCAGGGCCAGGCCATCGCCATCTCCCAGCAGCACAGGATCCCGCTGCACCAGTCGACCACCGGGCGCACCAACAACCCGCTCGTCGGGATCTACCAGACCGCCGACGGCCGTTCCCTGGTCTTCTCCTGCCTGCAGGCGGCGCGGTACTGGGCGGAGTTCTGCCAGCTCATCGGCCGCCCCGAGCTCGCCACCGACCCGCGCTTCATCGACCATGCGGCGCTCAGCACGAACGCCAACGCCGCGGCCGACGAGCTCACCGCTGTGCTCGCCTCGGCCCCACTCGCCGAGTGGCGCACGAAGCTCGCCACTTTCAGCGGGCAGTGGGCCGTCGCGCAGACCACTCTCGAGATCGGCGAGGACCCGCAGGCCCTGGAGAACGGCTATCTCCAGGACGTCGTCTCCGCGAACGGCACCGAGTTCAAGCTGGTCGGCGCGCCGATCCAGTACAACAGTGAGCCGCCGGTGGCCGGGCGCGCTCCCGAGCTCAACGAGCACGGGGACGACCTGCTGCAGGCCCTGGGCCTCGACTGGGACACGATCATCAACCTGAAGATCAAGGGCGTCGTGGCCTGAGCCAGGTCCCCTGCCGATGCACCAACCACGCGTGCGCACGTCACGCCGCGTGATCACTTCAAAGGAGATCCAATGCCGCTGACCTCCGACTCGTGGCATGAGGAACGACTACTGATCGACGGCGAGCTCGTCGAGGCCGAGAACGGCGCGGTCTACGAGAACATCAACCCTGCCAACGAGTCGGTCATCGGCTCGGCCGCCGACGCCTCGCGCGCCGACACCGAGCGGGCGATCGCCGCCGCCCGCCGCGCGTTCGACGAGTCCGACTGGGCGCACGACCTGGACCTGCGGGTCCGCGGTCTGCGCCAGCTGCACCAGGCCCTGCTCGACCACCGCGACCAGCTCGCCGACATCACCGTCGCCGAGGTGGGCGCGCCGCGGATGCTGCTGGGCGGGCCCCAGCTCGACGGCCCGATCGAGTTCGTCTCCTACTACGCCGACCTCGCCGAGAAGTACTCCTGGACCGAGCAGCTCGGCGTCGCCCAGACGCTGGCGGGCCCGGCGAACCGCTGGGTGGAACGCGAGCCGGTCGGGGTCGTCGCCGCGATCACCCCGTGGAACTACCCGAACCAGATCAACATCGCCAAGGTGGCTCCGGCGCTGGCCGCCGGAGCCACCGTCGTGCTCAAGCCCGCCCCCGACACCCCGTGGACGGGCCTGGCCCTGGGCCGGCTCATCGCCGAGCACACCGACATCCCGGCCGGCGTCTTCAACGTCATCACCGCCGCTGACAAGACCATCGGCGAGGTGCTCACCACCAGCCGGGACGTCGACATGGTCAGCTTCACCGGCTCGACCGCGGTCGGCCGGCGGATCATGGAGGCCGGCGCGGCCACCATCAAGCGGGTCTTCCTGGAGCTCGGCGGCAAGTCGGCGCAGATCGTCCTCGACGACGTGGAGGACATCGCCGCCGCGTCGGCGCTGGCCGTGTTCGGGATCTGCACCCACGGCGGACAGGGCTGCGCCACCGCCACCCGGCTGCTGCTGCCCCGCTCCCGCTACGAGGAGGGCATCGAGGCCGCCGCGGCCCTGATCGGCGCCATCTCCTACGGCGACCCGGAGGACCCGTCGAACATGACCGGTCCGATCGTCAACCGGGCGCAGCTGACCCGCATCGACGGCCTGGTCCGCCGGGGCGTCGAGGAAGGCGCCCGGGTCGTCACCGGTGGCGGCATCGCCACCCAGTTCGACCGGGGTTTCTACTTCCAGCCGACGCTGCTCGCCGACGTCGAGAACTCGATGAACATCGCCCAGGAGGAGATCTTCGGGCCGGTGCTCGTCGCGATCCCCTACGACACCGACGACGACGCGATCCGGATCGCCAACGACTCGATCTTCGGCCTGTCCGGCGGGGTCTCGGGCGCCGACCGGGAGCGGGCGCTGCGGATCGCCCGACGGATCCGCACCGGCACGATGTCGGTCAACGGCGGCATGTGGTACGGCGCCGACGTTCCCTTCGGCGGCTACAAGCAGTCCGGGATCGGCCGTGAGATGGGCGTCGCCGGCTTCGAGGAGTACCTCGAGCAGAAGGCACTGGCCGAACCGTCCTCCTGAGCGGTCGCGGCGGTGGGGTGAACGGCCTGCCCCGCCCCCTCCTCCGCTCGCGTACGACGTGCTCGCGTACGACGAACGGGGCCGGCGATCGCCGGCCCCGTTCTGACGTTCGGTGCTGGCCGCCGAGGAACCGGCGACGGCCAGGCAGGATCAGTCGATCGAGATGTTCAGGACCTCAAGGGCGTTGGTGCGGGCAACGCGCAGGGTGTCGCTCTCGGACAGACCGGACAGCGACTCGGTGAGGAAGTCGGCCGGCTCCCGGGTGCCCTCGGCGTGCGGCCAGTCGGAGCCGAGCAGCAGCCGGTCGACCCGCACCCCGTGGGAGACGAGGTGGTCGATGTCGTCCTCCCAGAACGGCGTGATCCACACGTGCTTGCCGAAGGTGTCGCTCGGCTTCTCCTTGAAGTAGCCCGGGTTGCGGTTGGCCGCGTCGTCGAGACGGTGCAGCAGCTCCGGGGCCCAGGAGGCGCCGTTCTCGACACTGGCGAAACGCAGCGTCGGGAACCGCTCGAAGACCCGGTGGCAGACCGCGGCGGCGTAGAAGTCACTGACCGCGCGGCTCTTGGTCACGATGCCGCGCAGCGGCGAACGGAACAGCGACGTCTCCTCGCCGCCGGGCTCCCACATCTTCACCAGGACGTCGTAACCGTCGAGCCCGGCATGGGTGGCCACCGGGATGCCCGCCTCGGCCGCGAGACCCCAGAACGCGTCGTACACCGGGTCGAACGGCGAGCGGTGGCCGCCCGGCGTCGGCACCGGGGCGTTACGCATGTTGACGGCCACCGCGCCGGCGTCCAGCACCCGGCGCAGTTCCTTCGCGGCGAACTCCGGGTCGAGCATCGGGATGTAGGGGACCGCGAACAGCCGGTTCTCGTACCGGAAGCCCCAGTCCTCGTCGAGCCACAGGTTGAACGCCCGGAACACCGAGTTGCTGGCCTCCGGGTCGGCACGGATGGCGTCCTCGACGCCGACCCCGAGGGTGGGGAACAGCAGGGTCGCGGCGAGGCCCTGCTCGTCCATCACCGCGAGACGCGCCTTGCGGTCGCGGTACTCGGGCCGCACCGGCTCGAGCTCACCAAAGGCATCTTTGATCAACTGCTGGCGCGGGTTGCCCCGGTACCAGTCGAACAGGGCACCGGGCTTGGCAACCGGATCGAACACCGGGTTCGCGATGTAGGAGTTGACCGTTCCGCCCACGAGGAGGCGACGCCGGCCGTCCACCTCGGCCCACCGCACCCCGCGGTAGCGCAACGAGCGGTCGGCGTGCCTGGTGAACGCGTCCTCCGACTCGTAGTAGTGGTTGTCGAAGTCGAAGATCCAAGGCTTCGACGCCTGGTCCGTCTCCGTCACCTGGTCCGTCACGATCCGCCTCATTCCCGATCACTGCCCACACGGCTTGACGCCGAACTCGGCGGCGCCAGAGTATTGATCCCGACATCGGTGTCAATCGATGTCGAGAAATACGCAGTCATCCCGACCGCCCGCCACAGGAGCTGACGCCGACCTGTCCAACACTTCTACTACTGAGATACAGCAACTTACCCATTCGGTGCGAGCGGTACTCGGAGAGACGGCCAGACCAGCGGGCGCCCCGGTGGTCGATCCGTCGTGGCGCGACGGATGGCCGGAGCTGGCCGGCATCGGCCTACCTGGCCTGTGTGTTCCCGAGGATCGCGGCGGGGTGGGACTACGGGTCGACGCCGCCGCGGCCTGCGCCACCGAGTGCGGCGCCGCCCTGCATGGCGGCCCGCTGGCCGGCCTGACAGCCAGCGCCCATGTACTTGCCCGCAGCAACGGCGACCCGGTGGTGGACGAAGTGCTCGAGGGCATCCTTGTCGGTGAGCGCATCTGCGCCTTCGGCCGCCTCGCCCCTGCCGGCCAGCACAGCCCCACCCGTCAGCACAGCCCCACCGGTCAGCACAGCCCCACCGGTCAGCACAGCCCCACCGGTCAGCACAGCACGGACAACGGCGCACGCGGTGCGGTCGGCGGCGAAGGCGTCCGGCTCGCCCGTCGGGTCGACGGTGCCCCGCAGGCCGACGCCCTTCTGCTGCTCGACCCGACGCGCCAGTGCGCCGTCCTGCTCACCGAGCCGGACACCTGGCAGCTCACCACGGGCCCCGACGGCTTCGACGTCTCCCGAGGATGCGCCGACGTCGCCGTACGGGCCGACGCGCTGGCAACCGGGCGCCGGCTCACCGACCTGGGCCAGGCCGTCGACCTGTATGAACTGCTGCTCGCCGCCGATGCCCTGGGCAGCGTACGGCGCATGCTCGAACGCACCGTCGCCTACGCCGCGACGCGGCACACGTTCGGCCGGCCGATCGGCGCCACCCAGGCCGTCCAGCACCGCCTGGCCGACCACACGGTGCGCGCCCGCGGCATGAACCTGGTCGTCGCCGAGGCCGTCCGACGGCTCGGGACGGACGCATCGCACGACACGGACGCCACCGGCGGGACTCCGGGAACCAGCGGGACCTCGGAAGCCGGTGAGCGCAGCCGGTGGGTGGCGCTGGCCGGGGCGTCGGTCAGCTCCGGCGCGCCGCACCTGCTGCACGACCTCGTGCAGCTCACCGGGGGCATCGGCTTCACCTGGGAGTACGGGCTGCACCTGCACGAGCGACGGGTTCACCAGGACGCCCGGCTGGCCGCGAACCCACGAGCGGCGCTGCGCTCGCTCGTCCACAGTGCGGGATGGGCCGATGCCCGCTGACGTCGACACCGGCCGACAGGCCGAGGCCCGCGACGAGATCGACGCCTATCGCCGCGAGGTCCGCGCGTTCATCGCCGAGCACGGTGTGCGCATGCCGGCCGAGGGTGTGCGCGTCCCCCGCGATGCCGACCACGAGAAGCGGATCCGGGCCTGGCTCGCCGCGCTGTACGCGGCCGGCCATCTCGGTGCCGGCTGGCCGGTGCGATGGGGCGGGCGGGCCGGGCATCTGCCCGTCCACGACCTGGTGCTGATGGAGGAGCTGATCCGCGGGGACGCCTACCGCCCCATCGACCAGGTGATGCTCGCCGCCCACTCGCTGCTCGAGTTCGGCAGCGAGGCACAGCGGCGCGAGCTGCTGCCGAAGATCCGCGGTGCCGAGCACATCTGGTGCCAGCTGTTCAGCGAACCGGAGGCCGGTAGCGACCTCGCCGCCCTGCGCACCCGGGCCCGGCCCGCGCCCGACGGCGACGGCTGGCTCGTCTCGGGGCAGAAGATCTGGAGCACCGACGCGCAGTGGGCCGACATGGGCATCCTGCTGGCCCGCACCGACCCCGACGTCGCCCGGCACGCCGGCATCACCGCGTTCGTCATCCCGATGACCCTGGCCGGTCTGGACATCCGCCCCATCCGGGAGATGACCGGGCATGCCGAGTTCTGCGAGGTGTTCCTCGACGAGGTGCGGGTCGGCCCCGAACACGTTCTCGGCGAGGTGGGTGGGGGCTGGCAGGTCGTCACCTCGGGGCTGGCGTCCGAGCGGGCGTTCGTCGGCGCCAACTCGGTACAGCTCGAGCGCATGTTCACCGACCTGGTCGCGCTCGCCCGCGCGGCCCGGTTCGCCGACGGCACCGCGGCGATCACCCACGAGGACATCCAGGCGAAGCTCGCCGGGGCGTTGGTCCGCGTCGAGGAGGTCCGCCTGATCGTCCGCGACGCCGTCGACCGCATCCTCGTCGACGAGGAGCATCCCAGTGACGGCCCGGTCGGCAAGCTGGCCTACACCGAGCTGAACGTCGCGCTGACCGAACTTGCGATGGAGATCATCGACTCGGCCGTCGTCGTCGACGACATCGCCGCCGAGGTCGTCGCCCGTTGGCACCACAACTTCCTGTGGGGCCGGGCCCTGACCATCTCCGGCGGCGCCTCGGAGATCATCCGGGGCCTGATCGGCCGCCAGCTTCTCGGTCTCCCCCGCGCCTGACTCCGCCGCGAGGCCCGGCAGCGGACCGGACCGCCGTCCATGACGGCGCCGGCCGGGCGGGCGGAGGATCAGGCCACCCAGCCCGGGTTCGCCGGCAGGTCACGCACGGTGCTCGGACGGATCTGGCGATAGGCGTCCACCACGGGAACGAGTTCGGTGGGGGTGGCGCCGTGCAGGATCACGCCGGTCACACCCAGGTCGAACTGGTCGACGACAGCCTGCGCGCACTGGCTCGGCGAGCCGGTGGCACTGGTCGCGAGCCACTGCGCCGGGATGAGGGTGGCGATGTGCTCGAGCTGGGCGGTGGTGGCCTTGCCGTCGATCGCCCCCTGGAACCCCTTGACCAGCGGGTCCTCGCGGAAACGGGTGAGCACCGCCGGGTCCCAGTCGTTGACCCGGACCATCAGGTCGCCGTAGCCACGCAGGTAGGAGGCGAGCCGCCCGACGGTCTTGCGCAGCCGCAGATCCTCGGGGATCTCGTCGGAGACGGTGGCCAGCACCGACCACACCCGCACACTCGCCGGGTCGCGCCCGGCCGCCTGTGCGCCCCGGGCGACCGCGGCCAGCGCCCGGCTGACCGCCTCCTCCGAGTAGTAGGTGTGCAGCACCACGGCGTCCATGCAGCGCCCGGCGAGCTCGAGTGACTTCTCCCCGAGCGCGACGAGCAGCAGCGGGATGTTCTCGTCGAAGTCGCGGTCCTGGGCCAGGTACGGGTAGCGGCCGGCGGGACCGTCGTGGCGCAGCACCGTCTCGCCATGCCAGAGCCGGCGGAGCAGCCCGGCGATGTCCTCCAGCTGGGCGGAGGTGATCGGGTCGAGGCCGAGCCCGCGGAACATCGCGTCGAAGCCCCGGCCGAGGCCGAGCGCGAACCGCCCACCGGTGAGCCGGTGCATGGTGGTGGCCACCGTGGCGGTCACGATCGGGTGGCGGGTGTTGTGGTTCGTCGCCGCGGTCGCGATGCCGATGGACTCACTCACCGCACCCGCCGCGCCGGAGAGGGTGGCCGCCTCCTTGGTGTTGAACCGCTCGGAGACGAACGCGGCGCCGAGGCCGATCCGTTCGGCCACGCGTACCTCGTCGACCAGGTCGCGCGGGCTGTCGCTGTGCCCGGCCAGGGTGTAGAAGCCCAGCTCGTTGAGCTGGTGCCCCGCAGATGTGGTCACTGGGTGTCTCCTGCTGTGCCCTGCGGCGCCGCGGGCACCGCCAGGCGGTCGAGGTACTCCTGTCGGAGCGGGACCTTGTAGAGCTTGCCGGTGGGCAGCCGGGGCAGCTGGTCACGGAAGTCGACCACCCGCGGCACCTTCGGTCCGGACAACTGGCGCCGCACATGCGCCCGCAGCTGTTCGGCCAGCTCCGCGGACGGCCGGGCCTGGTCCGCCACCTGGACGACGGCCTGCACGAACTCGCCCATCTCCGGGTCGGGCAGGCCGAACACCGCCACGTCCGCCACGTCCGGATGGGTGATCAGGGCACCCTCGATCTCGGCCGGGTAGATGTTCACCCCACCCGAGATGATCGTGAAGGCGGCTCGGTCGGTCAGGTACAGGTAGCCGTCCTCGTCCAGGTAGCCCAGGTCACCGAGGGACAGCCAGGTGTCGTGGTCGGGATGGCGGGCGTCGCGGGTCTGATCCGGATCGTTGTGGTACTCGAACACGGAGGTGTCGCGCTCGAAGTAGATCGAGCCGGTGCGTCCCGCGGGCAGCAACGCGCCGTCCGGGCCGCAGACCCGGATCGTGCCGACGACGGCCCGACCGACCGAGCCGGGGTGGGCCAGCCACTCGTCCGAGTCGATGCGGGTCATGCCGATGCCCTCGGTACCCGAGTAGTACTCGGTGACGATCGGCCCGAACCAGTCGATGATGTCCCGTTTCACCGCGACCGGGCACGGGGCGCCCGCGTGGATGATCCGCCGCAGGGACGACAGGTCGTAGGCGCCGCGGACCTCCGCCGGCAGCTTCAGCAGCCGGACGAGCATGGTCGGCACGGCCTGCAGGTGGGTGACCCGCTCGCGCTCGATCAGCTCGAGCACCTCCCGGGCGTCGAACTTCTCCATGACGACGACGGTGGCACCGATCTCGTGCACACCACGGACCCAGCCGAGCGGGGCCGCGTGGTAGAGCGGGGCCGGGCACAGGTAGACGGAGTTCTCGTCCATGGCGCCGACGGTGCGGCACAGGGTGGCGCCCGGCGAGTCACCGGGCGCGTCGATCTCGGCGTCGGCCAGCGGCCTTTTGATCCCCTTCGGCCGCCCGGTCGTCCCCGACGAGTAGAGCAGGATGTCCCCGCGCGGCTGGTGGGCCAACGGCTGCGCCGGACAGGCCGCGATCGCCGGTTCGTACGACTCGAACCCCGCGGGCCACCCGTTGCCAGGGGTGTCGGGATGCGCCGGGTCGGTCGGCCCCGCGAGGACCAGGCGGGTCGCGCAGCCGGGCGAGTCCGCGACCGCCTCGGCCGCGACCTCGACCAGCGACGACGTCGTGACGAGTGCGCGGGCGTCCGAATCCGTCAGGATGTGGGCGACCTCCGGCGCGGTGCCATAGCGATTGATCGCCGTCAGGTACAGGCCGGAGCGCATCGCGGCCCACAGCACCTCGAGGAACCGGGGATGGTTCTCCGCGAGAAGGGCGAGGGCGTCGCCCCGGCGCAGACCGCGCTCCTGCAGCAGCCGGGCCAGTTGCCGGGAGCGCAGCTCCAGGTCCTGGTACGTGACGACCGTTCGGGAACGGGCCATCACGATCGCTGGCTTGTCGGGCGTGAGCTCGGCGATACTCCCGGGATACATGCTGCCTCCAGGCGTCGTTTCCGCGGCGTGGCACGCAGGCATCAACCGGTCGCGCAGGGCAGTGGCCGACGATGCCGGTTCCGCTCCCCCTCGCCGAACACAGCTGGCCCGGCCCGCGGGCGACACTCTGTGCCACCGGAACCACGTGCCACCGGAACCACGTGCCACCGGAGCCACGTGCGGCCGGTGCGGCGAGCAGTCCGCAGGGTGCGAGGACGGGCGTCAGGTTAGCGCATGTCAATGTTGATGTCGACATCAAGGTTAAATCCAGGCTACTGTGGCCGCACGGCCGGACCAGCAGCGACGTACGAAGGGCAGCTAGGTGGCTTCCACGTTCTCACCCCCCGCCGCGGGCGGGCGGCCCTGGCCTGCGGATCTCGGCATCATCGACACCCTGGTGGGGATTCCGCAGGATCCGGACTCGTTGTACCGGTCGATCCGGGCGGCGACCCGCGACCGGGAGTCCCGCGAAGAGTTCGTGATGCCGGCGTCCTACATGTTTCATGACGTTCCGGATGCGCACGGCCAGGATGTCGACCCCATCGCGTTCCTGCTCGACGAGATGGACCGGCACGGCGTCGAGGTCGGGCTGATCAGCCTGACCGCGAACCCCGAGGTCGCCGAGCGGGCACTGGCCAAGCATCCCGACCGGTTCGTCGGTTCGATCACCTGCGACCCGAACCGGGGAATGGAAGGCATCCGAGCCCTGGTCCGGGCGCACGAGCAGTTCGGCGTCCGCGGGGTGAACATCGCCCCGCACCAGTGGGTTCCGCAGGTCGCCATCGACGCGCCGCTGATGTACCCGATCTACGCCAAGTGTGTGGAGCTCGGCATCCCGGTGTTCGTCACCGTGGGAATCGCCGGCCCCCGGGTACCGTCGAGGGTGCAGCACGTCGAGCTCGTCGACCAGGTGATGTACGACTTCCCCGAGCTCGTCTTCGTGATGCGCCACGGCGCGGAACCCTGGACCGAACTCGCGGTCAAGTTGATGATCAAATGGCCGAACCTCTATTATTCGACCAGCGCCTTCGCCCCGAAATACTACCCGAAGGCGATTCTGGACTACGCCAACTCCCGCGGCGCCGACAAGATTCTCTACGCCGGCTACTTCCCCATGGGCCTTTCCCTCGACCGCATCATCCGCGAACTCGCGGATCTGCCGCTCAAGGAAAGCGTCTGGCCGAAGTTCCTGCGCGGGAACGCCGCCCGCATCCTCGGTATCTCCGGATGAGGAAGGTCTCGTGAACTTCGCTTTCACCGATGAGCAGAACGAGCTGCGCCGTATGGTGCACGACTTCCTCGACGAGACCTCACCGGAGACCGAGGTCCGGCGGCTGGCCGAAACCTCCCTGGGTTACGACCCCGACGTCTGGCTGCGGTTCGCCGGCGAGCTCGGCCTCGCCGGCCTGGCGATCCCGGAGGAGTACGGCGGCGCGGGCTACGGGTTCGTCGAGCTCGGCATCGTGCTGGAGGAGGCCGGGCGGGCGCTGTTCGGTGCCCCGCTGCTGTCCAGCGTGGTCCTGGCCGCCTCGACCCTGCTCGCGCTCGGCGACAAGTCGGCGAACGCCGACTACCTGCCCGCCATCGCGGCCGGCACGACCACCGCCACGCTCGCTTTCGCCCCGCCGTCGGCACGCCTCGTCGACACGGACGCCGTGCGGGTCGACGCCACCCGCGACGCGCGCGGCTGGACGCTGACCGGCACCACCTCGTACGTCCTGGACGGTCACACCGCCGACCTGCTGCTCGTCGTCGCCCGCACCGGGGCGGGCCTGTCGGTGTTCGCCGTGGACGGGGCCGCGCCCGGGGTGGCACGCACCCCGCAGCAGACCGTCGACCAGACCCGCCGGCAGGCCACCATCGTCCTTGACGCGGCGGCGGCCCGGCTGGTCGGCGAGGAGGGCGAGGCCTGCGCGGCGCTGGCCGGGGTGTTCGATCTGGCGACCGTCGCCCTCGGCGCCGAGCAGGTCGGCGGGGCGGCCCGCGTGCTCGAGCAGGCGGTCGAGTACGCGAAGATCCGCGTGCAGTTCGGCCGGCCCATCGGCTCGTTCCAGTCCATCAAGCACAAGCTGGCGGACCTGCACCTCACCGTCGAGTCCGCCCGCTCGGCCGCCTACCACGCGCTGTGGGTCGCCGCCGAGAGCCCGGACGAGCTGCCCGAGGCGGCGAGTCTCGTCGGTGGCTGCTGCGGCGACGCGTTCGTCACCACCGCCCGGGAGAACATCCAGGTGCACGGTGGGATCGGCTTCACCTGGGAGCATCCGGCGCACCTGTACTTCAAGCGGGCACACAGCTCGCGACTGCTGTTCGGCACGCCCGCGCAGCACCGCCAGCGCCTCGCCGGCCTGGTTTTGGCCGCGTCGACCGACTGACCGTTACCTGACCGCCAGTACGGCGGGTGGAGGCAGAGACCTGATGTCGATCTCGTCCGCCGTGGGCTCCGAAGCGGGCTCCGAGGACTTCGAGGACCGCGCCACGTTCACCGCGCGCGTGCGGGCCTGGTTCGAGGCCAACGCGCCCCGGCGCGGCTCGGCCGAGGACTTCTCCGCCGTCCACGTCGTGTCCGGCCAGACCGTCGAGGAGTTCAACGAGCGCGAGGAACACGCCGTCGAGGTCACCCGGAACTGGCAGCGCAAGCTGTACGAGGCCGGGCTCGCCTCGCCCTCCTGGCCGACCGGGTGTGGCGGGCGGGGCGCGCCCGAGTGGGCGGACGAGGTCGTCCTGGCCGAACAGTCCCGCTGGGGCGTGTCGACGAAGATGTTCGCCGTCGGCCTGGAGATGGCCCCGGCCGTGCTGTTCGGGCACGGCAGCGCCGAGCAGCGCGCCCACTACCTGCCGCCGATCGTGCGCGGTGAGCAGACCTGGTGCCAGCTGCTGTCCGAACCCGGCGCCGGTTCCGACCTCGCGAACGTCCAGACCAGGGCCACCCCGGTTGAGGGCGGTTGGTCGGTCAGCGGCCAGAAGGTGTGGACCTCGCACGCCGGCGGCGCCGAGTACGCGCTGCTCATCGCGCGCACCGGCACCCGCGAGGAGGGCCGCAAGGGGCTGTCCTGCTTCGCGCTGCGGATGACGCAGCCCGGCATCGACATCCGCCCCCTGCGGCAGATGTCCGGTGGATACCACTTCAACGAGGTCTTCATCGACGGCGCGTTCATCCCCGAGATCGGCCTGATCGGTGGCCTCGGCGACGGCTGGCTGGTGCTGCGCACCATGCTCGCCAGTGAGCGCGCCGCGATCGGCGGCGGCACCGGCGCCCGGTCGTCCACCCAGCTCATCGGTCTGGTGCGCCGGCTCGGCCTGCAGGACGACGAGGGCGTCCGCGAGATCGTCGCCGCCGCCGTCATCCGGGAGCGCACCCTGGACTTCACCCGTTTCCGGATCGCCGCCGGTCATCGCGTCGCCGCGGCGGGCTCGGTCACGAAGCTGCTCTACTCCGAGCATGCCCGGCTCAGTTCCGAGGCGGCGATGACCGTCCTGGGTCTGGCCGGCACCGTGGCCGACGACCCCGAGTCCGCCCCCTGGATCGAACGGCTGCTGTTCGCCCCCGGCCTGCGCCTCGGCGGCGGCACCGACGAGATCCAGCGCAACACCATCGCCGAACGCGGCCTCGGCCTGCCCCGCTAGTACTACAGAACCAGTGATCTTTGTGTGGTCGCTGCCTGCCTGGCGATGCCTTGGGCGGCGTGGATCCGGGTCTGGTAGTGGTAGTAGCGGGCGTGGGCCTGGTGGCCGCGGCGCCAGTCCGACCACCAGGTGATCATGCTGGGTGGGAGTACGGCTTCGGTGAACAGGGCGAAGACGTGGCGGATCTCGTTGAGGGTGAATGGTGTCCTCATGTGCCTGTCTGGTTCTGGCTGTGCGGCGACGGGTAGGCCGCCGGGGAGGCGCTTGTATCCCACGGCGGTCATTGTGGGCGGGACGGCCGGCGGGTGCTGTTCGCGGTGTTTCGTCGCGGTGACGGTGAGCCAGGCGTGGGCGAGCATCGCCAGCGTGATATGCCGGTACCAGGCGTGGTAGAGCCGGACCTGGTAGTGGTCGAGGCCGACCTCGTTCTTCCCGGACTGGAAGCATTCCTCGATTTCCCAGCGGCGTCCCGCGACGGTGACGAGTGTTCCCAGCGAGACCGGCCGAGGGCTGTGCGTGACGAAGAAAGCGAGTTCTTGTCTGCCGGAGCGTGAGCGGCGGATCAGGATCTGTTTGGGTCGATCGTCCGGGCCGGCAGGGTCGGTGGTGTCCACCAGCGCCCAGTCGTACATCCGGGGTCCTTTCGAGCCGTCCGCGCAGGAATATGTTTTCCACGCGCGGGCGGGTATCTTCGCGGCGAGGGTATCGACCCGGAAGCGCCCAGCGGCCGTGGAGACCCGTGGCTTCGTCGCGAACCCGACCCGGCCTGGCACGCCTGCCGCCGCGCACCGGGCCCGGTCCTCGGTCCAGCTCTCGGGGAGATAAAGCTCCCGGTCGACCGGTGCCCGCCCCCTGGCGGAAACATAGGCGGCGAACACCCCGATCTGACAGTTCTCAATACGGCCGGTCGTGCCACTGTACTGACGTTGCACCCCTGCCGAGGAGGTTCCTTTCTTCACGAAACCTGTCTCGTCGACCACCAGCACTCCGTCCGGTTCGACCAGATGCTCCACCACATAGGCCGTGACCACGTCGCGTACCCTGTCGGCGTCCCACGCGTACTCGTTCAACAACCGCTGCATCTTCTGCGGCCCGGATTCACGGCCGAACTCCGCGAGCGTCCACCCGTTCTTCCGTTCGGTCCGAGACAGCAATCCCGCCACATACGCCCGTGCCTGCGCCCGGGGCTGATCAGACCGGAAGCAGTCTTCCATCCGGCCGAACAGCTCCTCCAACCCCGCCTCCCACATCGCCACATCCACCTCGGATACACTCTGAGCCGCGGCCACCGCGGTCTCTCGCTTTGTTTCCACAAAACATGGAGAAACACACGGTGGCCGCTCGTCCGCCCACACCACACCGCACTCGAAGCAAGAGACCACACTCCGACCGCTGGTGCTGTAGTACTAGCCCTTGCGGCCCATGGCCCCATACATGCTGACCTCGGCGTCGGTCACGCCACTCGGGTCAGCGTCGGCGCGCCAGCGGTGCGGCGCGGTGATGCCCGGTTCGACGAGATCCAGGCCGGTGAAGAATCGGGCGATGTCCTCCCGGCCGCGCGTCTGTAGGGGAATACCGCGGTCGCGGTAGGCCTGCGCCCCCTGGCCACCGGCCGGGACAGGTCGAGAGTGTCCTGCGACTCGGGTGCGCCGAGGATGCTCTCGACATCACGCGGGTCGGCGTCCAGACAGGCGGTGGCACAGGCCGGTGTACTGGCGAACAGGGCGCGAGCATGGGTGAGCGCGATGGGTACCACCCCCGGGATACACATGCCCCTGCCCTACGCGTCCACCGTCCCCCTCGAATGTTGTACGTTTGTTGTACGGTGGGGTCATGAGTGTCGGATTCCGCCCCACCGAAGAGGACCTCCGGATCGTTGAGGCCAACCGCCGCCAGGACGAGAAGACCAGCGACGTCATCCGGCGCGCCCTGCGACTGCTGGACCGGGAGGCGTGGGAGGTGCGTGCCCGCGAGGACATGCACCGGCTGCGGAATGAGGACCTGTCCGCCGAGCCCGATGCGTGGGAGTACGACACCGACGGCAACATTGTGATCACAGGCACGAACCTCGCGGTACCAGCCAGGTCCCAGGACCACCCGTGATCCGCGGCGCCGTGTACCCGGTGGACCTCGGCGACGCCAAGCGCGGGCATGAGCAGCGGGGACGTCGACTCGGCCTCGTCCTGAGCATGGAGCAGAACGCATGGTCCACGGTCACGATCGTGCCCACGTCGTCCAGCGCACAGGCGTCCACCTTCAGGCCGGAGGTGATCATTACGGGACGGTCGGCCAGGATCCTGATCGACCAGATCCGCACCATCGACAGCTCCTATGTCACGGGTGAACTCGTGGACTACCTCTCCCGCGACGACATGGCCCAGGTCGAGCACACCCTCTCGCGCTACCTCGGCCTGCTGCACTGAGCGCATCACCCGGGTACGGACCCGGATACGGCCCGATCACCAAAAAGACGCAGGTCAGAATCCTGAGAGCGGTACGAGGGCGGTCGGGTCGTTGTCGGTGTGGACCACCCGGGCCTCGAGGGCGATGCCCTGGGCGACCTCGCGCAGATTCGGCGAGGTGGGGATGCCGGTGCCGATGTCGAGAAACTGCCGGATCTCGGCATCGGTCGCCAGGTGACGCACGGCGCGGGTCCTGAACGCCTGGTTCTGCCGGGCGCTGGTCCGGATGTGCGGGAACCCGGCCAGCGACCGCTCGGCGGCCTCCCGGTCGGCGAGGACGTTCTCCTTGCCGCCGAGCAGGTAACCGTATCGCCACGGATATGGAGCACAGCTATCGGATTGACATGATCCCGGCGGCGGCGCCGGTCAGCTGGGGGTGACGGTGGCCAGCTCGCGAGCGACCAGGCGGCCGCGGATGACGTCGGCGTGCGGCGGCGGGACGAACTGCAGGACGACCTGGTCGGCGCCGGCCTTGAGGTGCGCGCTGACCCGCTCGCCGAGCAGGTCCGGGTCGTCCGCGACGACGAGGGCGTCCACGAGCGGGTCGCTGACCGCGGCGAAGTCCTCGTCGGTAAAGCCGTAACGCGCCAGGTTGGCGGTGTAGTTGGGCAGGCTCAGGCAGAAGCGCAGATACTGGCGGACCGCGTCCTGGTCGACCGCGCCGTCCGCGTCGGTCAGCGCCACCATCTGGGCGGGGGCGAGAAAACGGCCCGGTCCCAGTGCCGCGCGGATCGCGGCGGTGTGCGGGACCGGGGCGAAGTAGGTGTGCGCGCCGTCGGCGGCTGTACCGGCGAGCGTCATCATCTTCGGCCCGAGGGCGCCGAGCACCGTCGGTGGGCGGCGCCGCTGCCCGGCCGCGGCGTCCATCGCGGCGAGATACGCCCGCATGGTGGCCAGCGGGGGGCCGAACGTGTGGCCGCGGGCCTCGACCATGCTGCGGTGGCTCACCCCGAGGCCGAGGATGAACCGGCCGGGGAACGCCTCCTCGAGGGTGCTCGACACGGCCACCATCGCCTCGGGATCCCGGGCGTAGATCGTGGCGACGCCCAGGGCGACCGTGAGGTGCGTGGTCGCCGACAGGTACAGCGCGGCGCGGACGAACGGGTCGACGCCGCTGTGCTCGGGCAGCCACAGGCTCGCCACCCCGGCGGCCTCGACCTCCCGCACCGCCTCGACGGCCTGCGCCGCCGGCAGCCGGTCCAGGAACCCGCCCCACAGTCCGACCGGACCGGGCAGCGCCGCGGCACTCATCTGATCTCCTCCGTCGTCGGGGTGGCGCCGTCGTCGGGGTGGCGCCGTCGTCGGGGTGGCGCCGTCGTCAGGGCCGGACCGCGGCCCAGGTCTCCTGGTTCGCCGGCACCGACTCCATGATCGGCCGCCACCGCTGCGGAATCCGGTCGATGACCTTCATATCGAGCTCGGGTTTCAGTGTGCGGGCAACCACCTGCCGGAAGCCAGCAGAAGCCCGCGGACGCCCACGAAGGCCGGGGCCGGGGCCCGAACCCGGCAGGCGGTCAGCCGAGCAGGGCATCGAGGCGGGCCCGTTCGGCGGGTTCGAGCGTACGCAGCGCAGCGCCCCGCTCCGGGCGCCACACCACCCCGTCGACCTGCCAGGCCTCCCGCCGCAGGCGCATCTTGTCGATCTTCATGCTGGCGAGTTTGGGGAGCTCCGCCGTGACCCGGACGAATGATGGCAGCCACTTGGGCCCCAGGTCGGGCTGCTCGGCGAGGAACGCGTCGAACGCGGCGGCGTCGAAGCGGGCGTCGGCGCGCAGTTCGAGGGCGACCATGACCCGGTCGCCCACCGGATCGTCGGGCACGGCGTAGACGGCGACCGAGCGCACGTCCGCGAACCGCCCGATGATCGCCTCCACCGGGGCGGCGGCGAAGTTCTCCCCGTCCACCCGCAGCCACTCGTTGGACCGTCCGGCGAAGTACAGCCAGCCGTCGTCGTCGCGGTAGGCGAGGTCCCCCGACCAGTAGGCGCCCGCGCGGAACCGGGCCGAGGTGGCCTCGGAGTTGTTGTAGTAGCCCTCGAAGCCCTCCGTCGGCGCGGTCTCGACGATCTCGCCGACGGCGACGTCCAGGTTGCTGGGCCGCCCGTCCGGACCATAGGTGACCGGCGGGCACTCCTGGCCGGTGGTCGCGTCGAGCACGCGGACGGTCGGGTCGGGCCGGCCGAGCGCGCCGTCGGGCATCGACGGGTCGCGGCGGATGATGATGATGCCCTCGGTGGAGCCGTAGCTGTCGCGCACGGTGGCGTCGAAGCGGCGGGCGAACTCGCGGATGTCGCGCAGCGACGCCTCGTTGCCGACCGCGACCCGCAGCGGGCTGTCCGCGTCGTCGGGCTGTTCGGGGGTGGCGAGGATGTAGTTGAGCACCTTGCCGGTGTAGGTCATCACCGTCGCGCCGGTGCGGCGCAGGTCCGGCAGGGTGTTCGAGGCGGAGAACCTCGGCCGCGTCGCGATCGGGACGGCGGCGTTCAGCGCCGAGGACCAGCCGGTGAACAGCGAGCTGGAATGGAAGAACGGCAACGGCGAGTACACCAGGTCCCGACCGCGCCGCAGCTCGGTGACCTTCGCGACGTGCCCGCCGGTACGGGCGAACCGGCCGTTGGTGCAGCGCACCGCCTTGGGCAGGCCGGTCGAACCGGACGTGAAGATCAGCAGGAACAGGTCCTCGGGACCGACCTCGACAGCCGGCAGCGTGGCCGGAGCCGCCTCGAGCAGCGCGGCGTACTCCGGGGTGTCGACGACGAGGACGCGCTCGGCCGACACCGCCGTGTCCACCCCCTCGAGCAGCGGCGCGTAACCGGCGGAGGTCACCAGCAGCTGGCAGTCGGTGTGGCGGACGAGCTGGCCGAGCTGCTCGCCCCGGTAGGTCGCGTTGACGCCGACCACGGTCGCCCCCGACAGCGCGGCCGCGGCCAGCCAGAACACGTAGTCGGCCACGTTCTCCAGCAGGACACCGATGTGCGGGGGGCGCCGCGGATCGCGCACCGACGCGAAGTGGTTCGCCCGGCGGGCGGCCTGCGCGACCAGCTCGCGGTAGCTCCACCGGTCATCGCCGATGATCAGGCCGGGGCCGTCGTCCGCGGCCCGCGCCCGCAGCAGCCGTGCGGCTGTCGTCCCTGTTTGCGCACCCTGTGCCAAGGCCGTACTCCCACTTTCCACGTCGACTTCGGACCCGGTCCCACCGTCACGTTGCCTCACCACCAGCCGGCGGCGCCACCAGATACCGGCGGTCTCGACCGTCCGGCCGACCACTGGCGGTCTCACCAGATGCCGGCGATGGCCTCCAGCATGGTGTGGTCGGTCGGCTCGACGATCACGGTGCTCAGCGGGCCGTCCCGCCAGGCGGCGAGCTGGTCGGCGATCCGCGCCGGCGGACCCACCAGGGCCAGGTCGTCGACCAGGTCGTCGGGGACGGCCGCGCACGCCCCGGCCCGGTCGCCGCCAAGGAACAGGTCCTGGATCCGGTTCGCCTCCTCCACATATCCGTAACGGGCGACGAGATTGGCATAGAAGTTCTTCGTCTTCGACCCCATGCCGCCGATGTGCAACGCGATCCGCGGGCGGACCTCGTCGCGGCAGGCCTCGACGTCGTCACCGACGCAGGCGAGCACCGTCGGCGCGATCTGGAAGCCCGCGGGGGCGGCGGCGAGCGCCTCACCCCAGGCGTTCTTCCAGTGCCGCGGGCTCCACAGGTACGGCAGCAGACCATCGGCCTCGGCGACCGTCATCGCGACGTTCTTCGGCCCGAGCGCGGCGATGAGAACCGGCGTCTGCGGCGCACCCGGCAACTGCGAACGCAGCGCCCGCCCCTGGCCGGTGGACCCGGGGCCGGTGTAGGGCACCTGGTAGACGGATCCCTCGAAGGCGACCTTGCCGGTGCCGGCGAGGGCCTGACGCAGGATGGCCAGGTACTCGCGGGTCATCTGCACCGGCGGGCGGTACGGCACGCCATGCCAGCCCTCCACCACCTGCGGCCCGGACGCGCCAAGGCCGAGGATGAGCCGGCCCCCGGACAGCTGCTGCAAGGTGAGGGCCGTCATCGCGGTGGCCGCCGGGGTCCGGGCCGGCATCTGCGCGATCGCGGTGCCCAGTCGCAGCCGGGTGGTGATGCCGGCGATGAAGGCGAGCGGTGTGAAGGCGTCGGCACCCCAGGCCTCGCCGGTCCACACCGAGTCATAGCCGACCTGTTCGGCCCGGCGTGCCACCTCGGCGAGCGAGGCGCCCTTGCCTCGGATTCCAGCCAGGCTCAGGCCAAGCGTTACCTCTGTCACGTATTCGACGCTAGCCCGACGCAAAACTCGATGTCAATGTCAACGTCTGGCACCGGAGCATGCCTGCCCACCTCCGCTGCCCACGAGCGCTGCCCACGAGGACCTGCCGCACCGCGGCCGGCTCGGCGGTGGGCGGGCGCCGTGGCGGCCGGGCGGACGCCGTGGCGGCCGGGCGGACGCCGCGTCCGTTGTCCCGCCAGGACCGGACCCGTTATGGTCACGCTGTCCATGATGGCCTGGGTTCGCGGCCGGGATTGGACTTCCGCGGTCGCCCCTAGCGGCGGCTGCCCACAGCAGGCAGGGCATGGGTCCCGATTTCGGGACACGCACGGACGCGGGTTCCCGGCTGGGAACGGCGTCCCGGGGCAGGAGGACACTGTGGATCTGACAGGACGTTCGGCGATCGTCACCGGAGGTGCCGGCGGTCTCGGCGCCGCGACCGTGCGGCATCTCGTCGGCCTCGGCGTGAAGACCGTGGTCTTCGACCTGCACGACGGCGGTACCAAGGAGGTCGCCGACAGCATCGGGCCGGACGCCCTCGCGGTCAGCGGTGACATCAACGACGACGACGTGGTGCAGTCCGCGATCAGCGCGGCCCAGTCGCTGGGCACCTTCTCGATCGTCGTGAACGTCGCCGGCGGCGGCATCGCCGCCCGCACCCTCAACCGCGACGGAACCCCGCACGACAAGGACTCGTTCGTCCGCGTCCTGCAGCTCAACGCGGTCGGCACGTTCAACGTCACCCGGCTGTCCGCCGCGGCGATAGCCCACAACACCCCGACCGAGGACGGCGAGCGTGGCGTGATCGTCAACACCGCCTCCATCGCCGGACTGGAGGGCCAGGTCGGTCAGCTGGCCTACGCCGCGGCCAAGGCCGCCATCCTCGGCATGTCGCTGCCGTTGGCTCGTGACCTCGCCCCGTCCGGCATCCGGGTGAACGCGATCGCGCCCGGCACCATGGGCACCCCGATCATGCTCTCCGCGCCCGAGGCGTTGAAGGAGAAGCTGACCTCCAGCATCCAGTTCCCCAAGCGGATGGGCCGGCCGGAGGAGTTCGCCCTGCTGGTCGAGTCGATCGTGCGCAACCCCTACCTCAACGGCGAGAACATCCGTCTCGACGGCGCGCTGCGCTTCCCCCCGAAGTAGGACCTCCCCCGGCCCGGGGCCCGTCCTCGCCGCCGCCGGTCTCCCCGTGCGGACATGGAGACCGGCGCGGACGGCCCGGCACGGACGGCCCGGCGACAGCTGGACCTGCGGCGTTACGGGAACGCCCGGGGTCGGCCACGGGTCGGTTGCGAGTGGCAGGGGCGCTGACTACTGTCGATATCAATATCGACATCTGCGCGGATGGGCGGCGTGTCGCGCCGCGGCGGTGCCGTCGGCGGGCGCGCGGCCGGTTCCCCCAGGGAGGATCCCCGTGACCGAAGCAGTGATCGTTTCGACCGGCCGCACGGCCATCGGCCGAACCCGCAAGGGCACCCTCGTCGGCCTCGACGCCTTCGACCTCGCCGAGGCGGTCATCCCGGTTGTGCTTGAGCGCAGCGGGATCCCGGCGCAGGACGTCGACGACATCGTCCTCGCCGAGTCGATGCAGGGCGGCGGGGTGATCGCCCGCAACGTCGCCGTCCGGCTCGGTCTGAACGACGTGCCGGGCCTGGCCGACAACCGGCACTGCGCGGCCGGCCTGTCCGCGGTCTCGATCGCCGCCGGCAGCATCCGCGCCGGGATGGACCAGGTCGTCATCGCCGGCGGCACCGAAAGCCTCACCAACGCCGCTCCCAGCGTGAAGTTCGACGCCGAGGGCAACCAGACGCTGTGGCGCCCCCCGTCGCACCCCGAAACCCCCGAGGCCCCCGCGTTCGACATGTCCATCACCGTCGGCGAGAACACCGCCCGCGAGATGGGCCTGACCCGTACCGACGTCGACGAGTGGGCGGTCTACAGCCACGCCCGCGCGATCGCCTCCATCGACGCGGGCGCGTTCACCGAAGAGATCATCCCGTTGGACGTCACCCGGCCCGACGGCAGCGTCGTGCGCTTCGACACCGACGAGCACCCGCGGCGTGGCACGACGCTGGAGCGGCTTGCCTCGCTCAAGCTCATCCACCCGGAACTCGGGGAGGCCGGCACCGTCACCGCGGGTAACGCCGCCGGGCTCAACGACGCCGCCGCGGCCGTCACCGTGACCAGCGACACCTACGCCGCCGCTCACGGCATCACCCCGCTGGCCCGGATCCGCTCGTGGTCCGCCGTCGGCATCGAGCCCGCCCGTACCGGCATGTCCCCCACCCTGGCCATCCCGAAGGCACTCGACCGGGCCGGTCTCACCCTCGCCGACATCGACCTGTTCGAGATCAACGAGGCGTTCTGCTCGGTGCCGGTCGCGGCGGTGCGCAAGCTCGGGATCAACCCGGAGATCGTCAACGTCAACGGCAGCGGCGCGAGCCTCGGCCATCCGATCGCCGCCACCGGCGCCCGGATGGTCGTCACCATGCTCGGCGAGCTGCGCCGCCGCGGCGCCACGCTGGGCGTCGTGTCGATGTGCGCCGGCGGCGGCATGGGCGCCGCCATGGTCCTCGAGCTGCTCTGATCCTGGGCCCGCGCCGGCTCCTGTGTGTCGGCGCGGGATTGCCGGTCCTGTTCCGCCGGGGGCGCGATACGCGTTCCGCCTCCGCGGGCAGGCCACACGGGAGGCCGGCCACGAACCGGAAACGGGCGGCCCCCCCCCCCCCGCACGGGGCGCCCCCCCCGGGGGGGCCCCCCCTTCCGCGTCAGGGGGGGACGTCCCCGTCAGGTGGTGAGGATGGAGACGGCCGCGGTGCCGGGGGCGCCGTAGAGCTGGGCGTAGCCGACCCGGGGGTTGCCGGGGACCTGGCGGTCGCCGGCCTGGCCGCGCAGCTGGCGGACCAGTTCGTGGATCTGGCGCAGGCCGGAGGCACCGATCGGTTCCCCGTTGGCGATCAGACCACCGTCGGTGTTGACCGGCAGCCGGCCGCCGATCTCGGTGGCGCCTTCGGCGAGCAGCTTCTCCTGCTCACCGTCGGCGCAGAAACCGTTCTCGGCCATGTGGATGATCTCGGCGCCGGCGTCGGTGTCCTGCAGCTGGATGACATCGACGTCCTGCGGGCCGATGCCGGCGGCCTCGTAGGCGGCCCGGCTGGCGTAGACCGTCGGCGCGACGTCCTCCTCCACCGCGGCCCACGAGCTGTGCACCTCATAGGCGCCGTAGCGCCGGGTGCGCAGCGCGGTGGCCCGCAGGTAGATCGGGTTCGAGGTGTAGCGGTGGGCGATGTCGGCCCGGCACAGCACCACGGCCGCCGCGCCCTCGTCCGGCGAGCAGAACATGTACTGGGTCAGCGGGTAGTTGAGCATCCGCGCCCCGAGGATGGTCTCCTCGTCCAGCGGCTTGCGGCGGAACGCGTTGGGGTTGAGCACCCCGTTGCGCAGGCTCTTGTTCACGACCTTGGCCAGGGTCGCGTGTGAGATGCCGTGGTCGTGCATGTAGCGGTTGATCTTGATGCCGAAGAACTTCGTGGTGAGGAACTGGCCGGCCTCGCCGTACCAGGACGGCGCGCTGTAGTACTCCGGGTCGGCGGTGAACGCACCGGGCAGGTGCTTGTCCATGCCGACGGCGACGCCGAGCTCGTACTTGCCGTAGCGGATCGCGTCGGCGGTGAGCTCGAGGGCGGTGCCGGCGGTGGCGCAGCCGTTGTAGACATCCATGAACGGGATGCCGGTGAGGCCGAGCAGGCTGATCACCGCGTCCGGGTTGTCCACCTCGTTGCTGCCACCGAACGCGAACTGCACATCCGACCAGCTGATTCCGGCATCGGCGCAGGCGGCCCGCACCGCCTGCGCACCCATCTCGATCGCCGACTTCGGCCCGAACCGGCCGAACGGGTGAATGCCCACCCCGACGATGGCGACGTCGTGCATGTCAATCTCCTCGATCCAGGGCTGGGACGACTCGTGCGCTGGGACGGTTCTTGGGTCAGGACTCGGTCGGCGCGAAGGCGTGGATCACGACCTCGGTACCGTCCGCGTCCGTACGGAACGGCACGACCACCAGTTCCAGCTCCATGCCGAAACGCAGCTTCTCCGGGTCGGCCTCGGTCAGCCGCGTCTCGACCCGGACCTCGTCGCCGAGCTGGACGAGCCCCACCCCGTAGGGTCGGAACGTCTCCTCGGTCTCCCCGCCCGCGTACGGCGCCTTGGGCAGGAAACCCTGGATGGTCCAGGCCACCAGGGTCCCGCGCCGGGGCAGCAGACGCTCGGCCATGTCGGGGTTGCCACAGCGCGGGCACGACGGCTTGCGCGGAAACGTCACCGCCTGGCAGACCGGGCAGCGGCTGCCGATCAGCTGCGGCTCGTCGGCCGGCCAGGTGAACACGTCGGGGGCGAACGCTACCTTGGTCACGCCATTCTCTCCTCGCCTCGGCGACCGTCCGGCTCCCGCCGTGGCGCCGTTCGCCTGTCCTACAGTTCGGACTTGACCTTGGTCTTCATCTGGTCGAGGTTCACCAGGATCGGGTAACCGGAGACGCTGAGCGCGTTGCCGTGGCCGGTCTGGTGGACGTCGAACACCGACTGGATCGCCGCGTAGAAGCCCTGCACGTCCAAGGTCTGGTTGACCGCGCGCTTGGCCTGGCGCAGGCCGAAGGGCGGCATCTTCGCGATGCTGGCGGCCAGCTCCCGGGTCGCGGTGTCCAGCTCGGCGCGGGGCACGACCCGGTTGACCATGCCGACCTTCTCCGCCTCCTCGGCGGTGATCGCCCGGCCGGTGAACAGGATCTCCTTGGCCTTGCGCGGCCCGAGCTCCCAGGTGTGCCCGTGGTACTCGACCCCGCCGATGCCCATCGCCACCACCGGGTCGGAGAACTTCGCGTCGTCCGCGGCGATGATGAGGTCACACGGCCAGCACAGCAGCAGCCCGCCCGCGATGCAGCGGCCCTGCACGGCCGCGATCGACGGCTTCGGGGTGTTGCGCCAGCGCAGCGTGTACTCCAGGTAGCGGCGCGACTCGTACTGGATGATCTCCTCGAGGGTCATCTTCCCGTGCCCGTTCGCACTGCCCGCGCCCTTGATGTCGTGCCCGGAGGAGAAGTGCTTGCCCTCCCCGCGCAGGATGATGACGGCGACGTCGTCGTCGGCGGCGGCGGCACGCCACGCCTCGTCGAGCTCGTCGAGCAGCTCGGGATTCTGGGCGTTGGCGACCTCAGGCCGGTTGAGCGAGATGGTCGCGATCTTGTCGGCGACCTCGTAGCGAATGAACACCTGCAGCTCCTCAGCCGCGCGTCGGGCCGACCAGCTCGATACCCGCATCGCGATGTTGCCCCTGGTAGGCACTGCCCGTAGCGGACGTTGCCCCTTGTGATGTTCTACTGGTCCGTGTCCGTGGCTCTACTGTTCTTCATAGCGTGCCCGTAGCACCCGACGCAGCACCTTCCCGGACGGTAACCGGGGGATCTCGTCGGTGAACATGACGCGGCGGGGCCGCTTGTACGACGCGAGCCGCCCGCCGACCAGCGCGATCAGCTCGTCCGCGGTGACCGGCGCCCGGGTACTGACGGCGGCGATGACCGCCTCCCCGTCGGCGGCGTCCGGGACGCCGAACACGGCGCAGTCGGCCACGGCGGGGTGTCGGTGCAGCACCGCCTCCACCTCGGCCGGCGCCACCTGGAACGCCCGCACCTTGATCATCTCCTTGCGCCGGTCGGTGAGCCGCACCCAGCCGTCCGCGTCCACCTGGCCGAGGTCGCCGGTGCGGTACCAGCCGTCCACCATGACGTCCGCGGTCGCCGCGGCCGGCAGATAGCCGGCCATCACCGACGCCGACCGGGCCTGCAGCTCGCCGGTGGCGCCGACGGGCAGCACGACGCCGCGGTCGGGGTCGACCACCCGCAGTTCGACGCCGTCCACCGCCTGGCCGACGCTGTCCAGCGGCGCGCCGGTGAGCGACGTGCGCCCCGGCGGGGTGCAGGTGAACAGCGGCACCTCGCTGGCCCCGTAGGCCGTCACCCACCCGACCCCGGTACGCGCCGTCACCGACTCGGCGACACTCGGGGTGACCGGGGTGGCGCACCACATGATGTAGCGCAGCGACGACAGGTCGAACGACTCCAGTGTCGGATGCCCGGCGATCGCCAGGGCGATCGGCGCCACCGCCATCTCGATGGTGACCCGGTCCGCCTCGATGGCACGCAGGACCCGGTCGAGGTCGAACCGGCGGTGCAGACGCATCCAGGCACCGGCCGCCCACACCGTGGCGATGTTGAGGATGCCAAGGATGTGCGACGGCGGTGTGGCGATCTGCATCCGGTCGGCGCCGGTCATTCCCAGCGCACGCCGCCAGTGCCCGACCGCCGCGTCGAAGGACGCGTGGGTGTGCCGCACCGCCTTGGGCAGCCCGGTCGTCCCGGAGCTGAACACCAGCAGCGCCTCGGCGTCCGGGCGCGGCACCGGCCAACGGGGCGAACCCGTGGCCGACCCGGCCGCCGGCCGACCCGGTGTGACCGCCTCGATCGGCTCGCCCAGGTGCAGCATCGGCAGGGCGGCGGCGAGCGCGGGGTGGTCGCCCACGGCGTGGCGCGGTTCGGTGAGAGCGAGGGCGTCCTCGACCTCACCGGCCCGCCACGTCGGACTGAACAGCACCGCCGCCGCACCGACCCGCCACAGCGCCCGCACCGCGACGACGAACTCGGGGCGGTTCGACGACATCAACGCCACCCGGTCACCGGGGCGCACCCCGCGGGCGACCAGCCGACGGGCCAGCCCCTCGGTCAGCGCCTCGATCTCGGCCCGGCCGTAGCCGCGCTCGCCGAAGGCAAGGACCACGCGATCTGTCACCAGATCCCCCTTCGCCTGCGCGCCAGGGCGCCGGCCGGGCGGCCCGTCGACCCACCGGGCCGACGGGCCGAAGCCCCGGTCAGACCGGGATGAGCCGGGACATGTTCCCGCCGAGGATCTTGGCCTTGACCTCCTCGCTGACGTTGGTCAGCTCGGCGGCGAAGCTCGCGGGCTCGGCCAGGCCCTCGGGGTGCGGGTAGTCGGAGCCGTAGAGCACCCGGTCCTCGCCGAGCAGCTCCACCAACTTCGACATGTCGTCCTCCCAGAACGGGCTGATGTGGATGTTGCGGCGAAGGACCGTGATCGGGTCCTCCTCGAACATCTGCGGGCCCTTCTTGTACACGTTCTTCAGGCTCGCGATCAGCGGCTCGACCCAGGAGGCGCCGTTCTCGACGAAGGCGATCTTGAGCTGGGGGAACCGGGTCAGCGTGCCGTGGCAGATCAGCGAGGAGACGGTGTCCTCGATCGGGCGCCACTGGTTGACCATCCGGAACGCCTCCGGCTTGAAGGGCAGGTACTCCTTGTTCGCGCCCTCCCAGTCGTCGGTGTAACGGTTGTAGCCGCTGTCCGACGAGTGGAACCCGACCAGGATGTCGGCCTCGACGACCTTCTTCCAGAACGGGTCGAACTCGGGCAGACCGAAGGAGCGCGAGTAGCCGTAGGTCGGCACCGGCGCCGGGCGGATGAGGATGGCGCGGGCTCCGCGCTCCACCACCCATTCCAGCTCCTCGATCGCCTTGTCGACGATCGGCAGGGTGATGACCGGGGTGGCGAAGATCCGGTTCTCGTAGTTGAACGACCAGGTCTCGTGCATCCACTGGTTCAGCGCGTGGATGACGACGTGGGTCAGCTGCGGGTCGTCCCGCATGCGCTCCTCGAGCAGGCTCGCGAGCGTCGGGAACATCAGGGTGCGCTCGACGCCCTGCTCGTCGAGCAGCTTCAGGCGCGCCTCGGGCTCGCGGAACGCCGGGATCGAGCGCATCGGCTTGCCGATGATCTCCCGGTAGGACTTGCCCTCCGGGTTGCCGATACGGAAGTACTCCTCCTGCGCGCCGGGGCGCGCCACGACGCTGAACGTCGGGTTCGGGATGTACTCGCTGATCTGACCCTTGATAGCGATCTTGGTACGACCGTCGACCTCGACGTAGCGCACCGCGCTGCGGTACTGCTCCGGCAGGAACTTGGTGAACGCCTCCTCGGTCTCGTACATGTGGTTGTCGGCGTCAAAGATCGGATAGGGCGACGGACTCGACGTCATGTGGGCCTCTCCTTGCTGATCAGATGGTGGACGTGGGAACCGCGGACGCTGTCACGAGCCGGTTGCGGCCAGCAGGGCGCGCGCGGATGCGCTGGGGTCGGCGCGGGACTCGCGCCACCACGCGCCGAGCGTGTGGGTCAGCTCCGCGGACGTGCCGAGCAGCGCGTCGAGGGCCAGCACCCGGCTGTGGAAGTGATGGTGGTCGTGTTCGGCGGTGAATCCGATGCCGCCGAACACCTGCATGGCCCGTTCGCAGATGCGCCGGCCGTTGCGCCCCGCCAGCGCCTTGACGACCTCGTCGTGACGCTGCGGTGCCGCGGCGTCGAGCGCCACGGCGGTCGTCACGACGCTTTCCAGGGCCACGCTGTCGGTCTGTGCCCAGGCCAGCAGATGACGGACCGCCTGGAACGTGCCGATCGGCCGGCCGAACTGCTCTCGGGAGGCGGCGTAGGCCACGGCGAGCGCGAGGGTCCCCTCGGCGGCGCCGAGGATCTCCAGCGACGTGCCGATCCGGCCGAGACAGACCGCCCGGGCCCGCACGGCCGCGGCCTCGGCCTCGGCTATCGCCGGGGTGAGCGCCGCGTCGTCCACCCGGACCTCGTGCAGGGTGAGGCGACCGGGCACGGTCACCGGCACGAGCTCGGTCTTCTCTGCGGCGATGACCGACGCGCCCTGACCCGGCCGGTCGACGAGCAGCGTGCGCCCGGCGACATCACCGACGGCGAGCAGCCGCTCGCCACGGGCCGAACGGCGGACGATCACGGCGACGAGGGTGCCGGGTTCCGCCCCGGCCGCCGCCAGATACGGCTGGGCGATCAGGGCGCCGAGCGCCGCGGTGTCCGCGAGCTCGCGGCCCTGGGCGCGAAACAGCGCCAGGGCGGCCCCGCGGGCGTCGCGGTCGTCGAACTCGGCCAGCAGATCCCACCAGCCGAGCGCCTCGAGCGGGTCCTCACCGGGCCCGGTGCCGCGCAGCGCGGCACCGGCCGCCTCGAGGAACTCGCGGTCCGGTGACTCCACGACCGACGTCATGGCAGCCGCAGAATCTGCTTGGCGATGGTGTCGAGCTGCATCTGCTGCGACCCTCCGTAGACGGTGACGATGCGCGAGAACAGATAGTCCTGGCGGTTCACCGCCACATGGTCGTCCTGCACGCCAACAGCAAGATCCGGATCGCTGGCGAGCACCCAGTCGTTCACGGCCTGCTCGCTGGCGGCCAGCATCAGCTTCACGAACGCGGCCCGAGGACCGAGCACCGTGTCCGCCGCGTGCGCCCGCACACCACCGAAACTGCTGGCGCGGACGGCGGCCAGATCAAGCAGAGCGTTGCCCAGCAGCGTATCGCCCGCCGGTCCGCCCAGCGAGAGATTGTCAAGCACCTCCCGCGTCAGGAAGTTGTGCCGGAACCAGCCGAACGTCCCGCGCTCGTGGGCGAGGATGTGCATCGCCACCCGCCAGCCGCCGCCGATCTCCCCGACCAGGCGCTCCGGGCCGACCAGCACCTCGTCGAAGGTCACCTCGGCGAGTTCGTCGGTGCCGTTGGCCTGTTCGATCGCCCGCACCTCGACGCCGGGATCCTGCAGGTCGACGATGAAGGCGGACAGCCCGCGGTGGCGTGACTCGGTCGTCCCGGTCCGGGCGAGCACCAGACACCACCGGGCGTAGCGCGCCCAGCTCGTCCAGATCTTGCGCCCGGTGATGGCGTACCCACCGCCGTCGCGTTCGACGGCCCGGGTGCGGGCGCTGGCCAGGTCCGAACCCGCCTCGGGTTCGGAGAAACCCTGGGACCAGACCTGTTCGCCGCGCAGGAACCGGGGCAGCGCCTCGGCCATGAAGGTCGGGTTACCGAGTGCCACGAGCGTGGGCAGAAGCACCTCGAGATGCTCGTAGAGCGCCATCGCCGGCAGCCCGTGCCGCGCCAGCGCGTCCCACATGACGGCTCGGTGCACGATGTCACCACCGAAGCCGCCCAGCTGCTCGGGCCACCCGTAACGGGCCCAACCCTCGTCGTACAGGACACCCATGAGCGCGGAAGTCACGGCCACCCGCTGGTCGTACGCGGCGATCGGACGCGAAGCAGCCTCCAACGCCGCCGGCCGGGTGGCCAGCCAGTCGTCGAGGGCAGCGGCGTACGAGCACGCATCGTCACGAAGCGGACCGCTTCCACTGCTGGCAGTTATATGCAACATTGACGTCAATATAGGAACCCGCGAACCTCGAAGCAACGTCGAAGTTCCCGGGTCGTCTTTCAAGGAGTGACGTGGTCGAGCACGAGGAGCCGGAAGCCCCGGTACTCATTGAGGATCGGGGCCCGGTCCGGGTTGTCACCCTGAACCGTCCCGCCACCCTGAACGCCTCCGACGAGGGGCTGCACACCGCCCTCGCCGAGGTGTGGCCGGCCATCGACGCGGCGAGCGAGGTGCGGGCCGTCGTCCTCACCGGCGCTGGCAAGGCGTTCTCCGCCGGTGGTGATCTCGCCCTGCTTGACCGGATGGTCACCGACCCCCGGCTGCGCGCCAAGGTGATGGCCGAGGCCGCGGCGATCGTGCGCGGGATGACCTCGGTGCGGGTGCCGATCATCGCCGCCGTCAACGGCCCGGCCGTGGGCCTGGGCTGCAGCCTGGCCGCGATGAGCGACCTGGTCGTGATCGAGGAACAGGCTTTCCTCGCCGACCCGCACGTCCTGCTCGGCCTCACCGCGGCCGACGGCGGCGCACTGGTCTGGCCGCTGCTGATCAGCCTGCAGCGGGCCAAGGAGTACATCCTGCTCGGCGACCGGATTCCCGCGGCCGAGGCGCTGAACCTGGGCCTGGTCAACCGGGTGGTGCCCCGCGGCGAGTCGGTGACCACCGCGGTCGAGCTCGCCAACCGCCTCGCCGCCCTGCCGCCCCAGGCGGTCGTCGAGTCGAAAAAGCTCATCAACAGCGGCTTGCGCCAAGCAGTGGCATCCTTGTTGTCCGGTGGGCTCGACAGCGAATCGGAGTCCTTCGACGAGCCGGCCTTCCAGAAGAACCTGGCCCGGATGTTGAGCAGGACGGGAGCAGCCTGATCGTGGCGGACGGCAACGACAACGGCTCTGACGACAGCACGGGGACGGGCACCGGCGGCAGTGGTGGTGCCCGCACCGCGCGCTACCCGCGGTTGTCGGGGGTGCGGGCCGAGCTCGGTGAGCGTTACCGGGCCGAGGGCCAGTGGGACGAGCGCCGCCTCGCCGACGGCATCGAGGCCGCGGCGGCCAGCACTCCGGACGCACTCGCCGTCGTCGACAACGAGGTGCGCCTGAGCTACGCCCAGCTCGCCGCCGCGGTCGCCGGCGGGGTGTCCACGCTGGCCGCCCGCGGGGTCCGCCCCGGCGACGCCGCGATCCTGGTCACCGGCAACACCCATCAGGGTGTCATCGCCTACCAGTCCCTGCTGCGGGCCAGGACGACCGTGGTCGGGCTGGACCGGCGCAGCGGTGCGGCGGAGGTGCGCTTCGCGCTGGAGGCACTCCCGACCGATCCGTGGATCCTCGTGCCCGACCGGGAGGCCGAACGACTCGGCGAGGCCCTGGCCCTGGCCGGGGACCGGGTGCTGTCGCTGGAGCTGTTCGGCGCCGAGGTCGACCCGTCGGTGCCGGCGGCCACCTGGACCGAACCGAACCGCGACCGCGCCACGATCATCATGTTCAGTTCGGGCACCACCGGCCGGCCCAAGGGCGTCGTCCACTCGTTGAACACCCTCACCGCGGGCCTGTTCAACCTCGAGCGGTCCGTCGCCCACGACCACGTGGCGACGTTCCTGGTCAGCCCGCTGACCAGCATCACCGGCCTGATGCAGCTGCAGCTCGCGGCCGATCGGCACGGCACCCTGCTGCTGGAGGACCGCTTCAGTCCGACGGCCACCCTGGCGCGGATCAACGCCGAGGAACCGACGCTGCTCGGCGGTGCCCCGGTCATCCCCCAGCGGCTGCTGACCGCCGCGGCCGAGGCCGGGCCGGACGTGCCGGTGCGGCTGCGCCGGCTCACCCTCGGCGGCTCGATGCTGCCCCGCCCGCTGCTCGAGCTCGCCACCGACCGCTATGGCATCGAGATCGTGCGCATGTACGGCTCGTCCGAGGCACCGGTGTTCTCCGGCAGTCTGCCCGACGACCCGCGTGAGCGGCGGCTGGCCGATGACGGCGTGCCCATCCGCGGCGGTGAGGTGCGCATCGGCTCGTCGGAGCACCCGCAGGAGGGCCTGCTGCGTGGTCCGAACCTGTTCCTGGGCTACCTCGACCCGGCCGATGACAAGGGCGCCTTCGAGGACGACTGGTACCGCACCGGCGACCAGATCGATGTCACCGACGGCCGGCTGACCGTCGTCGGACGGCTCAAGGAGATCGTCAACCGCAACGGGTTGAAGATCTCGCTGAGCGAGCTCGACGAGGCGTTGCTCGGGCTGCCGGGCTCGACCGAACACGCCACGTTCGGCCTGCCGGACCCGGCCACCGGCGAACGCCTCGTGGTCGCCGTCGCGGTCGCCGACGGCGCGAACGTCACCCTGCAGGACGCGATCTCGCATCTGCTGGAGCTGGGTATCGCCAAGCGCAAGCTGCCCGAGCAGCTGGTGCGCTGGAAGGGTCCGCTGCCCCGCACCGCCTCGGGCAAGATCGTCCGTTCCCGCCTGGTGATGGACGCCCCGGCGATGGACAGCGATCTGGCCGAACGTCTGCGCGAGGCCTGACCCGCGCGGGATCCGACCCACCCGTGGCCCGGATCACCGGGGTCACGGGTCACACGGGTCTTGGGATCACGGGGTCGCCGTCCGTCATGGCGCCACCATGACCGGTCGGCGGCGCGGGCCGTAGGGCGGCGGGTGGCCCGGTCGCGGGCGCCGCCGCCGGGTCGGGGGCCGCTGGGGGGCGGCGGCGCCGGCCGCTCTTCGCCGCGTACATCGCCCGATCGGCACGCCGCAGCAGCTCCTCCGGGCTCTCCAGCGGACCGGCCGCGGCCACCACCGCGAGCCCGACACTCACGGACACCCGACGGTCGTGCCCGTGGACCCGCAGCGGGGTGTACATGGCCTCGCGGACCCGCTGTGCCGTGAGCTCCCCGACCGCCCGTGGGTCGTTTCCGAGATCGCGCAGCAGCACGGCGAACTCGTCCCCACCGATGCGGGCGGCGAGATCCCCCCGGCGCACCGCGCCGCGTATCCGGCCGGCGACCGCGCGCAGCAGCTCGTCACCGGCGGCATGGCCCAGGGTGTCGTTGACCGCCTTGAAGTCGTCCAGGTCGCAGTACAGCAGCCCCACCGGCGTTCCGTGCGCCCGGTGGTCCTGGACCGCGTCGGCGACCTCCGCGTCGAACAGCATCCGGTTTCCCAGACCCGTCAGCGGGTCGTGCAGCACCTGGTAATGCAGCTCCTGCTGGGCGACGCGCACACTGACCAGGAGCCGGGTGTTCTGGGCGACGGTCACCATCTGCCGGATCAGCACGAGCCCCACCAGCGCGATGAACAGCGCCAGGGTGACTCCGCGCAGGGCGTCGCCGCGCGCCGCGGTCGCCACCACCAGCCCGGCGACGGCGCTCAGCGGCAGGTACGGCAGGTAGACGTGCGCCCACACCGCGAACTGGTCGCCCCATGACCGGCCGGGCGTGCCCGGCGCGGACGTCAGGCCCGGGCCGGGCCGCCTGCGCCCGGGCGGGACCAGCATGGCGAGCCCGAGCAGCGGCGGACCGAGCGCCAGCCCCACCCAGGCACTCGCGGTCTGGTTGATCTCCACCCGCTGGATCAGCGCCCACTGGACGCTCGCGCCGGTGGCGACCGTGATGCACAGCGCGCCGGCCGCGTACAGCACGACCGCCCGGGGACTGCGGGGACGGCCGAAGGTGAGCAGCAGCAGCAGGGCGAACAGCTGGGCGGCGCTGCCGAGGATGGTCCCGAGCCCCAGCCAGTACCGGGCGGCGGACAGTCCGCTGCCGTGCAGGTCGCCGAGCACCTCCACCCACAGCAGCAGAAGGACGGACCCGGCGATGAGCAGTCCGTCGAGGAGCATCAGCAGGTAGCGACCCAGGTCGGGCTTCGCCCGGCGCGGGTCGGCCGCGTCGCGCCGGGGCTCTCCCGGCAGCGCCAGCACCGCCAGGAACGCCAGCCCCACCGGCACCAGGTGCACCGCGTTCAGACTGGTGTAGTGCACCCGCCGGTCGTGGTCCACGCCGAAGACCACGATCCACTGGATCGCCCCGACCACGACGAAGACCAGCGCTCCGGTCAGCAGCGCCCGCCAGCGCCGCTCCTCCCGGCGTGTGCGCAGCACCGCGACCACGCCCAGCAGCAGCGACCATCCGCTCAGGACCAGCGGCCCGAAGATCTCGAAGGGACGCCGACTCCCGCCGTCGAGCGCGGCCTGGGGGATGAGGACGGCGGCGACCAGCACCGCGGTGGCGCACGCGAGCAGGACGAAGGCCCGACCGCCCAGTGGCGCCGCGGGCGGGAGAGCCAGCGCGACCCCTGACGTGGACGGCGCGCCGGGCGAGGCCTCCGGGTCGGTCGCGAGCGGAACACCAGCACGACGCATGGACGGCGTCCTCCCTCCCCGCCCAGCATCACCCGGCACAACGGCCCGCGCACGCCAAAACCCTGCGATACGCGATCACATGGTGACGCCCTGACGCCAGACGCCCGGCCCGCCATCGATGATCAGTCTGGCCGCCCGCTCACATCGCCGTCCGATGGTCGCCGGTGCCGGGGCGCACGGGCATCGGCCGGACCATCGCGTCCACCGTGAACGACGCGACCAGCGCCCCGTCCTCGGTGTACACCCGGCACTCGCTGTGGGTCATTCCCCCGTTGGCGACAGTCGAGTGATGGTGATAGCGCAGCCACTGGTCGGCGCGGATATCGGCGTGCAGCGACAGTGCGATCGCGTTGATACCGGTGGACAGGCTGCGGTGGGCCTGCCACTGGCCGACGCCGGCGTGCGGGCGCATCGCCGCCGAGATCGAGATGTGCCCGGTGAACTGGGCGAGCAGTGCCGCATGCAGCGGCTGGTCGGCCGGCACCGCGCGAAAGCGCACCCAGGTGTCGATGGTCGGCGGCCCGACCGGCGCCGCCGGATCGTCGTCGTACTCCCCGGCCGGGATCCGCAGATCCCGGCCGGTGACCGCCATGTCGAGCGGCTCGGACTCGTAGGGCCCCGGGGCCGGCGGTGCCGGCGCCGCGTGGCGGAACACGTCCTCTCCGGTGACGTCGAGCAGCAGCGTCCCGGACGCGCGCCGCCGGCCACCCTGGTCGACGTGCGCGATGACGGAGGTGAAGCTGCGACCGTTGTTGAGCTCCTCGAGCTCGAACGCCAACGGCTCGCGGGCGTCGGCGGCCCGGTAGAACACCATGTGCGCCGACACGACGCGGCGGCCCGGCGCATGCCGGCTCGCGGCGACGATCGCCTGGCCGAGCATCTGGCTGGCCTCGACCACGGGCCGCCCCGGGCTCGACAGGAACCCGCTGACGTACCGGCGCTCGCCGTCCGGGCGCACGTCCAGAATGTCGACCAGATCCGCGACGTCACCCCAGATCGGGAACTGCTTGACGGTGACGTCGCGCGGATCGCCCCCGTCAACCCCGTCGACGATCTCGACGAGCGCCCGGTCATGGTCGAACGTGACCAGCCCCGCGAGCCACTCCAGGCCGGCGGCCGGCTCGGTGGACAGCCACGCCACGTCCTGCCCGTCGACGACCGCGCCCGGCACCGGCGGCGCGCCCCAGCCGCGCAGCGCCGGCGGCACCTTGCCGTCGATCGACCAGGTCTGGGCGCCGCCCCGGACCGGGCAGGTGGCCGGCGTCGACGTCGGGGTGAACAGGTCGAGCCGCACATCCTCGCGCGGGAAGTACAGCGCGGACGTCCCATCCGGCTGCCGTCCCCACACCGTCGCGGTCGACTCGGCGATCAGCTGGTCCCCCCACCAGGCCCGGGCCCGCAACGGGATGGGGACGGCGACGAGGGCCGGTGCGCCGGCCTCGGCCGGTTCGGAGGCCGCCTGCTCTGGAGCTGTCATGATCTCACTCTCCGTCGACGTGGACAGATGGACCTGCGTGAACGGCTGGACCTGCGTGAACGGCCGGGCCGGGGTGGACGGCCGGGCCAGCAGGAAGAAACGGACTGGTCTCGGAGGAAGGATCGGAGACGCCCCGGGCGGTCGGCAGGTGCGGGCGGGCCGGGAACGTGCGGGCCGTCGCGAGGATGGCCAGGACGTCGGTGGCCTCGTCCCGCACCTCGATCGTGGCGACCACGCCCCGCACCACGGCCGACCCGTTCCCGCCGGTCTCTCCCCCGGCCGCTTCTCCCCCGGCCACGCTGGCCGTCGCGACGGCGGGGCCGCGGCGGACCGGACGCAGGTACCGGATCCCCAACGACGCCAGCGTCGTGCCCGGCGGGGACACCCGCGGCGGCAACGAGAACAGCGCCTCCTCCATGAGCACCGGCACCAGCCCGCCGTTGAGCGTGCCGGCGGCGTTGGACATGTCCGGCCCCACCCGCATCGACACCACACCGGGCACGACCGGCTCGCAGCGCAGTCGGGTGGCGATCGGCTCGCGCAGCCGGCCCCGGAGGTGCCGCATCGAGTCCAGGGCCCACCCGCCGGGCGGCATCCGCAGTGCCGGGTCGGGCGCCGGGACGAAGATGCTGCTGCCGATGCCGAGCAGGCGGCCGTCCTCGCCGACGAAGTCGATCGCGGACACCAGGACCGTCTGGCCCGACTTGACGGTCCGGCCGATTCCCCGCACCGTCTGGCCGCCCGCCGGGATCTCCTGGAACAGGTGCACGTCGAGCGCGAGGGTGACGGGGACTCGTGGGGCGATCTCGCGCACCCCCAGCAGGCCGAGCACCACGTCCGCGAGGGCGGCCAGCGCCGAGGCCCGCAGCCATGGCGTGCCCGGCACGGCGAGCTCGGGGACCGCGGGCAGCAGACCGTGCAGCTCGTCGCCGACCTCCTCGACCGTCAGGGCGAGCTCGCCGATCACGTTCGAGGTCCCCTTGCCGGCGCCGGCCGTGCCCCGGCTCGCCGTCGTGCTCACCGCTGTGTCGTCACTGTCGGCCGTCCCGTCATCGCCATGTCGCCGCCGCTCGGCGGTCGCCCGCCTGGTCCCCGCCGCGCGGTCGCCGCTGTGTCGTCCTCGTCGGGCCGTCGTCGGGTGCGCGCGGCGCAGGCGCACGGCAGGCCGATCCGATGGGGCCGAACCCGTTCGACTCTAAGGTCAGCGATGAGGTCGATGTCGAGTTTGCCGCCTGCGGCGGGACCCGGCCAGGTGGCGACCGTGGGTTACCCGGGCCCCGGGGCGGGGAGTTCTCACGACCACCGGGCGACCGGGTTGTCGCACCGGGCCAGCCCTGTGGGCTGACCATCACGCCGGATCGGCCAGTTCATCGCGCGGGATCGGCCGACCTCCCCGTCGGCGTTGACATCGCTCGTTGCGGTGCGATGTCATAGGCGCGACGACCGGGGATCATGATTCGGCCGGAGCGACACCGTCCAGAACCCGCCGCAGCAGCGGTTGCCGCCCGTCCCTTTCGGCGCCGGAGACCCCTGTCAGCGATGGTCCGCGGACAGGCCGCAACGCCCGGGTCGCGACGCACCGGATATCGCCGGAACGGCTGTCGCAGGCATCCGACATCAACGGCACCCGGTGTCGCTGGCACCCGGTGTCGCTGGCACCTAATGTCAGGTGTCATCCGGACGTCGCCGCATCCGATCTGACTGAAGAGCCGGCCGACGCGTGGCCGGGCCGCGCCGGTCGCTGTGACGACCGACGGTCGCAGCAGGCGTCGAACGAACTGGAGGGTCTCCCATGGGCAAGCTTGATGGCAGGGTCGCATTCATCACCGGAGCCGCCCGCGGCCAGGGCCGCAGCCACGCGGTACGCCTCGCCCAGGAGGGCGCGGACATCGTCGCGGTCGACATCTGTGAGCAGATCGAGACCGTCACCTACCCGCTGGCCACGCCGGAGGACCTCGCCCAGACCGTCAAGGAGGTGGAGGCGCTCGGGCGCAGCATCGTCGCGGTCAGGGCCGACGTCCGCGAGCGCTCGCAGCTGCAGGCCGCCCTGGCCGAGGGGATCGCCCGCTTCGGCCGGCTCGACATCGTCCTCGCCAACGCCGGCATCTGCCCGTGGAAGGACATCACCCTGCTCAGCGGGTTCGTCGACGGCACCGACGTCGACCTGATCGGTGCGATGAACACCGTCGCGGTCAGCCTGCCGCACCTGAAGTCCGGCGCGTCGATCGTCATCACCGGCTCCACCGCCGGGATGATGAAGGGGACCACGGAGAACCTGGGCAACAGCGGTGGCGTCGGGTACGCGTGGGCCAAGCGGGTCATCTTCCAGTACACCCAGACCCTCGCGCTGCAGCTCGCGGCCAGCAGCATCCGGCTCAACGCCGTGCACCCCACCAACACCAACACCCACCTGCTGCAGAACGACGACATCTACAAGGCGTTCCGGCCCGACCTGGAGAACCCGACCCGCGAGGACGCGGAGCTGGCGTTCCCGGCCATGCAGGCGATGCCGATCCCCTACATCGAGCCGAGCGACGTCAGCGACCTGGTGCTCTTCCTCGTCTCCGACGAGTCGAAGTACATCACCGGGCAGAACTTCCGCATCGACGCCGGCGCCATGCTCAAGGGCGAGTCGGCGATCTGACCGGGCCAGCCATGACCACACCATCGTCCACCGGCAGCACGCCCGCGACCGCCAGCCCCACGCCCGCCGTGGAGCTCGACGGCCGGGTCGTGCTGGTCACCGGTGCCGCCCGCGGGCAGGGCCGGGCGATCAGCGAGCGGGTGGTGGCGGCCGGGGGCCGTGTCATCGCCGGTGACGTCCTGCCCGACGTGCACGAGCTTGCCGACGCCCTGCCGGACGCGGTTCATGCCGTCTCCCTCGACGTCACCGACGCGGCGGCCTGGGCGCAGGCCGTCCAGGGCGGCCTGGATCGCTTCGGACGTCTCGACGGTCTGGTCAACAACGCCGGTGTGCTGCGCCGCGAGTCCCTGGAGCGGGAGAACCCGGCCGACTTCGAGCGGGTGTGGCGGATCAACTGCCTCGGGCCGTTCCTCGGCCTGCAGGCGGTCGCCCCGCACCTGCGGGCCGCGGGCGCCGGGGCGATCGTGAACACCGTGTCGGCCGCGGCGGCCACCGCCTGGACGTTGCACAGTGCCTACTCCTCGTCGAAATGGGCGCTGCGCGGCCTCACCAAGGTCGCGGCCCTCGAGCTCGCCCCGTACGGCATCCGGGTCAACGCCGTGCTCCCCGGGCCGGTGCTGACCCCGATGGTCATCGGCGATGGCGACCCGGTGGCCGAGAAGCGGCTGGCCGCCACGCCGCTGGGCCGCGCCGGCCTGCCCACGGACATCGCGGAGCTCGTCGTCTTCCTGCTCTCCGACAGGGCCGCCTTCATCGCCGGCGCCGAGATCGCCATCGACGGCGGCCAGACCGCGGGCGTCGTCCTCACCCTGCCCGACCAGCAGTAGGCCGCTGACCGGCCAGAACACCTCGCCGGCCAGAACTGTCCGGACCGGCCGGAGCGCCTGACCACCAGGAGCGCTCCGGCCGGCTGCTGTGTTACCTCGCGGGCCGGGTGAGCTCGCTGGCGTTGTCGTGCATGATGCGCCGCCGGTCGTGCGCCGAGAAAGAGCCGAGGCCGCCGAGGAAGTCCTTCGGCTCGGCGAGCCCCTCGGCGTGCGGCCAGTCGGAGCCGAACAGGATCCGTTCGACCGGCAGGTGCACGGCGAGCTCCGCCACGTCGTCCTCGACGAACGGGGCGACCCAGCAGTGCTCGATGAACTGGTCGACCAGCGAGCCGGTGAACATCCCGGGATTCTGGCCCTGCATCACCTGCAGACCGTGCAGCAGTGGGCCGACCCAGGTGCCGCCGTTCTCGATGAACGCGATCCGCAGGTCGCCGAACCGCTCGAACAGGCCGTGGGCGACCAGGGCCGCGGCGAAGTCGTGCACGAGCCGATGCTTCATCAGCATCTTCAGGAACGGCACGTCCCGCGTGATCGCGTTCGTGTCGCCGCCGCGACTGGTCTCGTGGTAGCCCCAGCTCTGCGCGATCGCCGCCTCGACCTCCCGGTAGCCGTCGTCGAACCCGGCGTGCGGGGCGACGACGATCCCGGCCTCCTGGACCCGGGCCCAGAACGGGTCGAACCGCGGATCGGCGGGTGACCGGTAGCCCTCGGGGGTGAACACCGGGCCGTTGCGGATGCTCACCACCCGCGCGCCCCGCCCGACGCACCACTCCAGTTCGGTGACCGCCCGGTCCAGGTCGGACAGGGTCAGGAACGGCACGCCGAAGATCCGGTTCTGGTAGGCGAAGCCCCAGTCCTCCTCGAGCCACCGGTTGAACGCCCGCAGCACCTCGATGGACGCCTCGATGTCGGGCTGCATCGGACCTTCCACGCACACCGCGTGGGACGGGAACATCCAGACGGCGGCCAGGCCCTGTTCGTCCATGCGGCGCAGTCGGGCGTCCCGCTGGAACCAGTCGGGATGGTCCGCCGGTGCCTCGCAGGCCAGTTCCGCGCCGACCGAACCCTTGTCGCCGCGTCCACCGAAGTAGTCGTAGAGCGCGCCGGGACGGGGACGGGGATGCACGTCGCCCGGCCCGGGCAGGATCGGATGGGCCCGATCACCGAGGAGGTAGCGAATCTCGCCGTCTCGCTCGACGACCCGCAGTCCACGGTCGAGAAAAGCCGGATCGCGATGCCGGGTGAAGGCGTCGCTGGATTCCCAGTAGTGGTTGTCGGCGTCGAAAACTGCGGCTAATCCGGAAATGTCGGTCACGTCAAATGCCTTCTGCTGTCTGGTCGAACCGGATCGGTCGGATCTGCTGGATCGGTCGGACGGTCATTCGGTGCCGTGTCGCAGCAGCCGACCGGGAGTGGTCTGTGTGCATTCACCGTCGACAAAGGTGGTCGTGCCGTTCACCACGATCCGGTCATAGCCGGTGGCCTTCTGGATGAGCCGCCATTCACCGGCGGGATAGTCCCAGACCCGCTCGGCGGGAAGGCTGTCCACCGTGTCCGGGTCGTAGACGATGACGTCGGCGGGCGCGTCCTCGGCGAGGAAACCGCGGCCCTTGAGGCCCGCGGCCTGCGCCGGGTAGGCGGACAGCCGCCAGTGCGCCTGCTCCAGCGACATGATCTCGTGCTCGCGCACCCACAGGCCGAGCAGCTCGCTCGGGTAGCGGGCGGTGGTGACGAACTTGGTGTGCGCGCCGCCGTCGCTGACCCCGGGCAGCGAGACCGACCCGGTGGCGATCTCCTTCATGGCCTGCGGCGGCGTGCGCAGCAGCGGTGTGGCGAAGCCGACCCGCAGCTCACCGGCGACGGCCAGGTCGAGCATCGCGTCGATCGGGTGCTTGTTCTCCCGCGCGGCGATCTCGCCGATGGTGTAGCCCTCGTAGGTGTCCTTGAGCGTGCGGGCGTCCGCGACGTCGCTGGAGATCCAGTGGCACTTGATGTCGGCGAGCACGTAGCCGGCGCCGAACAGACCACCGCGCTCGGCGTGCACCTGCTTCATCTGCGCCCGGCGCCGCGGGTCGGCGAGCTTCACCCGCTTCTCGGCGATCGTGCCGATCAGCGCCTCCTTCCAGCAGGGAATCGCATCCGCCAGGTTGTAGTCCTCCAGGGTGAACTCGGAGGCGAAGTTGGTCGTGAGCGCCTGGGCGAAGACCCGCAGGCCCTCCTGCTCGTTGAGCTCGGTGAGGCGGGTCAGGGCGTCGCGGTGCGACATCTGCTGGCCGCCGTGCTGGTTGAGCGCGCCGTCGGCGAGCAGGGCGTTCCAGATGATCGGCCGCCCGCTCTCGCGGGCCATGAACGCCGCGGTCTCCAGCGGCGAGGTCACCTGCGCCACCCCGCGCCCGAGCGCGCCCAGGGCCTGGCTGAACGCCCGCAGGTCCCGTTCGCTCATCAGGTCGGTCACCATGGGGGTGCCGTCGTAGTCGAGCTGCACGTTGCCGACGTCCCCGAGGATCTGCGCCGACAGACCGCAGCCACCGACCTCCATCCCCTCGATCAGGAGCTTGCACATGAGCTGCAGCTCCTCGTCGGTGACGGGCCTGCCCTTGGCCACGTCCAGACCGACGACGTAGCCGTAGAGCGGGGCCAGCGGCACGAAGGACATCACGTTCACGCCCTTGGGCGTGCGCTCGACGCTGTCGAGGAACTCGGGGAAGGTCTCCCAGTCCCACGGCATGCCCTGGCGCATCGTCTCCATCGGGACGGCCTCGTTGCGCGACAGGCTGAGCATCGCCCGCTCACGGTCGACCGGCTTGCAGGGGGCGAAGCCGAACCCGCAGTTGCCGATGACGACGCTGGTGACACCGTGCCAGCCCGACATCGTGCACCACGGATCCCAGAACAGCTGGCTGTCGTAGTGGGTGTGCAGGTCCACCACGCCCGGTGCCACGACCCGGCCGGTGGCGTCGACGACCTCCGCGGCGTCGGAGGAACGCACCTTTCCGATGTGGACGATCTTCCCGCCGGCGATGGCGACATCCGCCCGATACCGCGGCGTCTGTAACCCGTCGATGACGGTTCCACCCTTGATGACCAGATCGTAGGTCGCCATTACACGGTCCTCCCTCAGGCCGTCGTGCAGGCCGTTATGAATTCGGTCTCACCATGGAGATTGCCTTGATAGTGAGTCCCGAAAATCATCCCGTCAAGGGAGTTCCCACGCTTCTCTGCCGAACCGGTCGAACACACTGGGGATCGATTCGACAACAGACCAGAACAGCCGCTGCCAGGCGGACGGGAATAGCAAGAAGCCGCTCTCGAAAACAGCGGAAAAAATACCCGGAGGAACCGGGAGGACACGGTGCCGGACCAACCGAAATCCCGCCCGGACCGTGCCCGCGGGTCGGTTTCGGAAAAGCCACCCGGTCAGCTCACAGTGTGGTCCTCCGGTTTCAGTCGAGCGGTCATCGCCCAGTAGTCGACGAGTCGCCAGGGGCACAGGACGTACACCCGGCCGTCGGCGGCCTTGTACCAGGAGTGCTCGATCGAGGGGTGGCCCCACATCAGCGTGCCGATCTCGGCCTGGAGATCCTCGGCGTAACGGGCGTAGGCCGTCGGTGTCGGTTCGATCGACCGCCGACCGCCGGCCAGCAGCGCCAGCGCGTCCCCGACGTAGCGCATCTGGCATTCGGTGAGGAAGATGACGCTGCCGGCGTGGGCGAGGCTGGTCGCCGGACCGCCGAGGATGAACAGGTTCGGGAAGTCCGGAACCGTGATGTTGAGGTAGCCCGCGGGTCGCCCCTGCCAGACGTCGGTCAGCGACACCCCGCCCCGGCCGACGATCTCCATCGGCCAGAGCACCTCGCTGGCCCGGAACCCGGTCGCCATGACGATGACGTCGACCTCGTGGCGTCCGGCGGTGGTGACGATGGCATCCGGTTCGACCCGCAGGATCTGGTCGTTGACCAGGTCGACGTGGGGGCGTCGCAGGCAGCGCAGCCAGCTGCCGTTGTCCTGCAGCATGCGCTTGGCCATCGGCGGGTAGTCGGGTGTGACCTTGCGGGCGAGGTCGGGATCGTCGCCGACCTGCTCGTCGATCCAGCGGACGAAGGCCTCCCGGCGGGTGGCGCTGAACGCGTTGGCGGTGCGCGGGAAGTCGGGCCACTCGGGGTCCACCCGGACCAGTTCCAGCAGCCGGTCGCTGGACTGCCACATCAGCATGAACCGGTACCACCGGCCGTAGCCGGGCAGGTGGCGCATCGCCCACCGCTCCCCCGGCCGGATCTGGTCGTGGTAGCGCGGGTTCGGCGCCATCCACTGCGGGGTCCGCTGGAAGACGGTGAGCCGCTCGACCTCGTCGACGACCGCCGGCCCGAGCTGGAACCCGCTGGCCCCGGCGCCGATCAGCGCCACCCGCCGGCCGCCCAGGTCGACCCGCTCATCCCACTGCGCCGAGTGGAACGCCGGGCCGGCGAAGTCGGCGAGCCCGGGGATGTCGGGGATCAGCGGTCGACTCAGCAGGCCGACCCCGCTGATCAGCGCACTCGCGGACGCCGTGTGCGTGGTGCCGTCCGCGGTGCGGTAGGTGACCTGCCAGCGCGCGCCGTCGTCGTCCCAGACGGCCCGCTCGACCTCACAACGCCAGCGGACGTGCGCACCGATGCCGTGCTCGTCAAAGCGGGCACGGAAGTAGCGGTACAGCTCGGGTTGGCGGGCGTAGTACTCGCTGAAGCTGTCGTTCGGACCGAACGAGTAGTTGTAGTAGTGGCTGGCGACGTCGACCCGGGCGCCCGGGTACCGGTTCTCGTACCAGGTTCCGCCGACGTCGGCGTTCTTCTCGAGGATCGTGAACGGGATACCGGCCTCCTTGAGCCGGATCCCGGCGAGCAGGCCGGACTCGCCGCAGCCGATGACGAGAACGCCGAACCCCGGGTCGAGCGGAACCTGCTCGGGGTCGGGCAGCCGGATCGCCCGTGGGTTGCGCCCCTCGAGATCCATCTCGTCGCGGTACATCGCCACGTAGTCGTCGGGCACCGGCTCGCAGGCGATCCAGTTCATGATCTCGTGTACCAGGGCGGGGTCGAGCTCCTTCGCCGGGGGGCAGCCGGCGTCCCGCCAGGACCGGATGACCGCCAGCGCGTCGCGGCGCAGCAGCGCCTTCTCGTCCTCGGTGAGCGCGCCCTGGAACTCGTTGTGCACCCACTGCCGGGGCCGGATCGGCCCGCGCACAGGGGCGGGGTCACCGGTGAGCCCGACGAGGACGGCGGTGAGCGCCGGAACCGAGACGTCCTCGAGCGCCGCCGCGATCTCGTCGTCTCCGTCAGTGACAGGTTCGACGTGCAGATGACCGTGCGCCATGAATGTCCTTCCACGCCAACCCGCAGATCCTTCGCTTGTGCACCGCACAGCGTCGTACGTGGCACTAATGGGTGTCAACGGCTACCGTGGCCCCATGCCGGTGACCACCCGACCCCTCGCGGAGGTGAAGCGGCAGGCAGCACTCGAGCATGTGCTCACCGCTGCTCGCCGGTACGTGATCGAGAACAGCGTCGACGCGACCATGGACCAGCTCGCCGAGGCGTCCGGGGTGAGCCGGCGCACGCTGTTCCGGCTCTTCGGTACGCGCGAGAAGCTCATCGCCAGCGCCTTCCAGGCCGCGATGACGCACTACCTGCGGTCGCTGCCACCTTTTCGCGGCGACGTCGACCAGTGGCTGCGGGCGACCTGTGATGCGGCCCACCGGATGAACGCCTCCATCGGCCCCGGCTACTGGGAGATGGCCGCCCGCACCGATCTGCCGCCGGACCTCGCCACGTTCCAGCTGTCCACCCGGCGCGGCTGGAACGACCGGATCCTCGAGATCGCCGCGACCCTGTGGCACGAACAGGGCCACCGCGGCCCTCCGCCCGACGCGCTGCTCACCACCGTGGGAGCCCATCTGAGCTCCCATTTCACCGCCGCCGTCATCATCGACGCCGGCCGCGACTGGCAGACCGCCAGCGCCCTGGCCCATGCCGCCATCACGGGAACCATCGGTTTCCTCTCGGCCCCGGGCCAGGTCACACAGCTCGACAACCCGGCAACGGCGGAGCAGGTTCCGGGAGACGCGCGCACCCATGACTGACTCCGGTCGCCTGGCTGACTCCGGTCGCCAGGACGCGACGTCCGGGCCGGCGGCGGCCGACCGCGGCGCGGGATGGGTGGCGTCGTGGTCGACGTCGATCGCCGGCCCGTTCGGCCCGCTCGCCCCGCCCGGCGCCGCGGTGGCGGCGTACATGCCGCAGCCCGACCTCTCCTTCGCCCTCACCCGCCCCGTCACCGACGGCGCCCGCGACCAGACCATCCGCATGATCGTCAAGCCGGACGTGTGGGGCGCCGTCGCCCGGGTGCGGCTGTCCAACGCGTTCGGCCCGAACGCCGTGACCTTCGGCGCCGCGTCGGTGGCATTACGGGAGTACCAGGCGAACCTGGTCGAGGGCACCTCGGTCGCCCTGACCTTCGAGGGCCGACCGGAGGTGACGATCCCGCCCGGCGAGCGCAGGTTCAGCGACCCGGTCGCCCTGCCGTTCGTCGACCGGATCACCCCACGCTGGCTGGCCGGTCGCGAGCTCGCGGTCAGCCTCGCGGTGCGCGGCGCGTCCGGGCCGATCAGTGCCCACTCCGACGGCCTGGTCACCGGCTATCTGAGCCCGCCGGGTTCGGGCGACCAGACCGGCGCGCCGGATGACCACGCCTACCCCTACACGATCAACTCGGTGCTGTTCGTCGAGGCCGTCGACATGTGGTTACCGGATGCCACCCTGGTGGTCTGTGCGTTCGGTGACTCCCTGACCGACGGCACGTTCTCCACCCACGGCGGGTACGACCGCTGGTCGAACGCGATGTCGCGCCGGTTGCACGCCGCGCTCGGCGACCGGGTGAGCGTGGTCAACCAGGGGATCGGTGGCAACGCGGTGGCCGCGGCGATGATCGGGCAGCCGGCGACGGTGCGGGTCCACCGGGACGTGCTCGGCCTGTCCGGGCTCGACGTGGTGGTCTGGCTCGAGGGGATCAACGATCTGGGGATCGGCCGGGGCACCCCGGGGCCCGTGCTGGCCGGCTACCGGCAGGTGGTCGACGTGCTGCACGACGCCGGGGTGCGGGTGGTCGGCGCGACGATCCCACCCGCGCTGGCCCCCGGTGGCACGCCGCCGGCGGACAGCCCGCTGCGGTCGGTCGGCGCGGAGCTGGCCGCCCACATCGGCGGCCACCAGGTGGACCGGTACCGCCGGGAACTCAACGAGTTCATCCTCACCAGCGGTGTCTTCGATGCCACCGCCGACCTGGCCGCCGCCGTGACCGACCCGGCCACCGGGACGCTGCCGGCGCCGTTCGTGCCCAGCAGCGCCGGTAGCGCCGGCGACTACCTGCATCCCAACCGGGCGGCCTACCAGGTCATGGGTCGGGTGGCCGCGGACGCGGTGCTCACCCTGGCGGCCACCAGGCGGTGAGCACCGCGCACGGACAGCGCCAGCCCCCACTGGCCGCAACCACAACCCCAGCAGGAGAATCCATGCAGCCTGACCTGATCGAGACCCAGCGCCGCGGCCGGAAGATCGCGCTGACCGGCGCGGAGGTCGACACACTGCTGACCGAGGAACGCATCTGCCGCGTCGCGACGCTGACCTCCTCGGGTGCCCCGCATCTGAGCCCGCTGTGGTTCGTCTGGGACGGCACGTCCCTGTGGCTCTACTCGATCGTGCGCAGCCAGCGCTGGACGGACGTGCGGCGCGACCCCCGGGCGGCCGTCGTCGTCGACGGTGGCGGCGGGTTCACCGAGCTGCACGGCGTGGAGCTGCGCGGCCGCTTCGAGCCGGTCGGCCCGGTCCCCCGCACCGGCGACGAGGACGCCCCCGAACTCGCCACGCCCGAGCGGCTGTTCGCCGCCAAGTACGGCGGCCGCCCCGACGGCTCGATGTTCCACGACGGCCGGCACGGCTGGCTGCGCCTGACCCCCGAGAAGGCGGCCTCCTGGGACCACCGCAAGCTCGGCCGATGACGATCCCCGCCACCCCGGTCGACTCCGCCCGTCCAACCGGGGTGGACGGGCCCCAGCCGGTCACCACGCACCGGCACGGCCGGACCCTGGTGATCCGGATCGACCGGGAGGCCAAACGCAACGCGCTCAACCCCGCCATCGCCGCGGGCATCGACCAGGCGATGAACGAGGTCGAGGATGATCCCGAGCTGTGGTGCGCCATCCTCACCGGCGGGCCGCGGATGTTCTCCGCCGGCGCCGATCTGAGGACCGGCGCCGGCGAACCGACCGAACGCGGTGGCCTGGTGGGGCTCATCCACCGGCAGCGGACCAAACCGCTGATCGCCGCGGTCGAGGGTTTCGCGCTCGGCGGCGGGGTCGAACTCGTGCTGTGCTGCGATCTGGTGGTCGCCGCCCGCGACGCACGGTTCGGCCTACCCGAGGTCAAGCGGGGCCTGATGCCCGACTTCGGCGGTGCCTTCCGGATCTCCCGGGTGCTGCCGCGCAACGTCGCCTTCGAGCTGCTCGCCACCGGGGACGACCTGTCCGCCGAACGGGCCGAACGTCTCGGCCTGGTCAACGTCCTCACCGAGCCCGGTGGGGCCCTCGAGGGCGCGCTCGCACTGGCCGAGCGGGTCAACGCCAACGCACCGCTGGCCGTGCGCGCGGCCCTGGGCATCGCCCGTCACGAGATCGCTCCCGACGAGACGGAGATCTGGGCCCGCAGCGACGCCGCCCACGCCGACCTCATGGGAACCGCCGATTTCCGCGAGGGCATCGACGCCTTCTTCGAACGCCGCCCCCCGGTCTGGAAGGCCCACTGAGCCGCACCCCCACCGGTCCGACAGGCAGCCAGCCCACCCAGGCAGCCCAATTGAAGGGATCTTCACGGAAGGCGGCATCATGCCACCGCCTCCTACGATCGGCAGATGACTGATCCCCTTTACCCAACCAAGCCCCGTCCAGGAGACCGGATCGCAGTGCTGTCCCCTTCCTCCGGCCTGCCCGGTCTCTTCCCGCTGCCCTACGAATTGGGCCTGCGCAGGCTCCTGGAGGATTTCAGTCTGAAGCCAGTCGAATATCCGACGAGCCGGAAGATGGGTGCCACGCCGCAGGAACGGGCCGCGGACATCCACGCGGCCTTCGCGGACCCCGGCATCAAGGCGGTGCTCGCCAGCATTGGCGGCGACGACCAGATCACTGTCCTCCCGCACCTCGACCACACTCTCCTCCGCGCCAACCCCAAGCCGTTCTTCGGCTACAGCGACAACACGAACCTGCTGCTGTTCCTGCGAAACCTGGGCATCGTCGGCTACCACGGTGGCTCAGTGATGGTCGAGTTCGGACGGCCCGGCGCGATGCACCCGATGACCGAGGGCTCCCTTCGGTCGGCGTTGTTCACCTCTGGCAAGTATGAACTCACCTCGTCAAACACCTGTGGGGACGTTGGCCGACCGTGGGAGGACCCGCACACCTTCGGGTCCGAACCGGAGATGGAACCCGCGGACGGCTGGTCCTGGCACAACGGCGACCGGGTGGTCGAAGGCATCAGCTGGGGCGGCAATCTGGAGATCATCTCCTGGCTACTGATGGCCGACCGCACAGTACAACCGGTTGACGCCTACGCAGGCAACGTGTTGTTCCTGGAGACTTCCGAGGAAATGCCACGCGCCGAGGAGGTCTACCGGATTCTTCGGAACATGGGCGAGCGAGGGCTACTGCAACAGTTTCCCGCGCTGCTGATGGGTAGGGCTAAAAGCTGGTCGTTCGAGAAGCCGCTCAGTACTCAGGAGAAAGCGCACTTCCGCCAGCAACAGCGTGCGGCCGTCATACGGGCTCTCCGGCAGTACGCTCCCCGCACCATGACAGTGTTCGACGTCGACCTTGGCCACACCGACCCGCAACTCGTGATCCCCGTCGGAGGACGAATCCGGGTGGACGGCCCGGCGCGCCGGATCATCGTCACCTACTGAACCTGAGCCTCTCGGATCACCGTCACAGCGTCGGCGAGCCGGACAGACCGGGCAAACCATGGGATGTCACGCCGCGCTCATGGTCGAGGGACCAGAAGAACCGCGACTGGATGGGTGGGTCAGAGAGCAGCCTGGCGCTCGAACGCGCCAGCGCTGGCGCCGCGGTGCGGTAGCTGCACGGATCGGGGGCCCGCACCGTTCTGGTTGAATGCGCGGTCGTTCCTCGTCCTCGTGTCACTGGCCGTACCAGCCCCCGCAGCCCGGATCCCGCTCACTACGGTGATCGGGTGAGTGTGCACCGGCTGCGGGTCGCCCTGCTCGACGTCGACCCCCGGCGGTGTGGTGCCGGGTGCATGTGCTGTCGGCGGCGCCGCCTGACGAATCCTCCTGTGTGCGAGCGCCGGCCGGGCTGAGCGGGCGCTCGCACACAGGTCAACAGGTCAGCAGGTCAGAGTTCCGCGGCGCAGGGCGTGGCCGCCATCGTTGCTGTCATCGGACCAGACGACCTGACGGGATCCGCCGGAGCAGCTCGCCGCGGGTGCGAGCGCGAATCCCTCGTTGTTGTAGTTGCTCATTCCGCTGGGACGCGCGTACACGGCGGTGCCGGCGAAGACTCCCGACGCGTTGATGTCGAGGACCGCCGTCCGACCCTGGCAGGTGTCGTCGCATTCCGCCCACAGGTGACCGGTACTCGGATCGAATTCCAGGTCCATGACGGCGGAGAACCCGCTCGCGAACGTGGCGACCCGGGTGTAGGTGGTGCCGGCCTGGTTGAGCGCGTAGGCGTAGACGGAGCCGTTCGCCTCCAGCCCGGCGAAGTACAGGCCGGTGCCGTGCCCGGGGTAGCTCGCCGGGTTGTAGGCGGCGCCGGTGTGGTCGTCATGGAAGCCGTGCGCGGTCAGGTAGGAGTCGGGAATCCACGAGATGGCTTCCAGTCCGCTGTTCGCGGCCACCGCCGGCAGGTCGGCGGTGAGGTTCCACTCCCCCGTCGCGGTCAGCGCGGACGCGCTGGAGGTGGCGTCGAACCGGAGGATCTCCGGGCGGCTCACGCCGCTGTTGGCGTTGTTGCGCTCGGTGGCGACGAACAGTCCGTCCGGGGTGGTGACGACGCCCTCGGCGTCCGGGTCACCGGTGCCGCCGGGGTAGTGCAGGGCCTTGCCGGACGTCCAGCCACCGGTGGTGTCCGGCGTCCAGTTCGACCCGCTGGGGACCAGTCGGTAGAGGGTGCCGGGGCCGTTCTTCACCGCCCACAGCTGGCTTGCGTTCTCGAACGACAGGCCGCTGAGGTTCTCCCCGAACACGTTCGCCGCGTCGGCGACGGACACGGCGCTGCCGCCCGGCCAGGTCGCCGGCGGGCAGGAGTTCGTCGCCCCGCGGGTGGACGCCGCGGTGGTCGTGAACGCCCCGGTGGCGTCGGGGCAGCGCCCGTAGGTCGTCGACGCGTGCGACGTCCAGGTGTAGGAGTCGACCGGGGTGGTGACGCCGGCCTGGTAGAGCCGCACCGAGTCGGCGGCGCCGAGCCCGAACACGGGGTCCACGTCGAGGACCAGGTGGCCGCCGACGGCCACGGAGGTGCCGGCCGGGATCGTGAACACGTGGGTGTCGTCGTTGTCCCGCACGCTCCAGCCGGAGACGTCCACCGCGGTCGTCCCGGTGTTCGCGAGCTCCACCCAGTCACCCGGGCTGCCGCCGCTGGACTCGATCTCGTTGATCCGCACCGTCGTCGCCGCCTGGGCCGCCTGGGGCAGCGCCACCAGGCCGGCGACACTCGCCAGGCCCAGCACCAGCGCTGTCCCCGCCGCGGCGATCGCGGGCCGGCGGTGCGACCCCGAGCGCGACCGTGACCACACCGATCGGGAAGCCGCCGGTGGGGTAGCTGCCGACGGGGCAGATGTCGGCAGGGAAGGTAGGGAACCACGTGACCATCGGCGCACGGAGCGGACTCCTGTTCCACGGACCAGGCAGGGGGGAAACCCCGCTCCCTGCCGTGGCGAAGCCTTCCGCACACCGGCGACGACCCGCTGAACGCGCCACCAACAACATGGGCAGCACTGATGACCACTGCGCGCAGCCGCCCGGCCGCGCTACGCCCAGGATCGCACTACTGCCACGCCGCGGCGGCCTGCCCGGTGCGAGGACACCCCAGCCGGCCAGGCCGCCCGCCGGACTAGGAGATCCCGAGCAGTTCGACCTCGAAGAGCAGGTCGGACTTCGGCGGGATGACCGGTGGGAAGCCGGCCTCACCGTAGGCGTAGTCCCAGGTGATGGTGAGGACGGCCTTCTGGCCGAGGGAGAGCTGGGGCACGCCCTCGTCCCAGCCCTGGATGACCCGGCCGATCCCGATCTCGGTCGTGAACGGTGTACCCCGGTCACGGGACGAGTCGAAGACCTTGCCACTGCGCAAGGTGCCGACGTAGTGGATCGTCACCGTGTCGCCCTTCTTCGGGAACGTCCTGCCATCCCCCGGCGACAGCGTCTCGATCGAAACACCCATGCGAAATGCCTCTCCTACCTCGATGGAGGCAAGCAGACCGGCCTCCGGACGACACCCGCCCGCGGAACCCGGCCCGCCGCCCGGCTCCCTCGACCCTAACGGTCCTTCGTGCCAGCCATGCCCCCACGTGGTAGGGCCCTCGCCGACACCGCGGAACCACCACGTGGAGGGATTCGGGGGCTCAGCCAACGGCCAACGGCCATGCCGCGGCTGGCCCACAGGAGCGGTGATCGTGCGGAATCGGTGGGTGGGCGCGGCAGGGATCGAACCTGCGACCACTCGCTTGTAAGGCGAGCGCTCTCCCGCTGAGCTACGCGCCCGGGAGTAGCCAGAGCTCCAGAAGTAGCCGGAGCCACAGCCCGCCAAGCTTACGCCTGTGCGCCATGAGGACGACACCGCAGCCGTAGCGCGGCGGAGGGGGAGCCGGTGGCGGCAGTGCTCGCGGATGGCGGCACCTGGGCCCCGAGGGCCCGGCAACGCGCACCGACTCCCGTACCCACAGTCTAGAGGGCGGCGAGGGCCTTGAGGTACTCGGCCTGGTCGCGCGCGTCGGGAATGTTGTTGACGACCTTCCAGCGCACGACGCCCTCCTTGTCGATCACGAAGGTGCCGCGTACGGAGATGCCCCGCTCCTCGTTGAAAACGCCGTAGGAGGACGCGACGGCGCCGTGCGGCCAGAAGTCGGCCAGCAGCGGGAACTCGTAGCCCTGCTGGTCGGCCCAGACCTTGTGGGCGAACGGCGAGTCCACGGAAACGGCGAGGACCTGCACGTTGTCGTTCTGGAAGGAACCGAGGTCGTCCCGCACGGAGCACAGCTCGCCCTGGCAGACACCGGTGAAGGTCAACGGGTAGAACAGCAGCACGACGTTCCGCCTGCCGCGGAAGTCGGCCAGGGTGATGACCTCGTTGTTCTGGTCCTTCAGCGAGAAGTCCGGGGCGACGGAGCCAACTTCGACAGTCACGAGCGCTTCCTCTCCACAACGATGGGGATGATCACGGTGACGCCAACTCCGATCAGGCCGACATCCGTCCAGGACACCACCACGACCGGGCCCGCCGTCCCCTACTGCCAGCATGCCAGTTACCGCCAGCATGCCAGTTTCCGCCGGCCGGGAACCGATCGGTGCGGCGCGGTGTGGCCCACAACGGGCGGCGTGGATGTTTCGGGGCCCGCGCCGCCGGCAAGTTTCACGCTCCCGAGACACACAGGCGGCGAGTGTTGAGGTGTCATCGGCCAGACTGGCCTAGTCTGGCCGATCGACGCGGGAGCCATCGACCAGACGTGCGGTACCAGGGTGCACGATCCGCGTACGCCACCGGCATGGACACCGATGAGGGCAGGACCAACGTTGACCGACCAGAGCGCGACCCCCCACGGCTTCCCTGAGCCGCATGGCCAACCAGATGTCCACGACCGCCATGGCTGGTCATCCGATCGTGCCTACCAGACGGGTCTTCCCCCGGAGCCGCCCTACCCCGCCGAGCAGCCGCGTCCGGGCGGCCAGCCGGCCAGGGAGCCGCACCCGATCGACGGGCCGGGCACGTCCACCGGGGGCTTCCCGATCTACGCGTTCCGCGAGTCGCTGTCCGGGGCGGAACCGGAGCAGGGCTACCCGGCGACCCCCGACTACGGCTTCCCCGGGCCGGACGGGCCCGCTGGCCCGGTCCGCGACCTCGGCGGCGCCGGCATGCTCGGCAGGCATCGCAACCCGTTCGCCGCCTGGCTCGGCCTGCCGCTGCTCACCCTCGGCGTCTACCCGTTCGTCTGGGTCTACAAGACGAACCGGGAACTGGCCGAGTACGACCGGCGCATCCAGGTCAACCCGACGTTGTCAGTGCTGGCCTTCCTGATCGGCTGGCTGGTGATCGTGCCACCGTTCGTCGCGGCCTGGCGGCTCGGTACCCGCACCCGCGCCGCCCAGCACGCCGCGGGCGTGCCGGAGACCAACCCGGTGCTCGCGTTCGTCCTGTTCCTGATCGGTTTCGGACCGCTGTTCCTGCAGCTCGAGCTCAACCGCCTCTGGGATCGCTACCCGGGTGCCGTCGAAGGCCAGCAGGTCCCGCTGTACCGCTGACCCAACCCATCACCGCTGACCCAACCCCTCCGGCCCGTGCCCGGGTGTCGCCCGCGGGCAGGCGAAAACCGCGGACGCGGTCGGACCACGCCCGCGCGCGCCCGCGGCGCCGACGGTGGCACACCACCACCGGGACGCCGCCGCGCGGCGGACTCCGGCCACGCGCCGCTCGGCCGACCGGAAGCCGCCCACCCCCAAGGCGGGCTCCGGCCACGCCGATCCCCCGGGCCGGCCTGGCACCCGGGGACGACGCCGACGCGCTACTCAGCGATGGCGCGTGCGCTGCGACTTGGGGGCCGCGAGCCGCTGACCGGACCACTCCTGGGCCGCGCTGAGCGTGCTGGTCTGCACCAGGCCGGCGGTGGGCACCGCGTCCAGCACGTCGCTGGGAGCAACGTGACCGTCCCGTCCCGCCTTGGGTGTCAGCAGCCAGATCACACCATCGTCGGAGAGCTGGCGGCGCGCGTCGATAAGCGCGTTCGCCAGATCACCGTCGTCGTCGCGCCACCACAGCAGCACGATGTCGACGACGTCGTCGGAGCCCTCGGGGACTAGCTCGGTACCGCTGGCACTGGTCACCGCGTCCAGCAGGTCCTGGGCGATGTCATCGTCCTCGTTGAGCGACTGCACCTGGGTCCCGGCGGAGACTCCCAGCCGCTCCGCCCGGCGCTGACCCTCGGCGTTCGCCGCGGTCGGACTCACCCTGCGCTACCTCCTGTTCGTTGTTGACGCTCCGCGGTGGGCGCGGAGACGTCCTGTTCGTGTGTCGACACAGCCCGCGATGGTGTCCATCACGCGACGCGTCTCGACCTAGTCCACCGGACCTGCCGGTGGCTGCGCAAGTGCCACGCCGTCAATCGTGGGCCGACCAGGGCATCCTCGATGATGGAGGTGGGTGGCAGGTACCCGGCTGCGAGTCGTTTCATCCCGGCGACACGGACCTTCATCCTCGCCCGGCCCCGTCTCACCCCGCCATGAGGGACAGCCTGACCGTACGGTCGGGGTTGTCCACGTTGAGGTCCACCAGGGCGATGGACTGCCAGGTGCCCAGGGCGAGCCGACCGGCCAGCACCGGGACGGTCAGGGACGGCGGGATGAGCGCGGGCAGCACATGGGACCGACCGTGACCCCGCGAACCATGGGCGTGACGCCAGCGATCGTCGGCGGGCAGCAGCTCGGCCAGGGCCGCGAGCAGGTCGGCGTCGCTACCGGAGCCCAGCTCCAGGATGGCGAGGCCGGCCGTGGCGTGCGGCACGAACACGGACAACAGGCCGTCACCGGAATCGGCGACGAACTGCGCCGCACTCGCCGTGAGATCCACCACACACTCACGATGGCCGGTGTGCACGGTCACCGTGGTGGTCTTCATCCGGGTGTCCATCACGGTGATTGTGCCGCAGAAAGTGCCGTGAGCGCGGCATCGACGCGGACGACATGTCAACAACGCCACGCCCATCGCCCGATTCACTACTCAAAAGTAACCGAGACGTACGTGACGACGTCCCGACGACGGAGCACGATGGAACCAAGGCGCATGCCCGAGCGGTGGCCGGCCGCCCCCACATCCGGGGCGCTGCCGGCCTGGACGAGGTCAGACCACGAGGCATGACACATGGGCCGCCGCCCACGCGGGGAGGATCTTCCCGCGTGGTCCGACGGCCCCGGAAGCTTGAGGAGCAGGAGAAGGCGTGGCGCAGGACACGAACCGGAGTTTCTCGATCATCACCGATGGTCTGCCGAGCCAGCTGCCCGACATCGACCCCGCGGAGACCGGCGAGTGGCTGGAGTCCCTCGACGCGGTCATCGAGGAGTCCGGCCGCGGCCGGGCCCGGTTCCTCATGCTGAAGCTGCTCGAGCGAGCCCGGGAGAAGGCGGTCGGCGTTCCCGGCCTGACCAGTACGGATTACATCAACACCATTCCCCCGGAGCGGGAGCCCTGGTTCCCCGGGGACGAGCACATCGAACGCCGTATCCGCGCCTATATCCGGTGGAACGCGGCCATCATGGTCAGCCGGGCGAACCGCCCGGAGTTCAACGTCGGTGGTCACATCGCCACCTACGCCTCGAGTGCCAGTCTCTACGAAGTGGGATTCAACCACTTCTTCCGGGGCAAGGACCATCTGTCGCACTCCCCCGGCAGCGACTCCGGCGACCAGATCTTCATTCAGGGTCACGCTTCGCCGGGTATCTACGCGCGGGCCTTTCTGGAGGGCCGGCTCACCGAGCGCCAGCTGGACGCGTTCCGACGCGAGAGCGAGTCGGGCGGCCTGTCGTCCTACCCGCATCCGCGCCTCATGCCGGACTTCTGGGAGTTTCCCACGGTCTCGATGGGGCTCGGCCCGATCGACGCCATCTACCAGGCACGCTTCAACCGTTACCTGCTCAACCGCCAGATCAAGGACACCTCCGGTAGCCGGGTGTGGGCGTTCCTGGGCGACGGCGAGATGGACGAGCCGGAGTCGATCGGCGCCCTTGGCGTCGCGGCCCGCGAGGAGCTCGACAACCTCATCTTCGTGGTGAACTGCAACCTGCAGCGCCTCGACGGTCCGGTCCGCGGCAACGGCAAGATCATGCAGGAGCTGGAGTCGTTGTTCCGCGGCGCCGGCTGGAACGTGATCAAGGTCGTCTGGGGTCGCGACTGGGACCCGCTGCTGGCCAAGGACACCGACGGTGTCCTGGTCAACCGGATGAACACCACCCCGGACGGGCAGTTCCAGACGTACTCGACCTCGTCCGGCGACTACATCCGTGAGCACTTCTTCGGCTCGGACGCGCGGCTGCGCCGGATGGTCGGGGACCTTTCCGACGACGAGCTGCGCAAGCTCTCCCGCGGTGGCCACGACTACCGCAAGCTGTACGCGGCGTACAAGGCGGCCACCGAGCACACCGGCCAGCCCACCGTCATCCTGGCGCACACCATCAAGGGCTGGACGCTGGGCAAGGACTTCGAGGCCCGCAACGCCACCCACCAGATGAAGAAGCTGACCAAGACGGAGCTCAAGGAGTTCCGCGACCGGCTCTACCTGGAGATCCCGGACTCGGCGCTGACCGGCGACCTGCCGCCCTACTACCACCCGGGGCAGGATTCCGAGGAGATCCAGTACATGCGGGAGCGTCGGGCCGGCCTCGGCGGTTCGATGCCCAAGCGGGTCGTGCGGGCCAAGCCGCTCCCCCAGCCGCCCGCGAAGATCTTCGACGAGCTGCGCCGGGGTTCGGGCAAGCAGCCGGTGGCCACGACGATGGCGTTCGTCCGGTTGCTCAAGGACCTCATGAAGACCAAGGACCTCGGGCCGCGCTTCGTCCCCGTCATCCCGGACGAGGCCCGCACCTTCGGTATGGACGCGATGTTCCCGACGGCGAAGATCTACTCGCCGCACGGGCAGCGCTACGAGGCCGTCGACCGCGAACTGCTGCTGTCCTACCAGGAGTCCGAGTCCGGGCAGATGCTGCACGAGGGCATCAGCGAGGCCGGCAGCATGGGCTCGGTCATGGCGGCCGCGACGTCCTACTCGACCCACGCGCAGTTCATGATCCCCGTCTACGTCTTCTACTCGATGTTCGGGTTCCAGCGCACCGGTGACCAGATGTGGGCTCTCGGTGACCAGCTCGGCCGGGGCTTCCTGCTCGGCGCCACCGCCGGACGCACCACGCTCAACGGCGAGGGGCTCCAGCACCAGGACGGCCACTCGCTGCTGTTGGCCAGCACCAACCCGGCCTGCATCTCCTACGACCCGGCGTTCGCGTTCGAGGTGTCGCACATCGTGCGCGACGCCCTCGACCGGATGTACGGCGAGCGCGACGAGAACGTCTTCTACTACCTGACCGTCTACAACGAGCCGGTGCCGCAGCCGGCCGAGCCCGAAGGTCTCGACCCGGCCCAGATCCTCGCCGGCCTGTACCTGTTCCGTCGGGCCACCGCGCTGACCGGCGGCGGACCCGACGGCGGCTCCGACGGCGGCACCGCGCCGCGGGCGCAGCTGCTGGCCAGCGGCACGTCCATCCACTGGGCGCTGGCCGCGCAGGAGCTGCTCGCCAGCGACTACGGTGTCGCCGCCGACGTCTGGTCGGCGACGTCCTGGAACGAGCTGCGGCGCGAGGCGCTCGAGCGTGAGCAGGACAACCTGCTCAACCCCGAGGCCGACAGCCCCGCTCCGTACATCACCCGTGTCCTGGACGGCGCCCCCGGCCCGGTCGTCGCCGTCTCCGACTGGATGCGTGCCGTCCCCGACCAGATCTCCCGCTGGGTACCGCAGCCCTTCACCTCACTGGGCACCGACGGCTACGGCCGTTCCGACACCCGGGCCGCCCTGCGCCGCCACTTCAAGGTCGACGCCGAGTCCATCGTCGTCGCCACCCTCGAATCCCTGGTGCGGGCCGGCGAGGTCAAGGCCAGCACGGTCGAGGACGCGATCCGCCGCTTCGGCCTGCGCGGCACCCCCGACGCCTGACCGACCCCGGTCGCACGCGTCGTCTCGGGCCCGCATCGGCAGCCGTCATGGCTTCCGGTGCGGGCCCGACCCGCGTCGGCGTCCGTCCCCACCGCCCGTCCGGCGGATCCTTACGACTTCGAAAGTGGCGACGTGAGGCCCACGGGGGCAGCGGGCACGATCCGGCTACCCGATGTGCCGGGCGTGGCGGCCACGAACGCGGGAGCGGCCTCGGCCGGGACGTCTCGGAACCCACTCGCGTGTGCGCGGCCACCGGACGTCCACCGGCGCCGGCCGCCGGTGGGCGCCCCGGCCGCACACCGGAACCCCGCTGGGCCTCACGGGTGGACGACGGAGCCCGCCAGGGCGACGCGGCCACCCGGACGCCGACCACCGGGCGCCGGCGGGGAGCCGCGGGGGAGCCCGTTCGGACCGGCACGGTCGGGGGGAGGCGCCCACGCGGGCGGCGCGGCGGGCCGGGTGAGGGTGAACCGAGAAAAAATTTCTCCGCCAGCGGTCCGGTACACCGCGCAACGGACAGGCGAGACGGCTCGGCATCCGGCTGGGCACAGCGGGTGGTGCAGGTGAGGCGGGGTGCGGACGGGCCAACGCACGCCGGCACCATCGTCGCGGTCAGTGACGAACACCGCAGGGCGCTGCGCGGGCGAGGCGGCGCGGGCCAGCTGCGCAGGGCGGCCCGTCCAACGCGGAGCTACCCCCGGACCAGCACTGTCATGCCCCACCGAATGGCACGACGAGTTCCACATCGGGTCGCCAATCATTAGTCTCACGAGCGTGGCATCCGGAGATCGGCGACGTGGAGTAGGTAGCCACGGACCGGCTGTGTGTGGCACTCCCCTCATCAGCCGCCACACGCCGCTACGGTGTCCGAGAACAACGGTGCGTGGTCTTCGCGATATCGCGGGCCACGTGGGGATCCGGTCCAGCCGGCTGATCAACGCCGGCCCCCGGTTCACCGGCACAGCGCGCAAGGATGTGGACGACGGCTGCCCGGTGCACGCCGTGACGGTCGAGGAGGACCACGCCGTGACGGTCGAGGAGGACAAGTTGAACGGGGTCCCGACAGCCGCCTGGTGGGCGGCATGATCTTGCGGGCGCGTCGGATCGAACGGCTGGAGGAGCATCCCAACCTGCGGGGCATCCTCGGCATCCTCGCCCAGCTTGTGCACACCAGCGATACCGAACTGGGCGCGCTGGCCGGTGCCTGGCGCAACTCCGGTTACCTGGCCGCGGCGCGGGACAAGGCGCTGTCACCGGATTCGCCGCTGATCGTCGAGGTGCTCGCCGCCTTCGACGCACTCAGCGCGATCTACGCCGACGACCTGGCCGGCGCCCAGTACGTGACGGTCGAGCCGTCGGTGGCGGCCACCGCGCTGCGGGCGATGCGCGACGCGGTCGCCGCCTCCTACTCGCGGCCGATCCTGGGCCGGGCCGAGTACGCGGCGCTGATGCGGCCATGGCGGACGGTCTACCCGCGGGCTCGTTCACACGAGCCTGACCTCGGCCCCGCCGCGGCGGACGTCAAACGGGTCCTGGCGGCCCTGCCGGTACTCGCCGGTCGCTGCCACAACCCGGACAGCCTCGAGGTCTACGACGGCCTGCTGGTCAGCGCGCTCACCCGGGATGACACCGCTCACCAGCAGGCCATGGAGGCGGCGTTCGCCAGCGCCGTGGTCACCGGCCGGCGCCGGGTCTGGACGTTGGTACGCCGCAGCGCCGCCGAGGGATTCTGGCGGCTGTGCCCGGACTGCCGTGGGCGACGGGCCGGCCTCGACTCCGGTGAGGATCACCGGGTGATGGAGCTGTGCGCGGATCTCGCCTGCGCCCTGCTCGTCGAGGACCTCCTCGACACCGACCAGTTCACCCAGCTCACCCGGCCACTGCACACCCTCGTCCCGCTGCAGCACCGCGGTAGCTGACCGGGCGGGATCACCGGACCGGCGGGCCGGCGGGGTGTGACGGAACGGTCGTCAGGCCTCGCCGGCCCGGCGGGGACGATAGACGATCAGACGGGCCGAACTGGGGGCGATCACGATCCGGTCGACGCCCTCGGTCACCTCGCCGTCGCAGGCGAAGGGCAGCGGGCTGGCCGCACTGGACGCGATCAGGACCCGTTCGACGGTGCGCTGCTCGTAGACCCGGCTGCGGCCGAGCCGACCGGTGAGCACCGCGCCGATCAGGCGGGCCCGGGCCAGCGGCGCCGCGGCGTCGACGACCCGCAGGTCGAGTCTGCTCTCGTCGAGGCGGCTGCGGTAGGTCGGCGCGAAGCCGTCGGGATGGTAGACGCCGTTGCCGACGAAGATCAGCCAGACCCGCCGTCGCTCGCCGTCGATCTCGACCTCGAACGGCGTCTCGTGGCGCAGCACCCAGCTCAACGCGATGATCATCGATGGCCATTTGCCGAGCCGACGTTCATACCGTTCGCGCAGGGCGACCATGTCGGGATAGCCGCCGAGGCTCGCCGTGTTGACGAAGATGCGGGAGATCCGGTCGAACTTCGCCGAGATGCCGTCCGCGTACCCAAGATCGACGGCGACCGCCGAGCCCGTCCGGATGGCCTGCACCGTGTCACCCGCGCCGTTGAGGCCGAGGTCGGCGGCGAAGTGGTTGAGCGTGCCGGCCGGGAAGACGGCCAGGGGGGTGCCCTGGGCGACCGCGAGCTGCGCGGCCGAGTTGATGCTGCCGTCGCCGCCGGCGATCCCGAGTACTCGACACGACGCCGCCGCCTTCGCCAGCGCGTCGCCCATGTCCTCGGTCGGGCCGACCTCGATGACGCGGGCCCGCGGCAGATCCGCGCGCAACACCGCCACCAGGTCGTCGTGATGCCCCTGGCCCGAACGGGAGTTGACGACCACGGTGAGACCTTCACCGTCGGGCAGGGCCGGCGCCCACGCCGACGCCGGGCTCGCCCGGGCCGGAGCCCAGGGTCGGCGTGGCATCACCTTGGTCGTCAGCAGCCCCGCACCGACACCCAGCGCCACGCCGGCCAGCACGTCCCCGGGGTAGTGCACACCGACGTACACCCGGGAGAACGCGACCGCCGCGGCGAGCGCGGCCACCGGCACCGCGGCGGCCGGGGCGTCCAGGGCGACACCGGTGGCGAACGCGGCCGCCGACGCCGCATGTCCGGACGGAAAGGAGAACGTGGACATGTCGCGGGAGAGCCGACGCAGCGGCGGGATGCCGTGGGTCGGCGGCCGGTCGCGGCGGAACACGAACTTGGCCGGGCCGTTCGCGATCACACTGGCCACACCGAGGCCGAGCAGACCCCGGGCCGCCGCCGGCCGGCGCCGCCCCTTGGTCGTGCCCAGCGCGGCGGCCACACCCCACCAGAGCAGGCCGTGGTCGGCCGCGTGGGACAGCCTGGGCAGCAGCGGGTCGATCAGTGGCCGCCCACCGGCCAGCGCGGTGAACAGCGACCGGTCCGCCCGCGAGAACGCCGCGGCGAATGTCTGACCAGCCGCGATGTCACGCCGCATCAGGAGTCGGGCCCGCCGCAGCCCCGGCCCCTCGCCGCCCCCCGCCAGCCCCGCCAGCCCCGCCAGGCCCGCCAAGCCCGGCGGCCCTGACCGGCCAGGCGGACTCAGCGCTCCCGGCAGTCCTGACCAGCCTGGTGGTCCGCAGCGATCCGCCCCGCGCCGGAAAACCGTTCCGGCGCGGGCGACCGCTGCCACTGCCCGCGAGTCCTTCGATCTCACCGCCACGACCGCACCGTACCCAGCTGGGCCGCCGTCCGATCATCAGGGGCGAACGTCACATGCCCCGGGTCGGTTCAGACGGGCAGAGCGGTGTGACCGGCCCGGCGCGGTGCCGGCGTGCAAGGAAACGATGCCGCTCGAGGCGGGGTGCGTCGAGGCTCCACCGTGCGGCCGGTCGGCAGGATCTCCCCGGTGTCCTCGAAACGGATCACGCCGTTGCACAGCAGGCACCAGCCCTGGTCCCAGTGCTCGCTGGCGAGCCGGGCCGCGTCGCGGTCGACGTCGTCGGCGGCAGGGCAGGGTGGCGAGTGCGGGCAGTCGCAGGGCGCTGGACCGGCCCCGTGCGGGGTCGGGCCCCCGGCTCTGGCCGAACCGGCCGAACCGGCGAGCACGCCCGCGTTGGCCGAGGCAACCACGGCGTCGGCCGAGGCGGGCACGGCAGCAACCGAGGGGGCCGCGGCGCCGGTGGAGGTAGAAGAGGGATCCGGGTCGTCGCCAAGCACCTGGGGCGCCTGCGACTCGTCTGAAACACGAACACCTTGCACGAGCACCAGACGTTACGCCTCCTCGTAAGAAGCGTCACACCGAGGCGCATGTGAAGGGCCTGGCGTGTCTGTCGGCTGCCCGGTCCGTGGACGTACCAGTGGGGACTGTCCTCGCCAGCCACCCACACTGACCTGCGATGACGCAAGTAGGCCCACATCCGGGCATCCCTGTACAGGTCACGGCGTGTCCGTCTTCCGATACCGGTATCCGAACCTGGTGGGCAGATCGGTAGGTTACGGGGCTGCGGCCCGGCGAACGCTGGCGTCGGCGGCCACAATGACTCGCGTCGGTCCCGCCGTGTTCCGCGGCCCGCCCGCCCATGGAGGGGGTACGCACGATGGAGGGTGCACAGGCTGACGTGCTGGCGCCCGCACGGCCGATCGAGGTGTCGGTGGTGATGCCGTGCCTCAACGAGCAGGGTTCGGTCGGCGTGTGCGTGCGCAAGGCGGTGGCCGGTCTCGCGGCGGCTGGCGCCTCCGGTGAGGTGGTCGTCGTCGACAACGGGTCGACGGACGACTCCGCCGAGGTCGCGCGTGCGGCCGGCGCCCGGGTGGTGCCGGAGTCCCGACGCGGCTACGGCAACGCCTACCTGGCCGGGTTCGCCGCCGCCCGCGGCCGGCTGATCGTGATGGGCGACTCGGACGACTCCTACGACTTCTCCGATCTGTCCGCGCTGCTCGCCCCGCTGCGCGCCGGTCGCGCCGACTACGTGCTCGGCTCCCGGTTCGCCGGGAGCATCCTGCCCGGGGCGATGCCCTGGCTGCACCGCTATGTCGGCAACCCGGCGCTCACCGGCGTCCTGAACCGCCTGTTCGACGTCCGCTCGTCCGACGCCCATTCGGGGATGCGCGCGTTCAGCCGCGAGGCGTACCTGCGGATGCGGCTGCGCTGCGAGGGGATGGAGCTGGCCAGCGAGCTGGTGATCGCCGCGGGCCGGGCCGAGCTGCGGATCGAAGAGGTCCCGATCACCTACCACCCGCGGGTGGGCGACTCGAAGCTGCACTCGCTGCGCGACGGCTGGCGCCACCTGCGGTTCATGCTGCTGCTCGCCCCGCGCCACCTGTTCGTGCTGCCCGGGCTCGTCCTGCTGGTGCTGGGACTGCTCGGCCAGGCCGTGCTGCTGCCCGGCGCGCTCGATCTCGGCTTCCACCGGCTGGATCTGCACTTCAGCATCCTGTTCGCCCTGATGGCGCTGCTGGGTTGGCAGGTGGTGCTGCTCGGCGTCTGCGCGGATGTGCACAACCACACCGCAGGCTGGCCCGAACGGCGCCGCTGGCCGCTGCCGCAGATCCACCGGTCCTTCACCCTGGAGCGTGGCCTGGCACTCGGCGGGCTGCTGTTCGGCCTCGGTTTCGTGGTCGATGTCGTGGTCCTCATCCGCTGGCTCGCGAACGATCTTGGCCCGTTGGACGAGATGCGGCCCGCGCTGCTGGCGATGACGCTGATGGTGCTCGGCGCCCAGACCGCCTTCGGTTCGTTCTTCCTTCGCCTGCTCACAGCCGGGCCCAGCGGCGAACACCAGCGCGCCACCGCCCGTCCGACGCCGCCACCGGCGGACCGTCCGCTTGGCGGCGGCCCGTCCGGCGGCCCTTCGGATGGCCCGACGCCGCTGGCCGGCGGGACGCCACCTGCCAGCGGCGCGCTACCCGCCGGCGGGACGCTGCCAGCCGGCGGGACGCCACCGGCCCGGTCAACCTCGTCCGCCGATGCGTCAGCACTCGGCGGACATGCCCGGGAGACGGCCCGGTCCGCCCCTGGGACCTTCGGCTTCTGACGCCATTCCACCCACGGAACCCCGGACGGCTCCCCCACCATGGTCACCTCGCCGGACCGCCCGGCTCCCCGCACCGACCCCACCCACCAGACAGCCGACCCGACCCTCCCCCACGAGGCAGCCGAGCCGGCCCACGAGGCGGCGTCGGTCGCGCCGGTCCGGTTGGGCGGTGTGGACGCGGCCGGGGGTGAGGTGCGGCCATGGCACGGCCGTCGGCTGGTGCGGCATCTGCCGTTCGCGGTGCTGTTCGCCGCCGGTGTGGTGCTGCGGACCCTGGTCGCCTACGCGTACCGTCCCGCCTTCGAGTTCAACGGCGACTCGTACGCCTACCTGCGTCTGTCGACGTTGCGCTCCCCCGACCCGATGCGTCCCGCGGGCTATCCCGCCTTTCTGCGGCTGATGTCGCACACCGGCGACCTGTGGTGGGTCACCGTCATCCAGCATGGCGCCGGGCTCGCGATCGGCGTGGCGTTGTACGCGCTGCTCGTCCACCGTCGGGTGGCGGCGCCGATCGCCGCGCTCGCCGCCGCACCCGTCCTGCTCGACGCGTACGAACTCGTCCTCGAGCACTACGTGATGGCCGAGAGCCTCTACCTGGCTCTGCTGGTCGGGGCACTGGTCGCTCTGCTGTGGTCGCCCCGCCCCGCCCTGTGGACGTGCGGCCTGGCCGGGTTGCTGCTGGCCGGGGCCGGGCTGGTACGCACGATCGGGGTCGGGGTCGCCGTCCTGGTGCTCGGCTGGCTGCTGTTGCGCCGGGTGGGCTGGCTGCGGCTGGGGACCTTCGCGGTGGCCCTAGCCGTCCCGCTCGCGGGCTACGCGAGCTGGTTCCATTCCGCCCATGGCACGTACTCGCTGACCGGCGGGGACGCCGTCTGGATGTACGGGCGGGTCGCCCCGATCGCCGAATGCGACAGACTGCGCCTGCCGGTGCAGGCACTCGTGCTGTGCTCGCCGCATCCCGTCGCCGAACGGCCCGACCCGAGCTTCTACGTGTGGAGTGGCTCCAGCCCGCACTGGCGCCTGCCCGGCACACCGGACGAGCAGGAAGCCCTGATGCGCGAGTTCACCCATCAGGTGATCCGCTACCAGTTCGTCGACTACACCCGGATGGTCGCCGGCGAGGTCCTGCACTACTTCCGCCCCGGCCACCCCGTCGGCCACCGCGACTGGCCCATCGAGACCTGGCGTTTCCCCACCGTCGACGAGCCCCGCTACCTGCACAACGCCGAGCCGCTGCTGGGCTTCGACGGGCAGCACCCGACCCGAACCATCCGCGAACCGATCGCCGGCCACCTGCGCGGTTACGGTCGGTACGGCTACACCCCCGGCCCGCTGCTCGCCGGCCTGCTCGCCCTGGCCGTGCTCGCGATCGTCATCCCCGGACGGCGGCGCGCCCCCCGCCTGGGGTCGCGCGGCGGCTCCGCCCGCCGTCGTTTCCGCGTTCGGACGGTGGAACAGGCCCGGCTGCGTGCCGACATCGCCCTGCTCGCCGCCGCCGGCCTCGCCTTCCTCGTCGTCCCCGCCGCCACGGTCTGCTTCGACTACCGCTACATGCTGCCGGTGCTCGTCCTGTTCCCCCCGGCCGCCGCGCTGGGTGCCCGCCGGCTCACCCTCGTCCACCGATCCCGGCGCGCCCCCGACGAGATCACCAGCACCGACCTGTGGGCCCCCGACCCCCTCGCTCCCCGCCCCACCACCAGCACCAGCACCAAGGTCGACACCGATACCGAGATCCAGCCCGATGCCGATCACCGACTCGAAGCCAATCACCGAGTGGACGTCGACCGGCGCGTCGAGGCCGATCACCGCATGGAAGCCGACCGCCAACCGAGCGCTGATCACCGAGCGGACGCCGAGCGGCACGCCGAGGTCGATCACCACGTGGGCACCGATGACCGAGCCGGCGCCGATGACCGAGCCGGCGCCGATGACCGAGCCGGCGCCGATGACCGGCGCGGCGCCGAGATCCGTCCGACTGTTCCGAGCGGCCCCGCCGCCACGGCTTCGACGGGATCGGCCGCCGCGTCGGTCGGGGAGTCGGCGGTCGGGGCATCGGCGGTCGGGGCCGACGATGCCGGGTTCGACACCGCGCCCGTCCGACTCGGTGATCACCTGGATGACGTTGGTCCACGGCGTCGCCGTCGCCGCTGACAGTCGGTCGATCCGAACCAGCACGTCACTGCTCGACCGTCCTATATAGGACGAAATCGGCTACTTTCCGATGTCGGTGCTCGGATGTCGGGCGCGCTGGCGCGTCCAGATCGCGGCCGAGATCATGCTCTGCCGAGGGTTGTTCGGATTTCCGGGGGTCGATTTTCCCTACAACCCTCGGCATGTGGCCGCACAACCCTCGGCAACCGACCGTGCCTGGCTGCGGTCAGGGGCCGGAGCGATCCCAGAGGCGGATGGTGCCGTCGGCGCTGCTGGTGGCGAGGGTGAGGCCGTCCGGGGCGAAGGCCACCGCGAAGACGAGCGGGTCGGCGTGCCCGGTGAGGCTTTCGCCGATCGGGCGGACTGGGTCCAGCGGATGGGCGGGGTCGAGGCCTGGCGGGTGAGCGGGGCCCGAAGGGTGAGCGGGGCCCGAAGGGTGAGCGGGGCCCGAAGGGTGAGCGGGGCCCGAAGGGTGAGCGGGGCCCGAAGGGTGAGCGGGGTCTGGTGGGCGGGTGAGGTCCCACAGGCGTAGTGCGCCGTCGGCGCTGGTGGCGGCCAGGGTGCGGCCGTCCGGGGCGAAGGCCACCGACAGGACGCGGGCGGCGCTCCCGGTGGGGATGCTGGTCAGGGGCTTGGTCTGCGCGGCTGTCCGGCCGAGCGCCCACCGGCGGATGGCTCCGTCGCCGCTGGCCGCCAGGGTGCGGCCGTCGGGGGCGAAGGCGAGGGACCAGATCCGGCCGGCCTGGCCGTCCGCGCGCGGGGGCCGGGGGCCGGGCGTGGTCGAGGCGGCCGGTGGGGAGGGACGCAGGGTGACGTGCGGATGGGCGGGGAAGCGGTCGAAGATGTCCCACAGCCGGACCGTCCCGTCGGCGCCACCGGCGGCGAGCAGGTGTCCGTCCGGCGAACAGGCGACGGAGAGTACGCGGTCGGGGTGTCCGGGCAGGGACACGTGCGAGGTGAGGGCGTCGCCGCGGGGCGGGCGTCCCGTCGCCGTGTGCCAGCTGGTGTCCCAGCGGCGTACCCGGCCGTCGTGGCAGCCGGCGACGAGGCTCCGGCCGTCCGGGGCGAAGGTCACGGACCAGACCGGCGAGGGCGCCTTGGTGGAGCCGGCGCGCAGGACTACGGCCAGGTTCGGGTGGCGTCGGTTGGTGACCTGCCAGAGGCGGACCGTTCCGTCGGCGCTGCCCGCGGCGAGCAGTGTGCCGTCGGGGGCGAAGGCGACGCAGAGGACCCGGTCGGCAGGTCCGGTCAGGGAGGCTGCCACCGTCGGGGCGTGTCGCGCGGCGGTGACGTCCCACAGCCGGACGGTGCGATCGTGGCTGCCGCTGGCGAGGGTGCGGCCGTCCGGTGCGAACGCGATCGATCGCACCCAGCTGGCGTGGCCGGTGAGGCGTCCGCTGATCGGTCGGGGGCCGCGTTGCTGGCCTGCCGCCACCGTCGGGGGCTTCTGGGCGGTGCGATCCGCGGGGAGAGTGCGGTCCGCGGTCGGGTTCAGGTCGGCCGCGGGGACGGGGACGGGGACGGTTGCCATGGCGGGGTGGTCCTGCGCGACCGGGAGGGTCGCCGCGGAGGCGTCCACCGGGACCGTCTCGGCGAAGGAGGGCGTCGGGGTGGTCGGGAAGGACGGCGGGGTGGGCGGATCCACGGACGGGGGGACGGGCTGGGGTAGTCCGTTCGAGGGGGGCAGGGTGACATCGTCGCTGCCGGCGCCCGGGCTACCCGCATCGATCGTGGGGTCCTCGACGTCCGCGGTGGGGCTGGTGGGTGTGCCGGGGCGGCGCTGTGAGGAGCGTCGGGGATACAGCGGGAACTCGGGCTCGACGGTCGGTTTCTCCCGGCCCAGCAGCGCGGCCCGCACCGCGGTGAGCAGACGGTCGCGGGTGGTGCTGGCGGTGAGACCGAACAGGTCGACCGACACCACGGTCTGCAGCTCGTCGGGCAGGTCACAGTCCTCGACACGCATCGGCAGGAGGCGACGTTGCAGGCCCTCGGGGTCCGCGGCCCGGGCGGCGCGCCACTCCTCACCACCGTAGACGGAGATCAGGTACGCCGCGGAGACGACCGCGATGGTGCGGGTGGCGTGGGTGACACCCTGGTCCATCTTGCGTCGCCAGTCCACACCGGGCACGAAGTCCCAGGCCTGGACAAGCACACGGTAGCCGTTCTCCTCCAGCTGCCAGGCGATCCATTCCGACCAGGGCCGATCCGTCGCGGTGTAGGAGACGAAGAAGTCCCACCCTGGCTTTGCGTCACGATCCCCCGACATGGCGCATCATTTTGCCCTGTGGACGCCCCGGGCCATAGCGATAGCCCCGATGTCAGCGTGGCGGCGGCCGCCGTGGCCCCACCACCGCGGCGTGGATGGTGATGTCAGCGGGGCGGCCAGGACAGGGCGAGGCGGGGGGCCTCGATCGCCGGGCAGGTGTCCATCACGATGGGGACGCCGGCGTCCTCGGCGCGTCGCGCGGCGGCCTCGTCACGCACACCGAGCTGCAACCAGACGGCCTTCGCGCCGACCTTGATCGCCTCATCGACGACCGGACCGGCGAGTTCCGAGCGGACGAAGACGTCGACGACATCCACCGGGAACGGAATGTCGCCGAGTGTGGCGTAGCCACGCTCCCCCGCGATCGTCGGCGCCGTGGGATGCACCGGGATGACCCGTTTGCCGCCGCGGCGCAGGTACTCGCCGATCGCGTAGGCCGTTCGGGCGGTGTTGGTGGACAGGCCGACGACCGCCCACACCTCGGTGTCGGTCAGCAGATGCCGGATCGTCTCGTCGTCTCCGTGGCGCATGACCACTGACAACACCGGGCCCCCTCCAGGTCATCCGGGATTCGACGCGGTCGACCCCCGCTGGCCCGGACGGGCCAGGCGTATCGTCCGGCTGGGATATCCGCCGGAACCGACACCGGCTGTGCGAAACCGGAGCTGGTCTCCGGGCGAGAACCGGAAGAGGTGCGATGGGCGGCGGCACCAACCCGGTCGCGGCGGTGGTGTTCGATCTCGATGGCGTGCTGATCGACTCCGAGCAGGTGTGGGACGAGGTGCGTCAGGCGTATGTCGCCGAGCGAGGCGGGCGCTGGGAGCCGGACAGCACCGCCCGCATGATGGGCATGAGCACCGCCGAATGGTCGACGTACCTCACCAGCCTCGGCATCGCCGGGACGCCGCGGCGGATCGCCGCCGAGGTGATCGACCTGGTGGCCGCCCGGTACGGCGCGGCACCGCCGCTGCTGCCCGGTGCGGTCGAGGCGGTCCAGGCGATCGCGGCGCACCACCTGTTGGGGCTGGCCAGCTCGTCTCCGCGGGCGCTGATCGAGCTGGTGCTCGACCGGTCCGGGCTCTGCGCGTCGTTCGCCGTGGCGGTGTCCTCGGAGGAGGTGTCGCGCGGCAAGCCCGCGCCGGAGGTGTACCTCGAGGCCGCCCGTCGCCTCGGTGTGCCGGCGGCGGCGTGTGTCGCGGTCGAGGACTCCAGCAACGGGCTGCGTGCCGCGTCGGCCGCGGGCATGGCGGTGGTGGCCGTCCCGAACGCCCATTTCCCACCCGCCGCGGACGCCCTGGCCCTGGCCGCGGCGACCGTCCCCGTCACCGCCGACCTCACCGTCGACGTCATCCGCGCCGCGGCGGCCCGTCCCCGGTGATCCGGCTCTGCGCCACGTCCCGTCGCCCGATGCGGCAAGGAGGCGAGGGGGCGAGGAGACGAGGAGGCGAGGCGGCGAACGGGCGGCTTGTCGACTGCCGGACGCATAGGATCATCTGGTGATGAACGTGGGCGGTCGGCGGTGAGCGACAAGCACGAGGTGACCCTGTCCGCCTCGGCCGAACGGGATCTGGCCAAGCTGGCCGAGCTCACCCGCGCCGAGGTCCGCAGCTTCCTCGACGGCAAGCTGCGCGACGACCCGCGCAAGGCCGGCACACCCATCCCCGGCGAGCAGGTCGGCATGTTCGAGGCGACCACCCGCACCTGGCGGGTGCTCTACCGGGTGGACGCGAACACCCAGACCGTGCGGGTCATGGTGATCGGCCCCCGTGGCGCCCGCACCCGGGTCGTCCCGACGGTCGGCCGCACCGGCACCGCCGCCGGCTGGCGCCGCATCTGAGCGCCGGCCTGTCGTAGTTGCCGGGCCGCTACCACCGTCCCGGCCAGGTCGATCCCTAGCGCTGCCGGCACACTCACCCGCGCGTGGGCCGCTCCCCCGTCCCGGATCTTCAGATCCAGCGGATTCACCCCACTCGCCGCCACCTCCACCTCCACCAGCACCTCACCGGCCGCCGGCACGGGCCTGGGTACCTCGTGGCGCTCCAGCCCACCACCGAAGGTCTCCAACGTAAGTGCCGTCGTCATAGCCGCGGGTTGTGCCAGCGCGGCGCGGGCCGATGAGGCGCACGGTTTCGCCGTGCTGGTGGTAGCTGGTCTCACGTTCCGTTTCGGACAGGTGCGGTGCCAGTGGGGCTGGCCGTGGCACGGGGCACCCCCGGGTGGGCGGAGGAGGTGTGGGTTGGGCACGATGAGGTCTTGTGATGGGTCGGGATGGCGCGGGCGCCCTGCAGCAGGATCTCTTCGGTATCTCTGGCGAGGCGGTGGCTGGCGAGCCGGTGCTGATGGCGTTGCATGCCGAGTATTACGAGCAGATCTGGCAGGGGTTGAAGACGCACGAGTTCCGGCGCAGGTTTCTTGAGGATCGTCCGGTCCGCTGGTTCGTGTACCTGAACGCGCCGGTGTCGCGGCTGGCGGCGGTCATCGATCTGGGGCCGGCGGTGGTGGATGTCCCCGGGCAGGTCGCGGCGATCGCGGAGCGGGCCCGGGTGGGCAACGGCGCGAGCGTGCTGGAGTACGTGCAGGATCTGGAGCGGGCGTATGCGATTCCGATCCTGGGTGTCGCCGAGTACCCGGGCCGGTCAGTGGACGAGCTGCGGGTGGAGCTGGGGGTGTTCCATCCGCCGCAGGGATATGTCCGGTTGAGGGGGCATCCGCAGCTGTTGGCGGTCTGCGAAAAAATCGCCATGGAGAACCCGTTGCGGACGATGTCCGTGCATCATCGCTGAGGCCAGCGTCGCGCTCGCGCCGCGTCCCGAAACGGGCTTTGGATGGTGACCGGACATGTCTCCCTCTTCTTCCCGTTCGGCGCGGCCGGTCTCGCCGCTGCGTCAGGTCCGGCTGGCCCGGAACTGGACGTTGGAGCGGATGGTTCAGGAGATCGATCTGCGGACCGTGGGTGGTCACAGCGGGGTGACGCCGAGCATGGTGTCGGGCTGGGAGCTGGGCCGGCACACGACGAGTATCGGGCACCGTGCGACGCTGTGCGCGATCTACGGGCAGCCACCGGAGGTGCTGTTCGCCCACCAGGACCAGGAGCTGACCGACTCGACCGAGCCGAGACTGCTCGCCGGCTTCGCAGACCTGCAGAAGGCGATGCTGTCCATCGTCGAGGGCGCCCAGGAGTGTCTGGTGGTGATGGGGTCACGGTCTCGTGACGGCGCCTACCTCGCCGCGATCGAGATGGCGCTGGCAGAACGCCCCCCACTGATCTATTACCGGGTCCTGTTCGGGCCACCACACCACCAGGTCCTCAAGGATCATCTGGTGCGACTGTTGGAGCTGCGAGATCCGCACGATCGGAGTGTGGGTATCAAGACGTTGCATCTGGGCATCGTGGAGGACACCGCGCTGGTACCGGAGCGGTTCTTCTGCGCCAGCGAACAGAAGGCGGTGGTGCCGATCCCGTCGTTGACCTCGCACGAGGCCTTCGATTCCGGGGTGCTGCTCGGGAGGGCCGCGGCGGCACGGCTGCTCGACCACGGCCGTCAGGCCTATGCGGCAGCCCGCCGGGTGGAGAGTCTGGGGGAGGTCCGCGCCTTGGACGTCCTGCGGGAACGGAGAGCACCGGCATGACGAGCACGCACGGGCACATAACCGCGGCCGCGGTAGGCCTGCTGCACGCCGCGGCGGCGGACCAAGCCGGGGTGGTGGACCTGACCCGGGAGCTGGTGCGGATTCCCAGCCGCGGCGGGGTCGACTCCTACGAGCCGGTGCTGGACCGGATGAGTACCTGGCTGCACGGCCAAGGACTGGTCAGCCGCCGTCTGGCGGGGCCAGCGGGGGCCACGGTCGCGCTGGTCTGCGAGGTCCACGGACATGATCGGGGGCCGCGGTACGTGCTCAACGCCTGCCTGGACACCGCCCCGTTCGGGAACGAGAACGCCTGGACCTACCCGCCGACGTCCGGGGAGGTTGTGGACGGCTGGCTGCACGGGCGTGGCTCGTCCGACTCGAAGGCGGGGGCGGCGATCTTCGCGCATCTCGCGGTTCGGCTCGCGCGGACGGCGGATCGGTGGGCGGGCAGCGTGGTGCTGCTGTTCGACGTCGACGAGCACACCGGCGTGTTCGGCGGAGCGAAGGCCTTCTTCGACGGACCGGATGCGGGGCGGGTGGACGGGGTGATGATCGGCTATCCGGGGCTGGCGCATGTCGTCACCGGCGGCCGTGGCGTGCTGCGGGCCCGGATGCACGTCCACGGCATCGCCGGCCATTCAGGTGGCAGTACCCCCACGCCGTCGGCCATCGCGAAGGCCGCCACGCTCATCTCCCGCCTGCATGATGCTGCGTTGCCGGGGCCGTCGGGGGTGGGGTTCCCGTTGCCGGCCCGGCTCACGGTCACGGCGATCAGCGGCGGGCAGGGGTACTCGGCGGTCCCGGATCTGTGCACGTTCCACGTCGATATCCGGCTCACCCCCGCCTTCGACGACGCGGCCGCGCTGGATCTGCTGCGAGCCCAGGCTGCACAGGTGGATGCCGCCTGGACGGGCACGCAACCCACGCTGGTGGAGGTGACGACCCGCTGGCCGGCGTTCGCCCTCGACACCGAGGCGCCGCTGCACGCCGCGCTGCTGACCGCCGCGGACACCGTCGGGATCCGCACCAACGCGAAGATCGCCGGCCCGTCCAACATCGGCAACTATCTCGCCGGGCTCGGGATCCCGGCGACCGCCGGATTCGGGGTGGACTACCGCGGGCTACACGGCACCGACGAACAGATCGCGGTCGCGTCGATCCCCCTCGTCCACGCCGTCTACCACCAGGCGCTCCTCACCCTGTTGCCCTCGCGCTGAGCTGCGGGGACGTACCTGTCGTCGACAACCGGTCGACACCCCGGCAGCAGACGCACACCAGCCAGTGCGCTGGTCGGTGGGCACTCCGCGCCCGATCGTTGATCGTGTCAGCCGTCGCCTGCCGCGAAGGACACGGTCATGCACACCCACCCCCTCCAGGCCACCGTCGGATTCCCGCGTGAGAGCGGGACCGACCGGCGCACGATCCTCACCCCCCTACTCGCCCGCGCCCTGCTCGGCGCCGGGATCGACGTCATCGCCGAACCAGGGATCGGGGCCGGGATATTCCTCGAGGACAAGGAGTACGCCACCGCCGGAGTGCGGTTCGCCGCGGGCGAGCAGGTGTGGGCGGCGCCGCTGGTGGCGCGCTACACCTGCACGGATCCCGCCGACCTGAGCCGGCTCGCACGCGGGCAGCACATCGCCGCCCTGTTCCACGCCGAAGGTGACATCGACCTGCTCGACGCACTGCGGCGATGCGGCGCGACCGCGTGGAGCTACGAATTCGTCGCCGAAGACGGACGGTTCCCCCTCGGCCGGCCAAGTGGCCGGATCGCCGGCGTTCAAGCTGTCCTCGCCGGTGCGCACACCCTGCAGGCCCCGGCCGGGCGTGGGGTGCTGCTGGCACCGGTCGACGGGGCCCCGCGGGCGAGCGTGCTGGTGATCGGCAGCGGGAACGTCGGCGCCGCAGCCGCACAGACCGCCGCCGCTCTCGGCGCCCAGGTGACTGTCCTGACCCGCACACAGAGGTCCGCCGCGGACTACCAGCGTCAGGCGCCGCAGGGGGTGCGAATCCAGGTCAACACCCGGCAGAACCTGTTGGCAGGGTTGGCGGAGGCGGACCTGGTGATCGGTACGATCCTGGTGTCCACCTATGACACCCCACCCATGATCGACCATGGCGATCTTGAATTCATGCGGCCGGGGGCGGTGATCGTGGATGCTACCTGCGGCTATGGGCCCGGCTATCTGCCCACCGCCGGGCCGGTGCAGGCCCCAGGCGATCCACCCCGGGTCGTCGCGGGCATCCTCCATGTGAAGATCGCCGTGTTTCCGACGCTGGTCCCGGTCACCGCGTCCGCCGCCTATGCGGCCAACGCGGCACCGTACCTGGTGCGGCTCGCCCAGGCCGCGCTCGCCGGCGCCGCGGACCCCGCGATCGAGGCGGCCCGCATCGCCAGCGACGGCGAGCTGGTCCATCCGGTGCTACGAGCACATGCCCGGATCTACGGGATGCGGCCATGACCAGCGGCTACGCGACACGCTCCCGCCACTACTCGGCCGAGATCGCCCAGGTTCCCCCGCCGATGGTGTTGCCGGGCCTGCTACGCCCGGGACTGCGGGTCGCGGAAATGCCCAGCGGCACCGGCCATTTCCTGGCCGCCTACATGGCTGCGGGCGCTGAGGTCACCCTGGTCGACATCTGCGAGCAGATGCTGCAGATCGCCCGCCAGCACGCCGATGCCCACACCCCACAGACACGATTCTTCTGCTCAGCCCTCGAAGACCTCTCACCGCAGGCCGGCCCGTTCGACCTGATCGTCATGCCCAACGGCTCCCTCAACCAGCTTGCGGTCGACACCGCCCCGGCTGACCTGCTTACCGTGGCCGCTGGGCTGCTGGCACCGGGAGGGCGCCTGCTCGCCCAGGTGCTGGCGGCCGGTCGCACCTGCAGCTTCTACGACCCTCACGCAGACGACGGCAGATGGCAGGTCGATCGCCGCTTCACCGACGACACCGGGCAGCCGATGGTCCGTCGACGCCGCCAGCAGCACCAGGCCGGCCTGGTCGACCTCGACCTGGAGCTGCACCGCGGCGACGAACTCGTCTACCGAGACCGCGTCACCGTGCGCCCCCTGACCGCAGCGGACCTGCGTGCCGCCTTCGAAGCCGCAGGCCTCGCCGACGTGCGTCTCACTCCGGGCGCCGGTGGTCTGGCCGAGCTCCTCGCGGCCCGCCCTCTCGGGGACCGCAAGTGACGGCGCGCACCATCGCCGACGCAGACGACTACTGGGACCGGTACTACAGCGGAGAGTTCATCGCCGGACTCGGGACCGAGACCGTCCTGGCTGCTCTCGCCGAGATTCCGCCCGTCGGGACCTGGATCGACCTCGGAGCCGGCTCGGAGTCCCTGCTGTGGTCGATCGCCCTGCAGACCCGCCGCCTTGTTGCCGTCGACCTCGATCCGCGCCGGCTCACCCTCCTACGCGCCTTCGCGGCCACCCGCCGGCCCCGTCCCGCCTACCAGACCGCGCTCGCCCTGCGCGGTCGGACCGCGGCCGAGTTCGCCGAACGCTGCGACCGTCTGGCCGCCGTCGTCGTCGCGGACTGTCTCACCGGCCGGTCATTACCGCTACGGCCCGGCAGCGTCGACCTCGTCACCCAGTTCGGACTGCTCGGCCTCACCACCAGCCCCGAGCAGTTCCTGTCCGGCTGGCACCACGCCCACCAGCTCCTGGCGACCGGTGGCTGGACAGCGGGAGCGAACTGGACCACCACCGGACCCGACACCAACCGGGTCCACCTGTCTCGTCAGCTCTACACCGCGGCGTTCGCCCGCAGCCGCATCACCGTGCACCACCTCGAACGGATCCCCATCACCGGCGACCCCGACTTCAACGCCGTCTGGATCTACCTCGGGAGGAAACCATGACCCCCATCGGGACCAGCCCCAGCGACCGGCTGATTTTCGCGCCCGTCGGCATCTCCCACCTCACGGCCGACAACGCCGATCTCCTGCGCGCCGCCGCGGCTGGCCGCTCCCGGCTGCGGTTCACCACCGCAGCCCAGCTCAACGGCGTCCCCCACTTCGGCACCGTCGTCACCCTGCTCACCGTGTTTGCCCTCGCGCAGCACACCAGCGACGTCCTCGGCCTGCCCGCGAGCATCGTCTTCGACGCCCTCGACAACGCCCCCGCCGAACACCTGACCATCGACGGCGAGACCTACACCCGTACCGTCGGAGACCTCATCGACTCCGGCCACCTTGACCGTACCGAGCGTGTCAGCGGCTTCGAACACCTCCTTGCCTGGGCACATCGCCGCTGCGGTGTTCCGTTTGAGTTCCGGCCCTACGACGCCTACCAGGGCCTGCATTCAGTCCGCACCTGCCTGCGCACCCTCGCCTACCGCCACAACGACTTCGCGCCGATTGTCGCCCCCCGAGACGGCATCATCCGTATCCGCCCCCGCTGCCCCGTCTGCCGGCTCATGCAGAAATCCGCCAAAGATCTGCGCATCACCGCGCTCGTTGACGCGATCCGCCTCGACAGCCGCTGCCCCCACCATGGCCCCTACACCGAGATGATCCCCGTGGACGGCGGCGGCTGGTATGACGCCAACACCCCCGTCCGGTCCATTCAGAAGGGCTACCTACTCGCCGCCGAACGCGACCTGTACGACGCCTGCTCCGTCTCCGTCGACGGCGCCGACTGGGGCGGAGCCTGGCACGCCCACGTCCTCGCCCCCGCCCTCGCCACCCTCGGCATCTCCCCGACCGACTGGCCGATCTCCCTGTTCACCCCGCTCATCACCGACCGCACCGGCGGCAAGCTGTCCAAAACCCTCTACGTCACCCACGGCGCCTACGCCGACCTACCCGAGCTCTTCCTCAACCTTGACACCCTGCTCGCCCAGCACGGCGACGACGTCCTCGAAATCCTCTGGGCCGAAGCCACCCGCTGGGCCGCTGAACCCCGCCGCCTGCACCGCACCTACACCGTCGACTACATCACCGCCCTCCTCGACGCCACCCTGCCCATCACCCCCATCCGCACCGCCTGAACACCGGATCACACCATGATTCACGCCATATTCGACGTCACTGCCTGCCACCCCGGAAATATCTCAGCAGACCACATCATGGACGCGATGCGAGAAACCGCGCGCCAACTCGGCTGCACCATCAGATCCCACCTCATCGAACCATTCCAGCCCCACGGCGCCACCTGCGTCCTCATCCTCGCCGAATCGCACATCACCGTATCCACCTGGCCCGAACACCGACTCGCCCACATCGACATCTTCACCTGCCGAGCCGACATCGACCCCCATCAGGCGGTGGAACCTATCCTCATCGTCCTTGGAGGCCATATAGGTAACACAAAAAACATCGTGCGACTTTCACCAGAAAACCGCGATGAATTGAGTGTCACCTCAGGCCCGATATCCTCGTACTGAAGTATAAATGTCGGCTCCGGCAGCAGAACGGCGGAGCGCTGCAGTGAGCAGGAGGTGGTCCTCTTCTTCCCCGGGCGCTGGACGAGGCCCGCCCGGGCCACCGCCTGCTCGTTGCCCGCGGCGGACGCCAACGGGATCAGCACAGCGGCCTCACCAAGAGCGGTCAGCTCAGCGATCGCCCCCGCACCACTACGCGACACCACCACATCCGCAAGCGCGAGGACGTCGGCGACCTCTCCGCAGAGGGGAACCCCGCCAGGAAGTATCGTCCCGGCGCCGCCAGACCCGCCGTGCTCCCGCGCGGCCACCCATGCCAACGTCGGATTCTGCCAACGTCCGATTCGCCAAGCCCAGCCGAACCGTCTGCTCGTACGCTACCAGCGGACGACGGCACATCCGCGCCGCGAGCCCCACCGGCACCCCGACATACCCGCCGGTCGCGATTACCGCGTCCGGCTCCCACCCGGCGACCAGTGAACGAGCCTGGGCCACGCCGAGTGGCACCCGGCCCAGATCCCGCGCGTTCGCGGTGAGCAGGTCGAAAGCGGAAGCTTTGGCACGCGCGAACATCGTGGCGTGCGCGACCGGCCATCATTTCTACCTCCTCAACGACGGTAACGCCGTCAACTTCGTCCACGGCGCGGCCGTTGGACCGTTCATCTACCTGGTACAGGGCGAGATCCTGGCGGCGCTGTCCCTGCTGACCTCGGGCCGGCTGGCGGAACCGGGCCTGCATCAGGTCGCCCACCGGGTCCGTGAGAGCATCGCGCGGGCATGGCTGCGCACCTTCGACGAAGAGTGAGGATCCTCGGTGAACGAACACATCCTGGCCGCGGTTCGGCAGTATCTCGACGTCCACCCCGAGGAACATGACACGCTCGCTCCTCTGCTCGACCTGGCCACCGGGTCAGAGCCGGTCGCGTCCCGCCGTACGGTGCCGGGACATGTCACCTGTGGTGCGATCGCCGTGGGTGAGGATCGGGGAGTGCTCCAGATCCGGCACAGGAGCCTTGACCGCTGGCTGTTGCCCGGTGGACATGTCGAAGCCGACGACCGCACGCTGTTGGACGCAGCCGTCCGCGAACTTGCCGAGGAGACCGGGATCTCGGCCTCGGCTGTTACTCCCATCGCCGGGTACCCGATCGATATCGATGCCCATGAGATCCCCGAAAACCTCGGGAAAGGCGAACCGGCGCACACCCATTACGATTTTCGCTTTCTCCTCGGAATACAGCCCCTGGGCCCAGGTACCGGCGTTGATCTTCAACTGGAGGAAGTCACTGCCCACCGCTGGGTTCCCGCCACAGAGCTCACCGGACGACTCGGCGGCAAGGTCACTGCCGCCCTGCACCGCGCCTGACCAGCGAGAAACCAGCGGGCTCCGGCCACCGCGAACGGCGTCTGTTCACGCCTCGTCCGAAAGCGAGGGTGACCCCGAAGCCGGGGGCGATGCCACACTGTTCTCCTCGTTCCCGGGGGCTGGATCTGTTAGGGCGACAGCCAGAGCGGCGATCTGGGCGCGGCGGAATTCGCGGGAGACGGGGGCGGTGGCCTCGACGACGTCGAAGCCGTGGTAGGCGCCGGGTACCTCGTGCAACGTGCAGGTCACGCCGGCGGCGCGCAGCCGGTGGACGTAGGTGACGTCCTCGTCGTGGAAGAGGTCGCGGGTGCCGACGCCGATCCAGGCGGGGGGCAGGTTGGTCAGGTCCTCGGCCCGGGCCGGCGCGGCCAGCGGTGACACCTGGCCGGCGGCGTCGGTCGCGGCGGGGCCAAGGTAGGAGGTCCAGGCGTACCGGTTGCTCTTCTGGTTCCACAGCCGCAGCTGCCGCGGGGTGATGTCGGTGCGGTCGCTGCTGCGGTCGTCGATCATCGGATAGGTCAGCAGCTGGAAGACCAGCCGGATCTCACCGCGTTGCCGGGCGAGCAGGGTGAGCGCGGCGGCAAGTCCACCACCTGCGCTGTTGCCGCCGACCGCGATGCGCTCAGGGTCGACGTCGGGTTGCTCGGCGAGCCAGCGCAGCCCGCGGTAGCAGTCGTCCAGCGGGGTCGGGTACGGGTGTTCGGGGGCGAGCCGGTAGTCCACCGACGCCACCACGATGCCGAGATCATCGGCGATCTGACGGCAGAACGGGTCGTCGATGGCCGCGACCCCGAAAACGAGGCCGCCGCCGTGGATCCACAGCAACGCCGGACGACCCTGCTCGGGCAACCGGGTCGGCTCATCCGGCGTCGGCCGGGCTGGCCGGTACACCCGGACCGTGACGCCCGGGACGATCTGTTCCACCGAGGTCTGGGCCTTCGAGCTGCGGGTGGACAGCCGGGTAAGCGCCCGGACCACCCGCAGCCTGCGTGGCCCTACCGAGGAACGAGGCAGGAACCGGGCCGCGTGCAGATCAGGGTGGAAAGCCGGTAACGGGTCAGTGGCCGCTAAGTTTCGCATGAAAGAGGGTTTCACAGTTCCGTTCTGGCTGCCCGAAACCCGTCGGGACCCGCAGGTCACAAGACCGTGCAGGTGATGACGCCGAAGGCGAGGGTGACCCCGCATCAGGGAACGTTCCCTCGACCAGCACCTCACCCATCCCCGCTCGGGCCTGGCTATCTCGCGGCGCTCCGACTCCCCACCAAAAGCCTCCAACACCAGCACTGTCGCCATCTCCGCCCTTCCAGGGCGCGGGCGATGCCGAAGTCGATGACCCGGGCGGCCAGCGTCGGCCCCTCGATGTACTCGGTGACCAGATACGGCCGGCTGCCGTTGATGTCGACATCGAGCACCGCCGCCGTATAGGTGTGGTGAACCCGCTGCGCGGTCCGGGCTTCCCGTTCGAAACGTCGGCGGAACTCGGGATCGGACGCGAAGTCGGACCTGATCACCTTGATCGCCACGAGCGAGCCATCGGTATCACCGCGGCGACCGAGATAGACGGTGCCCATTCCCCCGGAACCGAGACGGCCAAGAAAGGTGTAAGGGCCAGGCCGAGGAGGGTCGAACTCATCCAGCGGCGCCACGCCTGGCACGCTGCCGCCGCTCACGGCGCAGGTCAGAGACGGCGCGGGTCAGGAGACGTTGACGCCGAAGTCGAGGGCGATGCCGCGAAGGCCCGTGGAGTAGCCCTGGCCGACGGCGCGGAACTTCCACTCGCCGCCGTAGCGGTAGAGCTCGCCGAAGATCATGGCGGTCTCGGTGGAGGCGTCCTCGGTGAGGTCGTAGCGGGCGACCTCGGCGCCGGTGTTGGCGTCGGTGACCCGGATGAAGGCGTCGCGGACCTGGCCGAAGGTCTGCCGGCGCTGGTCGGCGTCGTAGATCGACACGGTGAAGACGACCTTGGACGCCTGCGGGGTGAGGGTGCGCAGCTCGACGTTGATCTGCTCGTCGTCGCCACCGCCGCCACCGACGAGGTTGTCGCCGAGGTGCTGGACGGCGCCGTCGGGGCTCACCAGGTTGTTGAAGAAGACGAAGTAGCCGTCGGAGAGCACCCGACCGGCCTCGTTGACGACGATCGCACTCGCGTCAAGATCGTAGTCGGCGCCGCTGGTCTGGCGGACCTTCCAACCGAGGCCGACCGTCACCGTCGTGAGGTTCGGCGCGACCTTGCTCAGCGAGACATTCCCGCCCTTGGACAACGACACCGACGTCATGACCACACCCTAGTACCGACGCATCCGCCCCGACATCCCCCGCCCGGTCGCCCGCGACGTCGGCGACCCGACACCCGGCGTCCGACCCCCGTTGCGCGCTCTCACCGGTCGGCACGCCATGGGGTGTCCCCGCCGGGCTGCGGATGGATGTCAGGGCACTGGGAGACGCGGGATGGTCAGCCAGGGTCCCGGATGCCGGCGGACAGCGATGGTCGGGTGGTGCGGGATGGTCAGGTGACGAGGCGCCAGCGGGTGGGGGTGGCGTCCTCGACGGTGGCGATACCGGTCGCGGCGAGCGCGGCCAGGTAGGACAGGGTGTCCTGGACGGCGATCTGCATCGCGATGGCGCGCAGCTCGGTGAACGGGCGGTGCCAGCTGACCAGGGAGGCCAGTTCCCAGACGGTGCCGACGCCGGCGCGCAGGCCCTCGACAAGCTCGGTCATCCGGGCGCGGTGACAGGCCTCGAGTTCGAGCAGGCGCTGGTCCAGGTCGGTGATGCGGTGATCGTGCGCGGGCAGGACCAGGTCGGCGCCCAGCCCCCGCAGCCGGGACAGCGAGCGCAGGTGGTCGCCGAGCGGATCCGGGTTCGTGGGGCTCGGCAGCGGGGTGCTGATGATCGTGGCCGGCAGGACGTGGTCGCCGGACACCAGCAGCCGCTGCTCGGACTCCCAGAAGCACAGGTGGCCGGGAGTGTGACCGGGCGTCCACAGGGCGTGCAGGGACCAGCCGGGAACGTCGAGGCGGTCGCCGTCGGAGATCAGCAGGTCCGGCGGGCGCACCGTGGCGATCGGCAGCGGGTCGCGGGCGAGCAGCTCGGCGGTGACGTCGTCGGGGGCGCCCGCGTCGACGAGCATGGCGGCGAGTTCGGCGTCCCGGATCATCTCGCTGTGGTGCAGCGCGGCCGCCTCCAGCCGATGCAGCGCGATCCAGGCGCCGCTGGCCGCCCGGACCCGGTGCGCCAGCCCGTAGTGGTCGGGATGCGCGTGGGTGACGAGGATGCCCCGCACCTGGGCGACGGACGTGCCGATCGTGGCGAGGCCGGCCTCCAGGGCGGCGAAGGCCTCGTCGTGATCCCAGCCGGCGTCGACCAGGTACGGGCCGACCGCGGTCTCGAAGACGTACACGAACATGTACGCCGGCCGGCGCACCGGCAGCGGGACGGGCACGCTCCACAGCCCCGGGCGGATCTGCTCCACCGGCGGCAACGCCCGGCGCTGGACCGGCACCGCGGCGGTGCCGGGCTGCGTCGAGATGCCGGACGTCGAGGTGCGGGGAGCTGGGGCGCTCGGAGCCGACCTGGTCGAGGTGGCCGAGGTGTCCGAGGTAGGGGTGCGCGGGGTTGGGGCGTTGGGGGAAGCGTCGGGCATCGTGGTCATGGGCGTCGTGCCTCCATACGGTCAGGGGAGTCGACGGCGGTCGGGCCGCACGGCGACGCCTGACGCCGGCACCGGATCCATCACGAGCGTATGGACGTCCCGTGCCCGCCCGGACGGCCCGAAGCCCCGCGCTCCCGTGGGGACGGACACAGCCACCCGGACGCTGCGGCTTCGCGCGATGTGAGGACGCCACGATGCGCACTCCTGGGCGGCGACGCGGGTCAACCGGGCCCGTCCCACCCGGACCACCGACGGGCCACGGCAGCGGGGTCCCCGTTCGGGTGGACGACAGAACTGTCGGAGCCACCCGTTAGTGTCGGAGGCGATGATCGAGCCCACCTCGTCCCCCGTGCCGCCCCCGGTGGCGTCGCCGGTGTCGTCCCCGGTGGCGATGGGGCTCGTCGGTGATGTCGGGATGGTGCGCCGGCTCAAGGCGCTCGCGCTGACCCAGCCTCTCCACGATCTTGATGTCCGCAAGGCGCATCTGGTGGGCGCCGGTGCGGGCGACGAGAACACGGCGGATTTCTCCAGGTACGCGATGGCCGAACTCGGCCTGCACGCGATCGACCAGGTCACCGTGTCGATGGATTTCGACCATGGGGCCGATCACGATCAGGTGCTGCGGCGGCTGGTGCCCCTGGCCGCGGCGCAGGCGCCCGAACGGCCCGCGGCCGAGCACGAGCGGGTGGCGTCCTGGGTGCTGCACAGCCTGATCAACGTCGGCAACGTCAACCGCGGGTTCGACGCCGGTTACGGAACCGTGCACGCCGACGGTCGCTACGTCCGGCGCCGGTTCGACTTCAAGCTTCTGGTGGAGCTGGCCGACCCGGCCGGCGACATCTACCTGCGCGCCACCGACGAGGCGGTGACGGTGCTGGTCGGCGCGCTCGACACCGACATCACCTCGGCGCAGATCGCCGCCGAGGTCGCGCTCGACACGCTGATCCGCCGCGGCCGCCTCGCCGACGCCCGGGCCGCCGCCGAGGCCGCGCGCTACCGCACGGTGCAGTACGCCGAGCAGCTGCGGAGCCGACTCGAGGCGACCAGGCGCAACGTCCTCGCCGTCGACTGGCTGGAGGCCATGCCCACGCTCATCGACGAGGCGCTGCACCACGTCGAGCAGCGCTACCGGTACGAGAACGCGATCCTGACCCACATTCGTCGCTATCGCGACTCCGCCGACGACCCGGACCACAAGCGGCAGGCGGCCGACCTGGTCACCATCGTGGGTGACTGCATCCGCCGGCACACCCAGCTGCAGGCCAGGCTGTTGGAGGCCGGTGGGGTGTTCCGCGCCGAGCAGGACCGCCAGCAGTTCGCCGCGTCATCGGCCCGCGGCGGAATCGACCTGCACGCCGAACTGCTGGTGCCCACCCTGGCGCTGCCGGCGGGTGCGGCCGAGCGGCCCGCGGTCGCCTTCTTTCCCGGTGCGGTCGGTGTGCGTACCCCGCGGGCGCCCCGGGTGCTCGATCTTGTCGATCTGCTGCTGCGTCCCCCGCTCGACCGTGAGGTGCTCGGCGCGGAGGTCGTCGAGGCCGACCTGGTGGAACTCGTCGAACCGCCACGCTTCGACGACGACACCTGGGCCCGGGCCCTGGAACTGCTCGACCTCGACCCGTCCGGCCCGCGCCGGTTGTCCGCGCTGCTCGCCGACGCCCGCCGGGTCACCGCCGGCGGGACGGTCGCCGGTGGGACGGTCGCCGGTGGTGACGAGGTGGCGGAGCTGGTGGCACTGCTGGCACTGCACGCGGTCAGTCCGCGCATCGAGCCGGCCCGCCAGGCCGGGGACCCGACCCTGATGATCGCCGTCGATGACGGCACGCCCCTGTCCGACCCGCGCATCGGCGGAGCGGACCTGCTGGTCGGACGCGCCTGGCTCGTCCAGCCGGAAGCCGAACCGGAACCCGGCCCCGCGACGAGGTCCGAGCTCGCGCTCGCATCTGAGCCGAAGCCGAAGCCGACTCGGGCGCTGGCCGCGGAGTCGGCGCGATGAGCGAGGCGCTGCGGGGGGCGCAGGACGCGGCCCGGCTGTTGTCGTTCGGGCTGCGGCCACGGCTGGTGCCGGCGCGGGACCCCGACTATCGCGAGCTGGTCCGCCGTTATCTGGCGGACGACGGGTTCGCCGCGCTCACCCAGGCGATCGCCGCGGGTCTCGGGCTGATCGTGTTGGACGTCTCCGAACGGGCCGGGATCGTGCCGGCGGGTGCGGCCGAGTCCGCGTTCACCGTGCGGATCGGTGACTACGCCCGGCGGGCCGGCGGGGAACACCGGGCCGCCGACCGGCTGCTGCACGCGCTCGCCCAGCTGGCCGTGGCCGCCCTCGCCTTCCCCCGACCGGCGGATCTCGCCGACGCGTCCTATGTGGGGCGGGTCAGTGTGCACGGCGTCGACGCGTTCGTCCGCGAATCCTGCCGGCTGCTCGCCGAACGCTGCGACGGTGACGACCTCACCCTCGACCCGCCGGTGGACGCGCCGCGGCTGGAAGCCGCGTGGCGGCTGTACGCCCGGCGGGCGTCCACCGGCAGCACCCGCGACGCCCGCCGGCTCGCCGGCTCCACCACCGGCATCGTCGCGCGGGCGATGAACTTCCTGGTCGACTCGGGTTGCCTCGTCCACGTCGGCGACCAGGCCGGCGGCACGTTCCGCACCACCGGGCGCTATCAGGTCCAGGTCCGCGAACTCGCCGCGGACGCCGCCTTCGAGGAGCTGCTGGCGCTCGGTGTCGTCACCGTCACCGATGGCTCCGGCACCCTCCAGGTCCGCCCGGACGAACCGTCCCTGCCCGGTTCCGCCGCGAGCCTCGGCTCCCCCGACAGCCCCGGCTCCCCCGGCAGGCTCGACTCCACCGACGATCTCGAGTCCGCCGATGTATGAGCTCTCCCGGGTGCGGCTGCACGCCATCGGGCCACCCGGCGCCCGGTTCGCCGACGTCACGCTGGACTTCTCCGGCGTCGGCGACGAGGTCACCGGGCCCCGCCAGGACGCCCTTTTCACCACCGCCCCGGCCCAGGGCTCGACCACGGGCAGCGGCCCGGCGCCCGTGGCGGGTGTCGCCCCGCGATCCGTCGCGGCCGGTGCGGGGGGCGTGCGGCCGCGGCGGCCGTCCCCGGCGTCGGTGCTGTTCCTGGAGAACGGGGGCGGCAAGAGCGTCCTGATCAAACTGATCTTCTCGGTGGTCCTGCCGGGACGACGCCAGGTGGTCGGCACGTCCAACGGACGGGTGCTGGACAACTTCGTCCTGCCCGGTGACACCGGCCACGTCGTCTGCGAATGGCAGCACGCCGTCACCGGACGACGCCTGTTGACCGGCAAGGTCAGCGAGTGGCGCGGGCGCGGCGCGGACGCCGGACGACCCGCCGAGGCCTGGTACTCGCTGCGTCCCACCTGCGAAGCCGACGACGGCCGGGCGTCCGGGGCGTCCGGGGTGGGCATCGACAGGTTGCCGTTCACCGAGGCGGGGCGTCATGTCACGCTGTCCGGGTTCCGCACCCGGTTGCAGGACGCGCACACCCTCGAGCCCGCGCTGGAACTGGCCTGGGTGACCCAGCAGGGCGCGTGGAGCGAGCAGCTCGACACGCTCGGTCTCGACCCGGAGCTCTTCCGTTACCAGCGGGCGATGAACGCCGGCGAGGGTGAGGCCGCGGAGGCGTTCTCCTTCGGCAGCGACGAACAGTTCGTCGAGTTCCTGCTGCGCGCGGTCACCGCCACCGAGGATCCGGACGGCCTCGCCGACGTCGTCGACGGGTACGCGGCGCGGCTGGCCCAACGGGCGGTGCTCAGCGCCGAACGCGACTTCGTCCAGGGGGCGTTGGAACGGCTCGCACCGCTGGTCACCGCGGTGGCGCAGCGCACCGCCGCGGCGCGGGTCCACGCCGGCGCCGCCGCCCGCACCGGCGACCTGCACGACCGGTTGCGCGCCCGGCTGCGCCGCGACGAGGCCACGCGGGCGGGTCTGGACGCCCAGCTGGACGCGGCCCGCGGCGCGGAACGGGACGCCGCTCAGGCCCGCGCCCGGGCCCACGGCGAGGTGCTCGCGCTGCGCCGACGCGGCGTCGAACTGCGCGTCGACGACGCGATCGCCGAGCGGGACCGGCTCGCCGCGGCCGTCGCCGACGCGGGCACAGAGATCGACGCATGGCGGGCCGTCGAGGACGTGCTGCGCCTCGAGGCGGCCAGCGCCGAGGCCACCCGGCTGACCCTGCTCGCCACCGACGCCGAGGGGGCCGCCGCCACGGCGCTGGCCGACCGGGACGCCGCCGCCCGCGACCTGCTACGCGGCCTGCGTCACCTCGCCGAGGCCGCCGACGACGCGGCCCGCGCGGCCCAGCGCGACGGCGCCGAACACGAACAGCGGGCGCGGGCGGCCGAACACAGCGCCCGACGGGCCGCCGACGACGCCGCGACCGCCCGTGCCCGCGAGCAGGCCCTCCGGGAGCAGAGCGGGGCGGCACGCGACGCGCTGGCCACCGCCGTCCGGGACGGGCTGGTCAGCCCCGGCGGCACCGATCCGGCCGCCCAGGCGCGGCAGGCGGCGACCCAGGCCGAACAGGCCCGGGTGGCCGTCCGCGATGCGCTCAGCGCCGCCGCCCGCGCCCAGGACCGCACCGCGGTGGAGGCCGAACGGCGCGACGCCGAACGGGCCCTCGCCCTCGCCGAGAACACCCTCGACCAGCTCCGCGCTCAGGTCAGCGCCGCCGACACCGGCGCGGCCGCGCTGCTCGCCGACGGCCGGATCGCCGCCCTGCTCGGTCCCGACGGCGACCCGGCGAACGGCGATCCGGCGAACGGCGGCACGCTCGGGGCGGCCAGCACGTTGGCCGCCCTCGCCGAGGCCGCGGCGCGGCAGCTCGCCGCGGCGATCCGGTCGGCCGAGGCGCGGCAGCTGGAACTGTCCGTCGCCGCCGACCGCGATCGGCGGCTGCTCGGCGCCCTCGGTGGCGACGGTCTGCGTCCGGCCCGAGCCGAGGTCACCGCCACCGTCGAGGCGCTGCGGGACGCCGGGATCGCCGCGGTCGCCGGCTGGACCCGGCTCGCCCACACCGTGCCCGCCGGCGAACGCGACCGGATCGTGCGGGCCCGCCCGCACCTGGTCGACGGGGTCGTCGTCACCGACCGGACCGGCCTCGCCCGGGTGGGCGAGGCGCTGGCCGAGGCGGCGCTGCTACCCGACACGCTCGTCGCCGTCGGTCTCGCCGAGGACCTCACCGCGGCGGCGACGGGCCAGGACCCGGTCGTCGACGGGGAACGGGTCGTCCTCGTCCGCCCCAACCCGGCACTGTTCGACCCGGCCGCGGCGGCGACGGAACGCGAGCGGATCCGCGCCCGGCAGGACGAGCGGACGGAACAGGCGGCGGCCACGCTCGCCCGGATCACCGCCGACCGTGACCTCGCCGTGGCCCTCGCCGCCTGGCTGCGCGCCTGGCCACCCGGCCAGCCGGCGCGGCTGGCCACCGAGGTGTCCACCGCACACGACGCCGTCGACGCCGCTCGAACCCGGCTGGCCCACGCCCATGACGCCGTCGCCCAGGCGGAGCGCGGCGCCCGGGACGCGCTCGAGGACGTCGAACCGTTGCGCGCCGCCGCGGAGACGGCCACCGCGCGGGCCGGCGCGCTGGACCGGCTGGCGCGCACCGTCGGTGAGCCGGCCGGTCTCGAACGGGAGGCGACGCAGGCCGCCGCCATCGCCGAGGACGCCCTCGCCGCGGCCCGCGCCGCGCAGGAACACGCCGGTGTCGCCCGACGGGCCGCGGCCCAGGCCGTCCGCCGGGCCGACGAGGCACTCCGCAACGCCGCGGCGGCCCGCGCCGAGGCGGCCGGTGTCCTCGGCGCCGCGGCCGCCGATCCCGCGGACCCGGCGATCTCCCCGCCGGCGCCTCCGGTCGCGGTCCTGCGGGTCGCCTACGAGGCGACCAGCCGCACCTACGCGCAGGTCGAGGTCGGTGCCGACCTGCGCGGCGAGCTCGACCGGGCCCGGCGGGAGGAGGCGGCGCTGCGCGGCACCCTCGACGCCGTCGGCGCGACCGTGCGGACCCGGGCCTCGGCGCTGCTCGCGGGCGTCAGCGGTGGGGACGGCGCGGCCCGGCTCGCCGGGGAGACCCGGGCCCGGGAGACCGCCGCCACGCTCGGCGCCGAACTCGACGACGCCCGGGAACGGCTCGGTGCCCTGCGCGAGGAGCTGCGCACCGCCACCGAGACGGCCCGCCGGTTCGGTGCCGCCCCCCTGGCCGCCGGACGCGTTCCGGCCAGCCAGTCCGAGGCGGCCGAACTGCTGCACGCCGCGACCAGCGCCGTCGAACGGGCCGAGGCGGCGCACGCCCAGGCCCGAGCCGGTGCGGAGGCCCTGCTCGAGGGTTCCGCCCGGATCGTCGAGGAGCTCACAGCACTCGAGGCCGTCACCGAGAACCTCGCCGACCTGCCCGCCACCCGGCCGCCCGACCAGGGCGGCGGCACCGCGGCGGCGCCGGCCATCCCCTTCGACGGGGACGCGGGCGACGCCCGGGAACAGGCCCGCGCGCTGCGAGCGGCCTGGCGTGACAGCGCCGCGGCCCACGGGCGGGCGGCGGCGGACGTGCGGACGGCGGCCGAAGCCGTCACCGCCTGGGCGGCCCAGGACGAGTTCGACCAGGTCTCCGCCCCGGCCCGGCGGCAGATGACGCGTGCCGGCCAGGAGACGGTCGCCGACCACGCCGCGGCCTGGTCTGCGGCACTCGAACCACGGCTACGCAGCCTCTCCGACGATCTCGCGCACATCGGCCGTAACCGTGAGGCCATCGTCGCCCGGCTGGAGGGCATGGTCCGGGCCGCGCTTGGCACCCTGCGAGCCGCCGGACGGCTCTCCCGCCTGCCCGAACGGCTCGGGGACTGGTCCGGTCAGGAGTTCCTGCGCGTCACCTTCGCCGAACCCGACGACCGAGAACTGACCGAGGCACTCGGCCGGGTCGTCGACGAGACGGCGGCCGCCACCGGCGCCCGCCGCGACGGGATGGCTCTGCTGCTGCGCGGCGTGCGGGCCGCGCAGCCACGCGGGGTGCGGGTCGAGATCCTCAAACCGGACGCGGTGCTGCGCACCGAGCGGGTCCGGGTCAGCGACCTCGGTGACGTGTTCTCCGGCGGTCAGCAGCTCACCACGGCGATCATCCTGTACTGCACCATGGCGGCGCTGCGCGCCAACGACCGCGGGCAGGTCCGCGCCGCGCACGCCGGTGTGCTGTTCCTGGACAACCCGATCGGCCGGGCCAGCGCCGGCTACCTGCTGGACCTGCAACTCGCCGTCGCCGACCGGCTCGGCGTCCAGCTCGTCTACACCACCGGACTGTTCGACACGGCGGCGCTGTCCGCGTTCCCTCTGATCGTCCGACTACGCAACGACGCCGACCTGCGAGCCGGACGCAAGTATCTGCGCGTCACCGAACGGCTGCGCCCCGGCCTCATCGCCGCACCCCCGGCGGCCGCCACCCCACTCGGCACCGTGACCGCGACGCGCCTGTACACACGCCCCCTCCCCACACCCACCCAGCACACGCTGGCCATGCCACCTTCGTTAGCCGGGGTGTCCACAATGGCCGCCGAAAGCCAGGGCGAGGCGCCGTGAGCTGGCGTTACTCGTTTCGGTGATCGCGATTCGCGGTCAGGGAACCTGCGTCGAGCTTGGCGGGAATCCGCGAGCCTGTCATCATGGGACAGGCCGCCCGGCCCCCCCCGAGCCGGGCGGCACCATCATGTTCGGCGCCCGCCGGTCAGGCCGGGCACGGCAGGACGGCGACGGTTCCCGAGGCCTGTGCGGTGCGGCCGGTGATGCTGGTGACGACGGCGGTGTAGGCGATCGTCCCGGTGCTCTGGGCGACGAGTCTCGCCGTCCAGGTCGTGCGGTCGCCGGTGGCCGGGCCCAGGGTCAGCGGCTGGTCGAGGGTCCGACCGTCGGGAAACGTCCCGGTCAGGCGGGCTGACCGCACGCCCGTCTCGTCCACCGCCGTCACCGTCACCGTCGTCGTGTCCGTGCTTACCGGCGCCGCCGCGGTGTCCGCCCCGGCCCCGGCCCCGGTGGCGCCGGTCGGATCGGGGGTGGCGGCGGACCCGCCGGTTCCGGCCGCGGCGGAGGTCACGGGCGCGGCGGCGCCGGCGGCCGCCGGGGCCGGGCAGCCCGCGCGGGTGATGCGGTTCGGGGTGGCGGTCGCCGACTCGACCCGCGGTGAGCCGTCCACCCGGGCGGTGATGCGCAGGTCCGCGCCGCCGGTGCCGTTGGCGGCGCTGACCGGGACCGAGACGTCCAGCGTGCCCACCGGTGCCGCCGACCGGTTCAGGCTGATCACCAGCGGGACGCTCGCACCCGGGTTGACCCGCGGCGTGTCCGCGACGACGGCCAGCCACGACGGCGTCCGACCGACCACGACATCGACCGGTGCCGTGCCCTCCCCGCGCAGGTCCAGCCGCCAGGTCGAGTCGACCGTGCCCAGGTCGACCCGGGTGGCGCTCAGCCCCAGCACCGCTCCGACCGGCCGGGCCGTCGGTGGGCCGCCGGTGGCACTCGGTCGCCCGGCGGGCGGGCCGACGGCGGTGCCGGCGACGCCGTCGGCGCTGCCCGGCTGGCCGTCGGGTGGACTCGCCGTGGCGACGCCGGGCGCGGCCGAGCCGGCGGCCGCACTGCTGTGCGGACGTGGGGAGCCGGGCGCGGCGGTGAGCACGTCCGGCGCCGCGGTGCCGGTCATCGCCCGCCGTTCGCCCGGCGCGCCGGTGCGGCCCTGATGGCCGCTCTCGTCCAGCCGCAGGCGCACCAGGACGAGGCCTGCCAGCACCACGACCAGCGCCAGCACCGCGGCGCCGATCCGCCCCCACCGGATCGGCAGGATGCGACCCGAACGGCCCCAGGGCGACCGGTGGCGTCCGGTCGCAACGGCATCTCCCGCAACATCCCGCGTCATTAGGGTCGAGGCTAGAGCGACGGGTCACCTCCCCAGGGCCAAATGACTCGTTTCTGTCACCACCTCCGTCAACAATTCACTCAGTTTCATGCAGATCACGCGGCGGCTGTGGTTTGCTAGTTGACCCCTCGGCGGCCCCACCAGACCCACCAGACGAGCGTCCAGGTCACCAGCGCGAACCCGAACAGCAGATCCTCGACCGGGGCGAACACGATCCGCGGCCCGAGGATGGCACCCGGGTCGTAGCGGACGATCCGCAGCCCGGTCAGCACGCCGTTGGCCGCCAGCTGCCCGCAGACCACGATCGCGTAGGTGACCCAGAACACTCGCCGGGTGAGCAGTCGGGTGCGCAGCACCCACAGATCGGCCACCACCGCGCCCGCCACGCCCAGCACCGCCAGCGCCGTGTAGCTCACCGGCGGTCGGTCCGCGCCGGCGCCCCGTCGAGGTCGGCCGCGGGTTCGTCGCCGACGGTCCAGCCGCGCACCGCCCGCACCGCCTCCAGCGTCAGGATCGCGCACACCGGGACGACGACGAAGAACAGCACCTCGTCGAGGGGCAGCCGGCCCGGCAGCCGGACGCCGGTGATGTGACGCGGATCGAACGTCCAGTGCCCGGCGGCGATCGCGTACACGTCCCAGCCGACGAAGACGACGAGGACCGGCAGCAGGGTGAGCGCCAGCCGACGCGGGCGGGCGTACACGCGGGTACCGAGAAACAGCTCCAGCGGAGCCGTGCCGAGCAGGCAGCCGAGGAGAACTGCCAGGTAGACGAGGTGCCGCATCGGACGTGGGTGATCCGGCGGGTCAGCTGGCCCGCAGCCGGCGGGCGAGGTCGGCCGCCATCGCCCCCGGGTCGGGGGCATCGGTCAGGGCGCGCACGACGACGACCCGACGCGCCCCGGTCGCCAGGATGTCATCCAACGTGTCCGGTGCGACGCCGCCGGTGACGAACCAGGGTTTGGCGCCCGCCTCGAACGGCGGGGCGTGCCGGGCGGCCAGCAGCGGCAGACCCAGCCCGACCGGCGGACGCCCCTCCTTCGTCGGGGTGGCGTGCACGGGGCCGACACACACGTAGTCGACGTTCGGATCGTCGAGCGCCCTGACGAACTCCTGCGGGCTGTGGGTGGACTGCCCGATGAGCACGTCCGGCCCGACGATCCGCCGGGCGAACTCCGGGGGCACGTCGTCCTGCCCGACATGCAGCACGTCGACACCGGCGAAGGCGGCGAGGTCGGCCCGGTCGTTGGCACTGACCAGCGTGCCCTGCCCGGCCCCGGCGACCTGGATGCGACGCAGCGCCGTCACCTCGTCGGACCACTCCAGGCTCTTCTCCCGCAGCTGGACGAGATCGACCCCGCCCCGCCCGGGCGGACCGATCACCGCGTCGAGGAACAGGCTGAACTCGGCCCGCCGCGGCGTGCACAGGTAGAGCCGGGCGTCGGCCAACCGCCGTAGCCGCTCGGCCCGCGCGTCATCCCCCGGCGACGGCACGGACGATCTCCAGAACGTCGCCGTCGGCGAGTCGGACGGTACTCGCCTCGGAGGGTGTCAGCGCCTCGCCGTTACGCTCCACGACGACCGACCCCGGCCGCAGCCCCAGCCCGACCAGCAGGTCGGTCAGCGGCTGCCCCTCGACCACGAGCTGGCGTGCTCCGTTGACGACGACGGCCGCCGACCCCGGCCTGACCTCAGGCACCGGCCTGACCTCAGGCACCGGCCTGGCTTCGGATGCGGGACTGCCCATGCGCTGACCCTACGGCAGGCCCCGCCGCGTGGTGAACCGTTCCCGCCAGCCGCGCGGATCAGTACGCCGCGGCCTGCGCCCGACGCTTGACCTCACGGCCGCGGTTCTCGGCGAGGGCGCGCATCGGGGTGCCGGGCAGGCTCGGATCCTCCCGGAAGATCCAGTCCATCGCCTCGTCGTCGGTGAAGCCGGCGTCGGCGAGCACCGTCAGCAGCCCGGGCAGTCCCTTGACCACCGCACCGCCCTGGATGAACTCCGCCGGGATCCGCAGGACACCGTCCTGGCGGCGCGCCAGCACCATACGTTCGTTCACCATCTGCCGGACTTTGGTCACGGGAACCCGCAGCTGTTCCGCGACGTCGGGCAGGGTCAGCCAATCCATGGTCATCAGTAAACACCCATGTCGTGGTGCCGGCGGCCTCAGGCCGGTGTGACCGGTTCCCCACCGGTCGCCGCCGACCGCACGGCCGCGGCCAGCACCGACACCACGGGACGGGCGGTCGCGAGGCCCACGTCCGCCGACAGCGGCCAGCCGGACACCAGCCGATCGGCGAGCGCCCCATAGAAGGCCGCCGCCCCCCCGCCGCCACCCAACGCACCGCCATCCAGCGCGGTGCCGGCCAACAGCGGGATCGGATACCGGGTCCAGACGCCGTCGGCCGTGACCTGAAGCACCCCTGCCCCAGCCTCACCCATGCCACCCAGGCCGCCCAGGCCACCCACCGCGGAGAAGCCGGCCATACCGACCGGCGGGCCGCCCGTATGGCGACCGGCCGGGGCCAGCGCGCCCGCGGCCGCGAACCCGGCCACGTCATGTTCGCCGCGATCCACGTCGAGCAGGAGGCTGCCGGTCGTCCCGAGGACCTCCAACCGGGGTCGCGGCCAGACCGTGAGGTCGGAGACGGTGATCTGGGCCTGCGCGCCGTTGAGGAAACGCAGCGTCAGGCTGCTGTGGTCGGCGTTGCTGACGTGGTGCCAGACCCGCTTGAACGCCGTCGCGGTCACGCTCTCCACCGACTCGTCCACCAGGGCGAGGATCTGCTCCACCGCCCCGGTCGCCTGGGCGAACAGCTGCCCGCCGCTGATCGCGGCGTCGTCGCGCCACCCGCCGGTGGGACGCCTCCAGCCGCCGCGGTACGCCTCCAGCCGCAGCGGCTCACCGATGGCGCCGCGGCGTACGGCCGCGGCCAGCACCTCGAACCCGGGGTCGCTGCGACCCGCCGCGACGACGGCGAGCACGCGGCCCTGGGCGGCGGCGAGTTCGGCCAGATGATCGGCATCGGCGGGAGCCAGGCACAACGGAGCCTGGACGACGACGTGCTTACCGGCTTCCAGCGCCCGGCTGGCCCAGTCGAGGTGGGACTGGTTGCCGGTGGCGACGACCACCAGGTCGAGTTCGGGGTCGTGCACCAGGTCGTCGGGGTCGTCGACCTGGCGGGGCAGCCGGGACGCGGCGTGCGCGGGCGTCCGGCGCGGTTCACCGTCGCACACCGCGGTCAGGGCCAGGCCCTCGGTGGCCTCGATCGCGGGCTGGTGCACGGCGGTGGTGTCGGGCAGCCCGAGCAGACCGACGAGCACCGGTGGCCCGTCCGGCACCCCCAGGCAGTGGCGCAGCCACCGACCGACCAGCCGGTGGTAGGCGGAATCGGCCAGCACGGCGGGCCCCGCACCCAGGGTGAACATGCCCAGGCCCGTGGCCGGCCGCCAGGTGCACACCGCGTGCTCGGTGCCGTCGTGGCGCAGGTGGATCAGCCGCTCGACATCGTCGGCGACCTTCTCCGGCAGCACCCAGGTCTCCCGCGGGACGAACCGCGGCGCGCGGGCCATCAGCGCACCGCCGTGCGGCCCGGGCATCAGGTGCAGGTCGTGCGCCGGCAGCACCCGCCCCGGGGTGAGCCCCGAGGCCTCCAGCAGCGGACTTCCCGGCGGCAGCGCCCGCGCCGTGGGCCCGGCCAGCAGGACGGGAACGGACTGCCGGGCCCGGTCGAGCAACTCCTGCTCGACGTGATCAAGCGGTCGGTCGATGAGCACGAGCAACGCGTCGGCCGACCGCGCCGAGGTCGGGCCAAGACCCGCCGCACGCAGATGGTCGCCGAGCACGTTCACACCGGGAAGGTTTGACACCAGGTGAATGCGGGGCACGCCCGGCACTCTAGTGCGCTAAGCGCCCCGTTGCTCACATTCGGGTGCAGAAGCAACTGGCTGACCGACCGGCTGTCGCGCTTTGTCTTGACACGATTCGCCGCGGCCACTGGCGTATCGCGTGAATCGCCCGGAATCACCCGGCGGCGACCAGCTCCTTCATCGTCACCGACAGGTCGGCGAATCCCTTGCGATCGACGGTTCCGCCCGCGACCAGCAGTCGCCGCACCGGTGCCACATCCATGGGACGCCCGATGGAGACCAGGGCTCGCAGCGTTCCGTCCGCGGTGAACCAGCCGGCCGACCAACCCGGCGGGCGGGTACCCGCCGGCGGCTCGGGTTCACGCGGGTCACCCCGGTAGATCAGCTCATGGTCGGGGTCGGCCAGTCCGGCGTACTGCACCATCCGGCCGAACTGCTCGGACCAGAAATACGGCACCGGGTCGTAGACAGCGGCGTCGGTGGCCGGCGCGTCGGTGGAACTGTCGGCCGCGGCCGCACCAGGGCCGGGTGCGCGCAGCAACGTCGCCGCGGCCACCGAGGGGGAATGCTGCGCGCAGTCCCAGTGCTCGACCCGCAACCGCCGCTCGTAGCGCCGCGACCACCAGGCGGCGCAGTCACCGACCGCGACGACCGGCGGCCCGTCCACCCCCGACCAGGTCGCGGCGAGGTACTCGTCCACGACGATGCCCCGGTCGAGGACGAGACCGCTGTCGGCGAGCCAGCCAAGATCAGGGCGGGCACCGATACCGACCAGGATCTCGTCGGCGGGCAGCAGTTCACCGCCGGCCAGGACCAGACCGTCCGCCGTGGTGCGCTCGACCGCGACGCCCAGGCGCAGCGTGACCCCGGCGCGGGCGTACCAGTCGATGGTGTGCGCGCCGATCTCGGCACCCAGCGCCGCCCGCAGCGGCGTGTCCGCCGCTTCCACCACGGTCACCTCGACGCCGGCGGCCGCCGCCGTCGTCGCCACCTCGGCACCGATCCAGCCCGCGCCGACGATCACCAGCCGCAGCCCGGGGCGCAGCACCTCGCGCAGCCCGATGGCGTCGTCGACGGTGCGCAGCACCCGCACCGGACCGTCACCGGGCAGCGGGATCGGGTCGGACCCGGTCGCCAGCACCAGCCCGTCGTAGGCCAGCGGGCCGCCGTCGGTCTCCAGAGTGCCGGGCCGAAGCGCGGTGGCCCGGCGCCCGGTGACGACCTCGACGCCGTCGAGCGTCAGCGGGATGGTCGTGTCGTCGATCCGCCCGGTCAGCACCGCCTTGGACAGCGGCGGACGGTCATAGGGGCGGTGCGCCTCGGCACCGACCAACACCACGTCGCCCTCGAAGCCGCGCTTACGCAGCTCCACGGCCGCCCGGCCACCCGCCATACCGGCGCCGACAATGACAATTCGCTGCATCGGCGCAGCTTAGTACGACTGCCCTGCGAGATTCCCGCCGTAGAGCGGGAAGGCGTCCTTCCAGACCGGCTCATAACCGGCCGCCACCAGCATCGCGGCGACCTCGGCGGGCGGTCGTTCGTCCGAGATCGAGAACTGTTCGCCGGCCGTGCCGGGCGCCGCGTATCCGCCGGGTTCCGTGGAGGATCCGGCGCTCATCGTGGTCACCGCGATCCGGGCCAGTCCGTCGCGCATACCCGGCGGTTCCCGGGTCGACAGGGACAGTGCCAGATCCGGTCCGAACAACCGCAACGCGGCGTGGGCCTGGACGAACTCCGCGTCGCTGACCACGACGACCGGCGGAAACGCGCTGGCGGACGGTTTCATCCGGGGCAGCGCCACGCTCACCTCGGTCCGCCAGTACCGCCGGGTCAGGAACGCGGCGTGGGCACCGAGGGCGAGCACATCGGCCCGCCAGTCCACGGCGAGGCCGAGCAGGGCGCCGATCCCGAGGCGGCGGGCCCCGGCCGAGGCGGCGCGTTCGAACGACGACAGCCGACGGTCGTAGTCCCGTTTCCATCCGGCGACGTGCACCTGCGCGTACCGGGTGCGGTCGTAGGTCTCCTGGTAGTGCACGACCCCCTCGAGCCCGGCCCGCACCAGCCGGGCGTAGGTGTCGTCCGACCAGGTCTGCGTCTCGATCGACAGGGACGGGAACAGCGGACGCAGCCGCTCGACGACACCGACGAGGTAGTCCGCGGACACCTCCACCCGGTGCTCGCCCGAGACCAGCAGCAGATGACGGAACCCGCGGTCGGCCAGCAGCCGCCCCTCGGCCTCGACCTCGTCGAGGTCCAACGTGCGCCGGGTGACCGCCAGCCCCTTGGCGAACCCGCAGTACGTGCAGGACGACAGGCAGGCGTTGGAGACGTACAGCGGCGCGAACAGCCGGACCGCCCGGCCGAACCGGCGCAGCGTCGTCGTCCGGGCGGCGTGGGCGAGTTCCTCCAGGCGCCGCCCGGCGGCCGGTGAGAGCAGCACCGCCAGGTCCTCGAGGCCCAGCTGGCCGCTGCCCGGCGCGGGCCGGCCGGGATCCGCACCGGCGGGCGCGACCCGCCGCAACAGCGCGTCGACCTGGGCCGGGCTCGCCCGCCGGGACCGTTCGGCGAGGTCGGCGAGGTCGAGGCCGGCGAGTTCCCGGGCGAACAGCCCCGGCGGCGTGCTCACCCGCCGACCACGGGCAGCGCGACCGGCGTCGGCAGCGCACCGAGAAAGCCGGTCAGCGGCGACGACGGGGCGGCGGCGGTCGACGGGCCGGGTGTCGCCTGACCGGCCAGGTACCCGAGCCGGCCGGCGATCGTCGCGAGCGCGAACGCCCGGGCCATCCGCTCCGGGTCGGCCGCGACCGCGATCGCCGTGTTCACCAGCACCGCGTCGGCCCCGAGCTCCATCGCCTCGGCGGCATCCGAGGGCACGCCGAGCCCGGCGTCGACGACCACCGGCACGCCGGCGCCGGCGACGATCGCCTCGATCGCGTCGCGGGTGCGCAGCCCCCGGTTGGACCCGATCCAACTGCCCAGCGGCATGATCGTGGCGCAACCGGCCTCCTCCAGGCGCCGGGCGAGCACCGGGTCGGCCGAGCAGTACGGCAGGACGGTGAACCCGTCCGCGACCAGCAGTTCGGCGGCGCGCAGCGTCTCGATCGGGTCGGGAGCCAGGGTGCGCGGGTCCGGGGTGACCTCCAGCTTGACCAGGTCGGTGCCGGTGGCGGCGCGGCCGAGCCGGGCCAGCCGCACGGCCTCGCCGGCGTCGACCGCGCCCGAGGTGTTCGGCAGCAGAGTGAGCTCCGGCGGCACGAAGTCGAGCACGTCGCCCTCGCCCAGACGGTCAAGATCGACCCGGCGCAGGGCGACGGTGACGATCCGGGCTCCGGAGGCGAGCAGGCTCGCCCTCATCACCTCATGGGCGGCGAACTTGCCGGTACCGACGAGCAGCCGACTGTCATAGGCCTGGCCGGCAATCACCAGATCGTCCATTATGATCATCTTCCCCACGTGCGCATGATCGAGATCGGGTGTGCGGGTCGCCGGCCGCAGCGCCAGCCGGCCGGTGCGCCCCACCTTGGCGGACTCCCCGTAGCCGGGCGCGAGTCTAGCCGAGCCCTCGAGCGCCCCCACGGGGTCGACCGGTCGACCGCCCACGATCGGGGGCGAGCACCTCACCCGCGCTCGGGTACCCGGCACAGAGCCACCCAGGGCGTACGCTGTGCGGCCATTGCGGCCGGGGGCAAAACGGGTGTAATAGCCCAGGGCGTCCGATAGCAGTGCCGGTGGGGGGCGATCGTAAACTGGGGCGCGTGGATGCCACCGTGGCCGACCCTGTCATAGGTCGGCTCCTTGACGGCCGGTACACGGCACAGGAGCGGCTCGCCGTCGGCGGGATGGCGACTGTGTACGTCGCGCACGACAACCGGCTCGACCGGCTCGTCGCGCTCAAGATCATGCATCCCAACCTCAACCATGATCCCGAGTTCGTCGGCCGGTTCCACCGGGAGGCCCGCGCGGTCGCCCGGCTGAACACGTCCCGGGTCGTCTCCGTGCTCGATCAGGGCTCCGACCACAGCCCCAGCGGGCTGGTCAACTACCTGGTGATGGAACTGGTGCGCGGCCGTTCGCTGCGCCAGCACCTCGGCGCGCGTGGCCGACTGCCCGCCCTCGAGGCGGTCGAGATCCTCGAACCGGTCTTCGAGGCACTCGCGGCCGCGCACGCGGCCGGGATCATCCACCGCGACATCAAGCCCGAGAACATCCTGCTCGGCGACGACGGCCAGGTGAAGGTCGCCGACTTCGGCCTCGCCCGGCCGCTGGGCCAGCCGTCCCAGGCCCTGTCGGACGGCGTCGTCATGGGCACCGTCGGCTATCTCGCGCCCGAACAGGTCACCCTCGGGACGGCCGACACCCGCAGTGACGTCTACGCCGCCGGCGTGGTGCTCTTCGAGACGCTGACCGGCCAGCTGCCCTACAGCGGCGCCACCCCGATGTCGATGGCCTACCAGTCCGTCCACGGCGATGTGCCCGCACCGTCCAGCGTCGTCGCCGACATCCCGGCGGAGCTGGACGCGCTGGTGCTGCGCGCCACCGCCCGCGACCCGGCGCGCCGCCCGTCCGATGGCGCGGCCCTGCTCGACGAGCTGCTGCGACTCGGGCCGCTGCTCCCCCAGGACCATGATCATCCTACCGGTTTCACCGGCGAGGTCCGGCGGATCGGGCTGATCGACCCGCAGCCCGCGGCCGCCACCGGCATCGAGGTCTCGGCAGTCTCCGGGCCGGCGAACCGCCCCGGCCGGTACCCCTCCCCGCACAGCGACTCGGCACCCCTCGACACCGCCGCCATGGACCACTCCGCCGAGGGGCTGCACCCCGGCGGCAGCGGCGCGCACCCCGGCACCGCCGTGTACGACGGAACCGCCATGTACGACAGCTCGACCGGATACGACGGGTCGGCCGGATACGACGGGTCGGCCGGGCCTGGGGGCGGCGACAGGTCCGCGCAGAGCGGGACCGGCGGGTACGGCGCGCCCGGGTCGATGGCGATGCGGATGGACGGCACCGTCCAGGAGGCAGGGCAGGAGGGCGGGCCGACCGGCCCGCCGCGTGGCCGGCGACGGGCGGCGGCGACAGCCCCCGGCTGGCGGCGTCCTCTCCCGTGGCTGGTCGTCGGCGCGACGGCCCTGGTGTTCCTGCTCGGGTATCTCGGCCTCCAGACCCTGAGCGACAGCAAGGTCGGGGTTCCGCGGGTGACCAACGTCAGCAAGGCGGACGCGGAGACCATCCTGCATGGCTCCGGCCTGAAATGGTCCTATCTGGACGCGGCGGCCAGCGCCACGGTGCCGGCCGGACAGGTCGCCACGCAGGACCCGGCCGACGGCAGCAAGGTCGACAAGGGTGCCACGATCTCGTTGCGGCTGAGCACCGGCCCCGAGACCGTCCGCGTCCCGGACCTGGCCAACCTCACCCAGGAGCAGGCCACCGCCAGGCTCGCCCAGGTCAACCTGGTCATGGGCGGCCTCAGCAACCGGGCCAGCGACAGCATCCCGGCCGGGCATGTGATCTCGACCGATCCGGCGATCAACACGGCGGTCCAGCCACACAGCAACGTCGTGCTGGTCATGTCGACCGGGCCGGACGCCAGGCAGATGCCGGCCGACATCATCGGCAGGTCCTACGACGAGGCGAAGGCCAGGATCGACGCGCTCGGCATCGCCGGGGTCGTCGTGCAGCGCGCGGTGGTCGTCACCGACGACAGCCCGCCCGATTCGGTCGTCGGCTCCGATCCGCAGGTCGGGCAGCCGATCGCACCGAACGCCAAGGTCACCCTGACCGTCGCTCGGTCGTCGAGCGAGGACGACCCGAACGGCGATGACAGCGGCGGCGGCGACGGCAGCGGCGTGCAGGTCGCCGTCCCCCGCGTGATCGGCAGTACCTACCGTGAGGCGGAGAGCACCCTGCGCCGCACCGGCCTGAAGATCACCAGGTCGGCCGTCCTCGGTCAACCCAACGACCGTGTGGTCGCCCAGTCGCCTCAACCTGGCTCCAAGATCGAGAAAGGTAGTACAGTACGGGTCAACACTGTGTGGTCGTGGGGTAACTAGCCGCCAGGGATAATCCGGCGACGACCTGCCACCACACCGACATACGGGCTGGCCGGCACGGGGGCGGCCAGACCGGTTCCACGTCGCCGCGACCGGCCCCCAGGGAGCGCACGTGAGGGCAGCGCGCAGACGCGACCGGGTACCCGGCACCACGACCCCGTCGGCCAGCCCGGCGGTGCGCCCAATCCGCCGCCTGCTGTCCCACCGGACACGGGCCGACCAGGCCGACCGGTTCGCCGCCCTGCTGGAGGGCCACGCCTCCCCCACCGGGCCGCAGGAGGCCCGGCTGCTCGCCCTCGCCGACGCCGCCCGCTCCCTGCCCCGCCCGCGGCTCGACCCGGTCCGGCGCGACGCCATCCGGGCGCGGATCCTCGCCGACCTCGCCACCACCGCCGCCGACGCCACCACCACCACCACCGCCACCGCCACCGCTGCCGAGTCGCGTGGCCGGGCGAGGCGTCCCCACGGGAACAGGGTCCGGGCGGCGGTCCGACGAGCATGGGCCGGTCCGTCGACGGTCGGCGTGCCCCGCCTCGCCCAGGCGATGATCGCTGCTGGTCTGAGCGTCGCGATCGCCGTGATCGGGCTCGCCCTCAGCGCCCGCGACGCCCTGCCCGGTGAGCCGCTGTACCGGGTCAAACGGCAGGTCGAGGACATCCAGGTGTCGCTGGAACGCGATCCCGTCGCCCGCGCCAAGACCCGCCTGGACGTCGCGGGGGTGCGCATGTCCGAACTGCGCCTGCTCACCATCGGCGCTCCCGCCCTCGGCGGTCGTCCGTCCATCGGATCGCCGACGCAGCGCCCCACGACCGGCCGCCCGGGCTCCCTGCCGCTACCCCTACCGGCCGCACCGGCCACGGCGCCGGCTGGACCGTCCACCTCGACCTCCGCGGCCGGCCCCACACCGCCCGCGGGTCCCCTCGGCCCGGCCGCTCCCGTTCCCACGCCCACGGCTGGTCCCGGTGCGCCCACCGGTGAGGTCGGACCGCTGGGATCGGCACTCGCGACCACGTCGACTCGGCCACCCGTATCCGCGTCGACGTCCGTGGCACCGTCGCATCCGTCCACCCATGGGATGGGCGGTCACCACGCGGATGCGGACACCATCAACAAGCTGCTGTGGGCCTGGTGCGCACAGGCGCGGGCAGCCGCCCAGGTGCTGCTCGCCCGGGCGGACGCCGGCAACCTCGACGCCTGGCGCGCCCTGGCGACCTTCACCGCCGACCAGAACAGCAGCCTCGCCGTGGTGATCAACGAGCTTCCACCGGGAACCACCGACGCCGCCCACGCGGCCGTCGACCTGATCGGCGAGTTCCGCCGGGGCCTCGGCCCGACCCCGCCGGGTACCTTCCCCACCGCACCACGCCTGCCGTCCGCCCCCGCGGGCGCACCCACCGCTCCCGCCACGCCCACCCCCACCGGTTCGGACGGCACCCCCGCAGACCCGGCCACACCCGACGGCACCACGACACCCGTCGGCCCGACCACACCCGACAGCGCGGCCACGCTCGACAGCCCGATCACACCTGAGAGCACGGCCACGTCGAACGGCACCGGGCCGAGCGTGCCGGCCTCGACCCGTGCGTCAGCGACGGACAGCTCGCCATCGGGTACCTCGCCATCGGGTACCTCGACGGGTGGCACGTCCACGGGTGGCACTCCGGCGGGAGACGCCGACGACCCGCCGAGTGGTTCCGCGGAACCGGCCGACACCGGGCGCGCCCCGAGCGATGATGTCGGCCTGGCACCCCGTCCCAGCTCCACCCTCGCGGTGGGGGTCCGACCATCCGAGGTGGCGCACCCGCCCGGCGCGCCATCCGCGGCGCCGACGGCACCGGCCGGTTCGGCGGCGGGCAGGGGTGCCGGCGGGACGATCAGCGACCTCGAGCCGCGGCCAGAACAAAGCTCACCTACGGATGCCGAGCCGCAGGCCCCACGGCCCGCTCTCGTCGAGGACACACCTGGCGCCGGCGACGCGGCACCTGCCGACAACGCCACCGAGGATCCGGCCACGGCTGGCACCAGCGGCGCCGCTCCCGACGACGACGCTGCCATCACCGCCGGGTAGTTGGTCCTCCGGCGGCGGTGCCGGTCAGCTCAGGGACGCGGGGCGACGGGGTGGGCGTCCTGGTGGGCGGCGGCCCGCTCACCGCGGGCGTGCTGCAGCATCTCGGCCACGAGGAAGGCCAGTTCCAGTGCCTGACTGGTGTTCAGACGCGGGTCGCAGGCCGTCTCGTACCGGCCGCCAAGGTCGTCCTCACCGATCAGTTCGGCGCCACCGAGGCATTCGGTGACGTTCTCCCCGGTGAGCTCGATGTGCAGGCCGCCGGGGTGGGTGCCCAGCGCCTTGTGCACCTCGAAGAAGCCGAAGACCTCGTCGAGCACGTCGTCGAAGTGGCGGGTCTTGATCCCACCGACGTCACGGGTGTTGCCGTGCATCGGATCGCAGGACCACACCACCGGCGGGCCGGCGGCGTTGACCTTCTCGATGATGGGCGGCAGGGCGTCGCGAATCCGGCCGACCCCCATCCGGGTGATCAGGGTCAGGCGGCCGGGGATGTGGTGCGGGTTGAGCCGCTCGGCGAGCTCCAGGACCTCGTCGGGGCTCGCCTTCGGGCCGATCTTGCAGCCGATCGGGTTGCCGACCCGGGAGAGCAGGTCGACGTGGGCACCGTCGAGGTCGCGGGTGCGCTCGCCGATCCAGATCATGTGCGCGGACAGGTCGTACGGGTGACCGGTGGCGTCCTCGACGCGGGTCAGGGCCCGCTCGTACTCCAGCAGCAGACCCTCGTGGCTGGTGAACAGCTCCACGCCGGTCAGCGCGGCGGTGCGGTCCAGATCGATGCCGCAGGCGGCCATGAACGACAGCGCCCGGTCTATGTTGGTGGCCATCACCTCGTAGCGCCGGCCGGCGGCCGAGTCGCGCACGAAGGCCTTGTTCCACTCGTGGACCTTGGACAGGTCGGCGAAGCCACCGGTGGCGAACGCGCGCACCAGGTTCAGCGCGACCGCGCTCTGGTGGTAGGAGGCGACCATGCGCATCGGGTCCGGCCGACGGGCGGCGGCGGTGGCCGCGATGTCGTTGACCGCGTCACCCCGGTAGGACGGCAGGCCGGTGCTCGCCTCGATGTCGGCCGAGCGCGGCTTGGCGTACTGGCCGGCGATGCGGGCGACCTTGACCACCGGGGTGCTCGCGCCATAGGTGAGCACGACAGCCATCTGCAACAGGGTCTTCACCTTGTCGCGGATCTTGTTGGCGGTGTTGGCCGCGAACGTCTCGGCGCAGTCACCGCCCTGGAGCAGAAACGCCTCCCCGCGGGCGACCATCGCCAGCCGATCGGTCAGTGACCGCACCTCCGGCGCCGTCACCAACGGGGGCAGCGCCGCGAGTTGCTCCGCGGCCGCCTGCAGCTCGACCGGGTCGGGCCACGACGGCTGCTGCTTGGCCGGAAGGGTCCGCCAGACGTCCAATGCGCTCACGAGACACCAGGGTACGGCTGTCCAGGTCCAGGACGCGTCGATACTCGCAGGTTTCGGTGAAGTCATCCGGCCCGGCGGCGGATCAGCGTCCGGCCCGGGTGCCGGTCCAAGGCCCGGCCCCGGGCCGGCCCAGGGCCCGGTCAGCCGAAGAAGACCGCGGCCTCGGCGTACAGCTCCGCCGGCACCGTCTTGAGCGCACCGGTGGCCTCGGCGAGCGGCACCCGGTCGATCCGGGTGCCGTGCAGCGCGACCATCACCCCGGACTCGCCCTCGTGCACGGCGTCGACGGCGTGCAGACCGAAACGGGTCGCGAGCCAGCGGTCGAACGCGCTGGGCGTGCCGCCACGCTGCAGATGGCCGAGCACGGTGGCCCGGGCGTCCCGGCCGGTCCGGCCACGGATCTCGGTTTCGAGCACCGCGGCGATGCCCTGCAACCGGACATGGCCGAACGCGTCGAGTTCGGCGTCCTTGGTCATCATCGTGCCCGCGATGGGAGTGGCACCCTCCGCGACGACGATGATCGGCGCGTAGTGGGTGGCGAACCGGGACTCGACGAACGCGCACACCTTGTCGAAGTCGAACGGCCGCTCGGGGATGAGGATGACGTTCGCGCCCCCGGCCATCCCGCTGTGCAGGGCGATCCAGCCGGCATGGCGGCCCATCACCTCGACGATGAGCACCCGGTGGTGACTCTCGGCGGTGGTGTGCAGCCGGTCGACGGCCTCGGTGGCGATGTTCACCGCCGTGTCGAAGCCGAAGGTGTAGTCGGTCGCGGACAGGTCGTTGTCGATGGTCTTCGGCACGCCGACGACCGGGACGCCGTCGGCGTGCAGCCGGGCGGCCACGCCCAGGGTGTCCTCGCCGCCGATGGCGATCAGCGCGTCGACCCCGTCCGCGGCCAGGTTGCGGCGGATCAGTTCGAGCCCGTCCACCGCGGCGTACGGGTTGGTCCGGCTCGAGCCGAGAATCGTGCCGCCGCGAGGCAGGATGCCACGGACCGCGGTGGTGTCCAGGGGCACCGTGTCGCCGGTGAGGGGGCCACGCCAGCCGTCGCGGTAGCCGACGAACTGGTGCCCGTAGACGCTCTCGCCCTTGCGTACCACTGCCCGGATCACCGCGTTGAGCCCCGGACAGTCACCGCCGCCGGTCAGTACGCCGATCCTCATCGCACTCTCCTCGCCTCCGCGCCGGCCCGACCGGGCCGCGCCAGTACCCACTCCCGTCCCGCCTCTCGGCGGCGACAGCAGCGGCAGCGTAGCGGCGCACGACACATACAGAGTGCTATTTGTAACTACTAGGCGTGGCGAATCAAGCTCAAAAAGTCATGAGCGGGGGGGCTGGCCGGCGGTGCGGGGGCGCAGCGGGGCGAGGATCTCCCAACGAGCCAGATTGTGCAGCGCGTCGGCGAGGGCGTCGTGGGCGTTGGCCGGCGGCGGCGGCAGCGTGGGACGGCCCAGCTCCTCCCACAGCTGGCGCAGATCCCGGGTAAACCGGGGCATCCGCGCCGGCAGGTCGGTCATCGTCCCGAACAGCTGACAGAGAACGACATGATCATATGCGCCGTACCAGGCCCAGAGCTCCGGTGCGCCGTCCGCCGTCAGCAGCGCGTTCAGATCATCGCGGATGCGGGCCCGGGAGCGCCAGGCCGGGTCGGCCGGCGACGGCAACTGGTCGAGCACGTTGCGCCGGACCCAGGGCACCGCCCAGACCGGATCGAATTCGGTGGACACGGCGTAGTAACGCTGTGCGCCGTCCTCGCTGACAATGCCGATGCTGACCAGGTCCAGCCAGAGATGGCCGGACTCACGCCGCTCGATGAACTCGGTGTCGTAGAAGAAACGGGTTGCCACCGGTTCAGTCTCTCCCGCTCCAGGTAGGTACCGCCGGACCGGGCCGGCGGCGCCAGGGTCGCGTCACCGCGGCGAGCAGGCCCGCGGCCGCGGCCGCCCCGACCAGCGGCAGCACCCACAGCAACGGCCCGGAATATGGCTTCTGCTTCGACTCGCTCGCGGCACCGGCGACGGCCCTCGCCGCCGAACCACTCGTACCACTACTCGTGCCGCCCGTCGCGCTCGCGGCCGCCGGACCACCCGCGACGGGGGCTCCCCCGGTGTCGCATCCCGTGGCGCCCGCGATCGTCACACTGCGGACCCGCGGGCCCACCGTGGCCGGACGGACCTGGATCTCGACCCGCGCCGCGCCGGGCTCGGCGACCACGCACAGCAGACCGCTGTCCGCCGCCGAGGTCACCCGCCCGCCGGTGACCGCCACCTGGTAGCCGCGCGGGTAGGCAGCGGCCGGCACGTTGATCGCCGTAGCCGTCCCGGCCGTCAGGACACCCGCCGTCGAACCGTCCGGCAGCGCCACCGCGACCGGGCGCAGCCCCAGGGTCAGCACGCCGGCCGCGTCGTAACGCAACAGCTCGGGCGTGCCCGCCACGGCCGCGGGGTAGGGCCGCACGAGCCGTGCCGGCGTCGCCGGCATCGTCGGCGCCGAACCCGAGCCCACACCGACCGGAGCGGCCGTACCCACCGTCGCGCCACGTCCGTCCGGCGGGTCGTAGAACCAGCTCAGACCGAAACTGTCGGCGGTCGCGACCAGGGTGTCGATGGTTTCGGGGGAAGCGTCCTTCCAGCCGGTGAGGTAGCCGGTCGGATCGTTGAGGGCCACCGTCACCGCCGGGTCGAACCGCGCCGGGCCGCTGCGCCACAGCAGATGCACCGGGTCGTGCGCGGCCACGGTGTCGGACAACGCCGGGCCGGTGCCGGCGGGCACCTCGTAGCCGAACACTCCCGGTTCGGCCCGCAGCCGGTCGGCGAGCGCGGCCAGGCCGACCGACAGGGTCGCATCCGAGAGACGTCGACCCGCCACCGTCGGCACCAGCCGCACGACGACCCGCAACCCCCGGTCGGTGAGCCGCCGGGTGAGCGTGACGACCTGGCCGAGGCCGGCGTCCGCGGGGCTCGTCACCTGCTCGGACGCGGTGGGTCGTGGCCAGCCCGCGACCGCTGGAACCCGTCCGCCGGTCGCCACCGGAACCGCCAGCCGCACCCCGGTGAAGCCCTGGCCGAGCCAGGTCGCGAGATCGGCGTCGGTCGGCGTCACACCGGCCGGCAGGGAGATCCCGCGCACGACCACGACGCGGTGGGCCGCGTCGACCAGGTACGGACCGAACCGCCCCAGCGTGTTCGCCGGTGCCGCCCCACCCGCCGCCGCACCGCCCGCCGGGGCGGCACCGTCCGGCGTGGGAACGGCCCAACCGGCCGACGCACCCGTCGCCAACAGCATGCCGCCCACACCCACGACGATGACCAGGTCACGAACCCGGTGGCGCCGCTGGTCGCGGGGAACCCGGCCGGATGAGCGACTCCAACCAGGGATGGACCGGGCGAAACCGGAGCGGACGATGTGGGTCAGGGCACCACGCACATCGCCCATCCTGCCGTGTCGGCGCAAACAGCCTCAGACCGCCCGGTCCGTCGAGTTACCAGGCGTGGTCGGACGAGCGGATGCGGCCGGCCGGGCAGAGCCCCCCCGATCGGCCCGATCAGGCCGGTCAGCCCGGTCGGTGCGGTCGGCCAGCACGCGCGCCGGCGGGGACACGCCGGCGGCGGACACCCCGGCCGGCGGGCCGCCCGCGGCGGCCCGGTCCGACGCGGCGCCCGCGAGGTCGCCGGCCGCGGCGGTCACGGCGTCCGAGGTGGCGGCGTCCGAGGTGGCGGCGGCGCTGATGGCCGCCGCCCGGGCCGCGGCGATTTCCTCCTTGGCCCGCTTCGCGTACATATCGACGTACTCCTGGCCGGAGAGCGCCATCAGTTCGTACATGATCTGATCGGTGATTGAACGCAGCACGAACCGGTCGTCCGCCATCTCGGCGTAGCGGGAGAAGTCCAACGGGGGGCCGACCCGCATACCCACCCGACGGACCCGCGGCAGCAACTTGCCGGGGGGCTGCGCCTCGAACGTGCCGATCATGGCGACCGGGATCACCGGCACGCCGGCCTCCAGCGCCATCCGGGCGACACCGATCTTGCCGCGGTACAGGCGGCCGTCCGGCGAACGGGTGCCCTCCGGGTAGATGCCGAGCAGGCGGCCCTGGCGCAGCACCCGCACGCCGGATCGCAACGCCCCCTCGCTGGCCTTGCCACCGCTGCGGTCGATCGGGATCTGGCCGGCCCCGCTGAAGAAGACCCGCTTGAACCAGCCCTTGATGCCGGCCTCGGTGAAGTAGTCACTCTTGGCCAGAAAGGTCACCCGCCGCGACACCACCAGCGGCAGGAAGAAGTGGTCAAGAAACGACAGGTGGTTTCCGGCCAGGATGGCGGGCCCCTCCGCGGGGATGTGCTCGGCACCCTCGACCCACGGGCGCCACACCACCCGTAGTACGGGCGTGAGGATCGCTTTGAGCACCCAGTAGAACAAGGACAGCTCCCACCTGGTCACCGTCGTGAGACGACACTGTCAGGGCGCCCGGACCGGGTCGCCCGCACTGCACACGCCGACGCCGTCGCTGCGGACCCGAGCATGCCGCTGGCCGGCAGGCAGACCTGAGCCTAGGTAGCCGGACATCATCACGTCCACTCGAACATCCACAACAGTGCCATGGACGGCGTCGTCGGGGTGATGACCCTGCCATGGCCGGAGCGCATCGCTGCCCCGCGCCGACCACGAGCACGGGCGTGCCGAGATCTATATCATCGCAACGACGGACGATCGCATCACGACATCCGACTCCACCTCCTGGTGAAATTCCGTCAAATGTCATGACATCGGCGACAAGATGCCCACCGATGAGACCCGGACGACCATGGCTTCAGCCCACGGACCGTGCGAGCATGAGGGTACCGACGACTTTCCGCCCGCCCTGCGAATGTTGCGCGGCGAGTGGGTTACACAGAGCACGGCGTAAGCGGCACGGGGCACGGGCACAGGGCACGGGCACAGGGCACGGGCACAGGGCACGAGGTACCGGGCGCGAAGGGCGGACAGCAATGGCGGGTTCCACCGGCACGGTCCTGCTACCCGGCGCTGAGCCGTTCGCCTACGTGGGCGGGTCGGTCGGGGTGCTGCTGGTCCACGGCTTCACCGGCTCGCCGGGCAGCATGCGCCCCTGGGGGGAGGCGCTGGCCGCCGCCGGGCTGACGGTCTCCTGTCCGTTGCTGCCCGGCCACGGAACCCGCTGGCAGGACATGGTTCCCACCGGGTGGCCCGACTGGTACACGACGGTCCGCGGCGAGTTCCTGCGGCTGCGGCGCGAGTGCGACCAGGTGTTCGTCATGGGTCTGTCGATGGGTGGCACCCTGACGCTGCGTCTGGCCGAGGAACACGGCGCCGAGGTGGCCGGTCTGGTCACCGTCAACGCGAGCCTGCGGACCGAACGCTGGCAGGCCGGGCTCGCCCCGCTACTCAGCCGGATCCTTCCCGCGATTCCCGGGGTCGCCGGTGATGTCAAGGCCGACGGGGTACCGGAGGTCGGCTACGACAAGGTGCCGCTGCGGCCGTTCGCGTCCCTGCGCAAGCTGTGGGCGGTCACCAGCGCCGACCTCGGGCGCATCGTCTCCCCGGTGCTGGCCTACCGCAGCGTGGTCGATCACATCGTCGAGCCCAGCTCCGGCGCGCTGCTGCTGGCCGGGGTACGGGCCCCGATCGAGGAACGGCTGCTCGCCGACAGCTGGCATGTGGCCACCCTCGACAACGACAAAGAGAAGATCTTCGCGGGAAGCCTGGAGTTCGTCCGCACGCACTCGCTCTCGCCCCTGGTGCCCGAACCGGTGGCCAGTGATGGCTGAGCATCCGCCCTTCCCCAGCCCGGGCGAGCCGGCCCCGGGGCCACTCGATCATTCTGGTCCCGCGGCGGTGCCCGGCGCGAACGGCGACACCGGCGAACGCAGGGAGTCACTGACCGCTGACGCCGACCAGACCGCGGCGGAGCAGCCGACCCCCACCCCGGCCGAGCCCACCGGGGCGGCGCTGGAGCAGCCGCCCGGGTCCGCCTCCGACGACCCGCCGCCGGCACCGGTGCCACCGCGCTCCCAGGACGCCGATGACGCGGCGTTCCGCGAGCTCGTCGCCCGCTTCGACGACGAGCCGACCACCCGCGCCTGGCCGTCCCAGGAGGACGTCGCCGACCCGCGCCGTCCCACGATCATCATTCTGCGGCCGCCGTTCGAACCCGACACCCCGGCCGACCCCGCGGACCAGACCGAACCGGGCGCCGCGCAGGCCGGCCTGCCGCCCGGCGTGCGCCCGCATCAGCTACGGGGCGACGACGACGAGATCGTGGTCATCGACCTGGGCGCCGACAGCGCCGAGACCGGCTCGCCGGACGGCGACGACGACCACTACGTGCCGCCGCCCCCACCGCCGCTGCCCCGCATCCGCCCGGTCACCCGCTGGGCGATCGGATCGATCGCGCTGGGCGTGGTGTTCCTGATGGTCCCCAGCCTGATCGGATTCAACCAGTCACGTTCCCAGGATGTGGCTGGCGTGCTGCTCATCCTCGGCGGGGTCGGCACGCTGGTCGCTCGGATGGGCGACCGTCCTCCCACCGACCCCGATGGTCCCGACGACGGCGCTGTCCTCTAGGCCATCCGGTCCCATCGATCTGGCTGGCACCCGCGCTGAACCTGCGATGGCCGGCTGGCAACACCCGTCCCCGGACGGCGGCAGACGGCAGCAGACCCCTGTGGCACGGCGTGACCAGGCTTCTGGCCACCGGCGGCGGGCCGCGGCGGCAGCAGTGGCAGCGGCGAGCAGGGGTACGAACAGAAGGGCGTTGGGCGTGCGTTTTCACGATCAGGTCGAGGTGCACGGGCATCTCATGGACACCGGTGTGCTGGCGAAGGTCCTCGACGACGTGCTCGACTACGGCGGCGACTACCGGGTGGACCGGATCGACCTCGGGCGCGGCCACGACGACGAGTCCCACGCCGTCATCACCGTCGGCGCCGAGACACAGCGGCGCCTGACCCGCATCCTGATGCGCGTCCAGGTGCACGGCGTGAACAAGGTGACCGCGGGCGAGGCACGGTGCGAGCCGGCCGACCGCGACGGCGTGTTCCCGACGGACTTCTACTCGACGACCAACCTGGAGACCGTCGTCCACCTCGACGGCCAGTGGGTGCCGGTGGAACATCCGGAGATGGACTGCGGCCTGGTCGTGTCGCACGGACGGGTCCGTACCGTGCCGGTCACCGACGTGCGGGCCGGCGACCAGATCGTCTGCGGGGTGGGCGGTGTCAAGGTCGTCCTGCCGGTGACCGATCATTCCAGCCGTGTCCACGCCGAGTACGGTTCGCTGCCGACGTCCGGGCAGCCGCAGGCGGTGCTGGTGCGCGCGATCGCCCGCCAGATCCGCGAGGTCAAGGCCGAAGGCGGTCAGGTGCTGTGGGTGGCCGGCCAGGCGGTGATCGCCACCGGTGCCACCCCGGCGCTCGTCGCCCTGATCGAGGCCGGCTACCTCGACGTCCTGTTCAGCGGGAACGCACTGGCGACGCTGGACATCGAGGCGGCACTGTACGGGTCACCGCTCGGGGTCGGGCCGCTGCGCAGCGGACGGGTGCAGCGGGGCAGCGAACAGCACATTCGGGCGATCAACGCGATCCGCCGGCAGGGTTCGATCCGCGCGGCGGTCGAGTCCGGCGTGCTGACCGAGGGGATCATGCACGCCATGGTCAAGGCGAACAAACCGTTCGTCGTCGTCGGCTCGGTGCGCGACGACGGGCCGCTGCCCGACGTCCACACCGATGTCATCGCCGGCCAGCGGGCGATGCGCGCCGCGCTGCGCGGCGTCGGCTACGCGCTGATGGTCGCCTCCGCGCAGCACTCGGTGGCGACGGGCAACATCCTGCCCGCGTCGATCCCGGTGGCGTGTGTGGACGTCAACCCGGCGACCGTGCACGCCCTGACCGAACGGACCAGCGCGCACGCCGTCGGTGTGGTCGCCGACGCGGGGCTGTTCCTCGAGCAGCTCGCCCTCGAACTGGTGGCCGACTACCGTCCCGCCCGGCTGGGACCGGGCGGGACGTTCGCCTGACCTGGCCTCGGTGGCGGCCTGCTCCGCTCTGATCCGGATGCGGCTCTGATCCGGATGCGGCTCTGATCCGCGGACGGGTGCGGCCGCTCAGATGCGGGCGAGGTCGGCGGCGCCGACCAGACCGGCCTGGTTGCCGAGCTCGGCGATGACCACTTCGGCCATCGGACGGTGGCCGTGGCCGGGCATGGTCTCGGCGAAACGGTCGCGGGCCGGGCCGAGCAGCAGTTCACCGGCATCGGAGACGCCTCCGCCGATCACATACCGGTCGGGGTCGAGCACGGCGGCCAGACTCGCCATCCCCTCGCCGAGCCAGTGCCCGACCTCCGTCAGGCAGCGCAGCGCGGCCGGGTCGCCCTTGCGGGCGGCCTCGGTGACGTCCGGGCCGGTCAGTGCGTCGATGTCGCCGCCGCTGGCGGCCAGCATCACGGTGGCCGCGGCCGGGTCGTCGGCGGCCAGCTGCCGGGCGAGGCGGACCAGCGCGCGTCCGCTGGCGTACTGCTCCCAGCAGCCGTGGTTGCCGCAGCCGCACAGATGCCCGCCGGGAACCATCCGCATGTGACCGGTCTCCGCGCCGATACCGAACGCGCCGCGGAACAGTTCGCCGCCGACGACGATGCCGCTGCCGATGCCGGTGCCGACGGTGAGGCAGACCAGGTCACGGCGGCCGCGACCCGCGCCGAAGCGGTACTCGGCCCAGGCCGTCGCGTTGGCGTCGTTCTCGACGACCACGGGTAGGCCGACCCGGTCACGGACCTCGTCGCGCAGCGGTTCGTTCCGCCAGGCCAGGTTCGGTGCGAAGATCACCCGGGAGCGGTCGGCGTCGATCCAGCCGGCAGCGCCGATACCGACCGCCCACACGTCGTACGCGGCGGACAGCTCCGCCACGACATCCGCGATCGTGTTCGCGACCTCGACGCTCGAATGCCCCGGGGTCGGTCGGCGCAGAGCGGCCAGCACGGTGCCGGCGCCGTCGACGACACCCGCCGCCACCTTGGTGCCACCGACGTCGACGCCGATGGTGAGACCGGCGGTGCGGCGGTCCGGCTCACCATCGACCGCGTTGGGGACCGGTGGAAGGGGACTGACGGGCAGGGAGCTGGCAGACAGGGAGCTGGCAGACAGCGGGTTGGCAGGCAGCGGACCTGTGATGCTCATGTGATCTCGATCCTTTGGACGCGGGGTCTGGGCGATGCGGCGGCCCGGGAAGGGGCCGCCGCGGCCGTCGCCGCCCCGCTAGCGTAGTCGGCGTGCCCCACGGCGCGGG
>NZ_JALKFT010000050.1:0-23958 GCF_023242945.1 Frankia umida
CCAGCCCGCCGTGGGTGGCGACGACCCCCTTGGGACGTCCCGTCGACCCGGAGGTGAACACGACGTACGCGGCGGCGGCAGCGTCGACCGGTCCGACCGGCAGCCGCCGCACGGCGGCCCAGCCGCGCGGCTCGTCGACGAGCACCATCCGCGCGTCGAGCCCGGCGCACGACCCCCTCGAGGCCCGGGAGGTCACCACGACCGGCGGCGCGGCCTGGGCGAGCACCGCCGAGACCCGCCGCGCCGGATGTGTCGGGTCGACCGGCACGACCACCCCGCCGGCCTTCCAGATCGCCACCCAGGCGATCACCACGTCCACCGAGCGGCCCAGTACCACCGCGACCGGCACTTCCGGTCCGACACCGAGCCCGGCCAGGTGCGCGGCCAACGCGTCGGCGGCGGCGTCGACCGCGCCGAAGGTCATCGTCGTCGACCCGCAGACCACCGCGGTCGCTCCGGCGCCGGCGACGACGGCCTCATGCCACACGTCGATCGCGGTCGTCTCGTCGGACCCGTCGGCCGGTGAGGGAACCGACCGGCCGCTCCAGTCCGCGAGGATGGTGCGGCGTTCGGCCGGGGCCAGCACGTCCAGGCGTGACAGCGACCGGTCCGCGCCCAGGGTGAGCTGGTCCAGGACGGCGAGGACCCGGCCGAGGGTGGCGGCGACCTCGTCCCGGGTGAACAGGTCCGCCCGGTACTCCAGCTTGATCCGCAGCACGTCGGCGTCCGGCATGAGCATGAGCGTCAGCGGATAGTGGGTGTAGCCGCGGGACCAGCCGACCTCGGCGGACAGGCCGCCGGTGCGCGTCGGGTCGAGCAGGTCCGCGGTCTCCAGCGGGAACGTCTCGAACACCATCAGCGTGTCGAACAGCGCCGCGCCACCGGTACCGGCGACGCCCTGGATCTCGGTGAGGCCGACGTGCTGGTGTTCGAGCACCGTGGTCTGCGCCTCGTGCAGCCGGGTGAGCAGCGTGCCGACCGTCTCCCGCGGTGACCAGCGCACCCGCACCGGAATCGTGTTGATGAACAGGCCGACCATGGACTCGACCCCGGTGAGCTCCGGTGGCCGCCCCGACACGGTGACACCGAAGACGACGTCGTCGCGGCCGGTCAGCCGACCGAGCACCAGTCCCCAGGCGGCGCTGAGCAGCGTGTTCAGGGTGACCCCGCGGTCGCGGGCGGTGCGGGCGAGGCGGGCGGTCAGGTCACCGGTCACCACGTCGACGACCTCTTCGGGCATCGACGCCGCTGGCAACGCCGGATCGGCGGCCGGCGCGCCCAGCAGGGTCGGCGCCCTCAGATCACCGAGCGCCGAACGCCACGCGTCCAGGGACTCGACCCGGTCGCGGCGGACGAGCCAGGCCAGGAAGTCCCGGTAGGGCCGCGGCCGCACCGGCCCGGCCGTCCCGGTCGTCCCGGTCGTCCCGGTCTCCTGGTAGAGGGTGAACAGGTCGCGTACGACCAGCGGCGTCGACCAGCCGTCGAGCACCAGATGGTGGTTGGTGACGACGAGGCGGTGCTCGTCGGCGCCCAGCCGCACCAGGGTCAGGCGCAGCAACGGTGGCGTGCGCAGGTCGAAACCGGCCGACCGGTCGGTGGTGAGGAACTCCTCGAGCCGGGCGGTGGCCGCCGCGTCGTCACGCAGATCAAGCTGGTGCAGGACGGGTTCGACGTCGCCGAGGACGATCTGCACGGGTGACCCGCCGTCCCCGTCGTCGTCCGGGAAGGCGGTGCGCAGCACCGGATGCAGCTCGAGCAGGTCGCGGGCGGCGCGGCGCAGCCGGGCGACGTCAAGCGGCCCGCGCAGGGTGACGACCAGTTGGACGGAGTAGAAGTCCAGGCCGTCGGCGTCGAAACGGGCGTGGAAGAGCAGCCCCTGCTGCAGGGGTGACAGCGGCAGGACGTCGACGAGGCCGGGATGGTCGATCTCCCAGCGGTCGATGTCGGCCTGGGTGGCCCGCACCAGCGGCAGGTCGGACGGCGTCCGCCCGCCAGCGCCACCGCGGGTGACCTCGTCGACGAGTTCGGTGAGCGCCGCCGTCCACAGCCGGCCGAGGTCGCCGACCTCGTCGTCGGTGAGCAGCTGCGCCGGGAACTGCAGGCGCAGCGCGAGTTCGGTGCCGTCGGCGCCGCGCAGCGCGGCGACGTTCGCGACGAGCCCGGCGGCCGCGGGCAGCCGCGCGTCCGCGGCCGGTGCGATCCCCCCGAACGAGATCGCGCCGAACCCGAACTCCGCCGCGGCGTCATACTCCCCGCCGTTCTCGCCGGCACCGTTCTCGCCCGCACTGGTGGCGCTGGTGACACTGGTGACACCGGTGGCACCGGTGGCGGCCGGGCGGGGGGCGTCGACGTGGCCGACGTAGTTGAACAGGATCTCCGGTTCGGGGGCCCGGGCGAGCTCGGCGTCGGTGCGCACGAACCGCAGCAGGCCGTAGCCGATGCCCCGGTCGGGGATCGCCCGCACCTGCTCCTTCACCCGCTTGACCAGCGCGGACGCGGGGGCGCCGGCCGGGCTGGCGAGGTCGAGACCGGCCGGGTCGAGACGCACCGGGTACTGCGTGGTGAACCAGCCGACGGTGCGGGACAGGTCCGCGCCCGCGACGACGTGCTCCTCGCGGCCGTGCGCCTCGATGGTCACGACACTCGCGGTGGTGGCCTGCTGGCCGCGGGCGGCCCGGAACCGGGCGAGGGCCAGTCCGAGGGTGGCGAGCAGGACATCGTCGGTGCTGGCGTGGAACGCCGCCGGCACCTCGGTGACCAGCGGCCCGGCGACCGGCGCGGGAATGGTCAGCGACACGGTGCGCACGGTGTCGCGGGTGTCCCGGATCGGGTCGAAGCGCCGGGCGCCCAGCGGCGGCGGCGGGTCGGCCACGATGGCGCGCCACAGCGGCAGTTCGCCCGTGCGGTCCCCGGCGAGCGCGGTGAGCCGCAGCGCCCAGTCCCGAAACGAGGTCCCGACCGCCGGCCGTGTGTCCGCCGGCCGTGTGTCCGCCGGCGATGCCTCGCCGGTGCTGGTCGCGGTGCCCGGCCCGGTGCTGGTGGCGAGGAGGGCGGCGGTGAGATCGTCGGCGAGGATCTGGCAGGAGAAGCCGTCACTGGCCAGGTGGTGGCAGGTGAGCAGGACCGCGCCGGGACGGTCCGCCCCGGTGTCGAACCAGGTCGCGTCGAGGATCGTGCCGCCCGAGCGGTCCAACCGGTCGACGGCGGCGGTGTGGGCCGCCCGCAGCAGCGCCGCGGCCGGCTCCGGCGCGGGTACGACCGCCACACGGTGCACGATCGCGTCGGCGTCCACCGCGCCGACCGGACGCACCTGGAGCCGGTACCGGTCGGCGAGCGCCGGCCCGGACGCCACCCCGCCGGCCTGACTGTCCCCGCCGGCCTGACTGTCCCCGCCGGCCTGGCTCGTCCCACCGTCGGCGGTGGCGGTGGACGCGTCGGCGGTGGCGGGTGTGGAGGTCAGGACGGCGCGCAGCATGTCGTGGCGGGCCAGCAACGACCGCACGGCGGCCACCACGGCCGGGCGATCCGTCCCGGTGGGGGTCGCGACGAGGACGGCCTGGGAGAACCGTTCGAACGGTCCGCCGCGGCTGAGGAAGGCATGCATGATCGGGGTGAGCGGCAGCTCGCCGACGGCCCCGGAACGCGCACCGCCCTCGGCGTCGGTCCCGTCCCCGCCGGCACGGGCACCGGCGGCACCGTCGTCCCCGGCGGCACCGTCCGCGGCCTGGCTGGCCGCGGCGGCCTGCGCGGCGGCGGCCTGTGCGGCGGCGGCGAGTTCCGCGACGGTGCGCAGCTCGAAGACCTGACGTGGGCTGACGGCGAGGCCGGCGGTGCGGGCGCGGGCGACGACCTGGATCGAGCGGATGCTGTCGCCGCCCAGTTCGAAGAACGACTCGTCCGCGCCGACCTCGGGCACACCGAGGACCGCGGCGAAGATCCCGGCGAGGGTCTGTTCGGCGTCGCCGCTGGGGGTGCGACCGCGGGTCCGGTGCGCCTGCGGGTCGGGGGCGGGCAGCGCCCGGCGGTCGAGCTTGCCGTGGGCGGTCAGCGGCATCGCGGCCAGGGTGACCAGGGCCGCCGGGACCATGTGCTCGGGCAGCCGGCTCGCGGCGTGTTCGCGCACGAGTGCCACGTCCAGGGCCCGTCCGGCGACGTAGCCGACGAGATAGGCGCCACCGGGCCGGTCGGTGCGCACGACGACGGCCGCCGCCCGCACACCGGGTGCGGTGGCCAGCACCGACTCGATCTCCGCCGGTTCGATCCGGAAACCACGGATCTTCACCTGGTCGTCGGCGCGTCCGACGAACTCCAGTTCCCCGGCGGACGTCCAGCGGGCCAGGTCACCGCTGCGGTACATCCGCGCACCGGGCGTGCCGAACGGGTCGGCGACGAACCGGGTCGCGCTCAGCCCCGCCCGTCCGCCGTAGCCGCGGGCCACCTGCGGGCCGGCGAGGTAGAGCTCCCCGACGGTGCCGTCGGGGACGGGCCGCAGCCCACTGTCCAGGACGTGGACGGCGAAGCCCGACAGGGCCGTGCCGACGACGCTCACCGAGGTCGCGAGGTCGGTGGCACGCAGCGGCCGGTGCGTGACATGCACCGTCGTCTCGGTGATCCCGTACATGTTGACCAGGCGGGGGCCGTCCGGGCGGCGCACATGCCAGCCGGCGAGCCGGGCCGGGTCGAGGGCCTCCCCGCCGAACACCACCGTGCGCAGCGCCAACGGCAGCGGCCGGCCATCGCCCTGGGACGCGTCCCGTTCGGCGTCGGCGGCGGCGAGCTGGTAGAACGCCGACGGCGTCTGGTTGAGCACCGTCACCTGCTGCTGGTCGAGCAGGTCGAGCAGGTCCACGGGTGACCGGGAGACGTCGTGGGCGACGATGACGAGCCGCCCGCCGTGCAGCAGCGCACCCCACATCTCCCAGACGGAGAAGTCGAAGGCGAACGAGTGGAACAGCGTCCACACGTCGTCCGCGCCGAACGTGAACAGCCCCCCGGCCGCCGCGAACAACGCCAGGACGTTACCGTGGGTGACGATGACGCCCTTGGGCTGGCCGGTCGACCCCGACGTGTAGATCACATAGGCGACCTGGTCGGGATGGGCCACCCGGGCCGGGCGCACCGGTGTGCTCGCGCCGTCGGGAGCCACCCGCGCCACGTCGGCGCCGGGCAGCACCCGGTCGGCGTCGGTGACAACGACGGCGGGCCGGGCGTCGGCCAGCACGAAGGCGAGCCGCTCGGCCGGGTAACGCGGGTCGATCGGCAGATAGCCCGCCCCGGCCCGCAGCGCCGCCAGCGCCGCGACCACCAGCTCCGGTCCACGTTCGCCGATGATGGCGACCAGTGTCTCGGGCCCCGCGCCGAGCGCCCGCAGCCGACCGGCCAGGGCGTTCGCCTGCCCGTCCAGCTCGGCGTAGGTGAACGTGCGCGATCCGGCCACGATCGCGACCGCCCCCGGCGCCCGGTCGACGGCCGCCTCGAAAAGATCCAGCAGACTCGTCGGACCCACACCGCCCGACCCGCTGTCCACTCCGCCGCCCGCTTCGGCGCCCGCTCCGCCGCCCACTCCGGCGCCCGCTTCGGCGCCGGCTCGAGTGTCTGCCGCGGTGTCCGGGCGGGCGCGCCGCACGATCGCGGCCGTCTGCGCGTCGGAGAGGACCCCGATCGAGGCCAGCGGCGCCGACGGGTCGGCGACGAGCGCGTCGAGCACCCGGCGCAGCCGGTCGAGCAGCAGCCGGGCACCGTCCGCGCCGACATGCACCGGGTGGTACTTGAACGTGATCTCCAGCCCGTCGCCGGAGGGCATCACCATCGCGGTCAGCGGATAGTGCGTGGAGATCGGCCGGTCCACGTGGACGGCCCGCAGCCCCCCGGCGGCCAGCGCGTCGTCGATGGCGTTGCCGGCGAACGGGAACGACTCGAACACCAGCAGGCTGTCGAACATCTCCCCGGTGCCCAGACCCACGGCCTGCCCGATGTCGGCGAGCCCGCAGTGCTGATGGTCGAGCAGGTCGGCCTGCTCATCCTGGAGTCGGACCGCGGCCCGCGCGACGGTCTCGGCGGGATGCAGCCGCACCCGCACCGGCAGCGTGTTGATGAACAGGCCCACCATCGACTCGACCCCGGCGAGGTCGGCCGGCCGCCCGGACACGGTCGCGCCGAACACGACGTCGTCACGTCCGACCGTGCGACCCACCACGATGCCCCAGGCGAGCTGGGTGAGCGTGTTGAGGGTGACGCCCAGGGAACGGGCGGTGCGGGTGAGGGCGGCGACGGTCGCCGCCGGCCACGTCTCGACCAGCTCGCCGGGCAGCACGGCGGGAGCGTCCTGCGCGCCCGGCACCAGCCGGGTCGTCTCGGGCGCACCGGCCAGGGCCGCCCGCCACGCCTCGAGCGCGCCGGCGGTGTCCCGTCCGGCCAGCCAGGCCAGATGGTCGCGGTAGGGCCGGGCCGCCGGGAGCGGCGCCAGCCGCCCGCCCGCCGTGGACGCGGCACCGCCCGCGGCGGACCCGGCGCCGCCGGGGGTCGCGCTGTCCGAGGGGTCACCGGTGTCGGCGGCGTAGAGGGTGAAAAGGTCGCGCATCAGCAGCGGCGTCGACCAGCCGTCGAGGACGACATGATGGTTGGTCAGGACGACCTGGTGGCGGTCCGGGCCGAACCGCAGCACCATGGCCCGCAGCAACGGCGGACGGGCCAGGTCGAACCGGCGCCGCCGGTCGGCGTGACGCAGCTCGGCGGCCCGCGCCCGCGCGACCTCGTCACCCAGACCGCTCAGGTCGACCTCGGTCCAGGGGACGTCGACGGCGCGCAGCACGATCTGCACCGGCTCACCGACTTCCAGCACGAACCCGCCACGCAGCGCCGAATGCCGTGTCACCAACGCGTTCACCGCCCGCCGCAGCCGCGCCGCGTCGAGCTCGCCGGCCAGGTCGACGACCAGCTGCGCGATGTAGACGTCCACCCCGACATCCCCGCCGTTGCCGTCCACGGAGCCGTTCTGGCCGGTCGAGCCGTCCCGGCGGGTGGGGTCGTCCCGGCGGGTGGGGTCGTCGGTGAGGGCGGAGTGGAAGACGAGTCCCTTCTGGAGCGGGGACAGCGGCAGAATGTCCTCGATGGGCGAGCCGGCGGCGCTCACGCGTTCCTCCACATCGCCTCGAGGGCGTCGAGTTGACCCTGGTCCAGCGCGACCAGGGACAGGTCGGACGGACTGCGCCCACCGGCACCGTCGCCGGCCCCGTGGCGCACCAGCGCCCGCAGCGCCGCGCACCACCGGTCGGCGAGATCGGCGACGGACGCCTCGGAGAACAGGCCGTCCGCGTACATCCAGTGGGCGACCAGGTGGGGCCCGGCCGGTCCGTCCTCGGTGACGGCGTTGACGACAAGCCCGGCGGGCAGCGCCATGTCCGGCCCGTAGGCGGCGTCCAGTCCGCCCGCCACCAGCCGGAAACCACCGGCTCCGTCGCTTCCACCGGTTCCACTGGTTCCACTGGTTCCACTGGTTCCACTGCCACCGTCGGTTCCGCCGGTGGCGTCGAAACGGCCCAGGTAGTTGAAGCCGAGCTGCGGTTCGGGCAGCGCGGCGAGTTCCCGGCGGGCCTCGGGGTGCAGATGGCGCAGCAGGCCGAAGCCGATGCCGTGGTCGGGCAGTGCCCGCAGGGACTCCTTGACCGCCTTGACGATCGTGCCCGCGCCCGCCCCGCCGCCGAGCGCGTCGGCGATGTCGACACCGGTGGTGTCCAACCGGACGGGATGCTGGCTGGTGAACCAGCCGACGGTGCGCGACAGGTCGCTGCCGGGTACGGCGGCCTCCTGCCGGCCGTGCCCCTCGACCAGCACCAGGGTCGACCGCAGCGGGGTGCCGCGGCCGGCCCCCCAGTCGGCGAGTGCCAGGGCGAGCGCGGCGAGCAGGACGTCCTCGACGCCGGCGAAGAACAGCGCGGGAACGCTGGTCAGCACCGGCTCGGCGATCTCGGTGTCGAGGGTGACGGTGACGGTGCGCGTCGTCGCCCACACGTCCGTGTCGGGTTCGACGCGGCGCCGGCCCAGCAGCGGGTCCGGCCCGGTGAGCAGGTCACGCCACAGCGGTGTCTCACCGGCCCGCCGCTGCTCGGCCGCGCGGGCGAGCCCGTTCGACCAGGTCCGCAGGGAGGTGGCGACCGCGGGCAGCGCGGGTGCTCGCCCGTCGGCGGCGGCCTGCCAGGCGGCGGCCAGATCCTCGACGAGGATGCGCCAGGACACCCCGTCGACGACCAGATGGTGGGCGACCAGCAGCAGCCGTCCCGTCCGGTCGGGGCCGGCGTCGAACCAGATCGCCCGCAGCATCCGCCCGTCGCCCGGTGCGAGTTCGGCGGTGGCCGCCGCCCGCTCCCGGGCCACCTGGGCCGCTGTCTCCTCACCGGTGCTGCCGGCGACGCGGCGCAGCACGTCGGTCGCCCGCACCGTGCCGACCGGGGCGATCTCCAGGGACACCGTCGCCGGGTCGTCCACCCGCAGCCGGGCGCGCAGCGCGTCGTGGCGGTCCAGCAGCGCCTGCAGCGCCTGACCGAGGACGGCCTCGCCGGCGACCGACACCGCGGCGGGCGTCTCGACCAGCACCGACATCCGATGGCCGGCGGCGAGCGGACCGCGTTCGGCGAACGCCCGCATGATCGGGGTGGCCGGCACCGGCCCGACACCGCGCGTGTCGTCGCCCGCGGCGCCCGGCGAGGTCCCGGTGTCCTCGAAGGTCGCCTTCCGCGCCAGTGCCCGCACCGTGCGGTGCGCGAAGACGTCGCGGGGGGTGAACCGCAGCCCGACCTTGCGGGCGCGTCCGACCAGGCTGATCGCCACGATGCTGTCGCCGCCCAACTCGAAGAACGACTGGTCCAGCCCGACCGCCGCACCCCCGAGCACCTCGGCGAACAGCCCCAGCAGCAGTTCCTGGGCCCGCCCGGCCGGCCCGTCCGCCGCCGCCGCGTCCCCGCCTGTCTCCGCGGCGGACGGCGCGCCCTCGGCGGGGTCGGCACCGCCGGGCGCGCCCACCCGCGGGTCACCACCGAACCGCGGCGCGGGCAGCGCCCTGCGGTCGACCTTGCCCGAGGGCGACAGCGGCAGCGCGTCGAGCACCGTCACCGTCGCCGGCACCATGTGCTCCGGCAGCACCGCGGCCAACCCGGCCCGCAGCGCCACCAGGTCCAGCCCGGCACCGGCGGTGGCCTCGGGGACGGTCTCGGGAACGACGTAGGCGGCGAGGTAGCGGCCGCCGGGGCCGTCCGCGCGGGCGGCGACGGTCGCCTGGGCGACGCCGGGCAGGCCGAGCAGCACCGATTCGATCTCGCCCAGCTCCACCCGGAACCCGCGGATCTTGACCTGCTCGTCGACGCGGCCGAGGAACCGCAACGCCCCGGACGGCAGCCGCCGCATCAGGTCGCCGGTGCGGTAGAGCCGTCCGCCGGGGGTGTCACCGAAGGGGTCGGCGACGAACCGGGCCGCGGTCAGCCCCGGCCGGTTCAGGTAGCCGCGTGCGACCTGCACACCGCCGATGTAGAGCTCACCGGGCACACCCACCGGCACCGGTCGCAGCGCGCCGTCGAGCAGGTAGCAGGTGGTGTTGTCGACCGGTGAGCCGACCGGCACCGCCCCCGCGGCGATCGCGTGCGCCTCGATGGGATGCAGCAGGCTGCCGACCGTCGTCTCGGTCGGCCCGTACTCGTTGATCACCGTGATACCGCTGGCGGCCAGGTCATGCCACTGGTCGAGCGCCTCGATCCGCAGCTCCTCACCGGCGATCACCAGGGTGCGCGGGCCGTGCTCGGCGAAACGCACCGACGGCAGCAACGGCAGATGACTCGGTGTGATCTTGAGGAAGGTGGCCGCGCCGACGGCGTGGGAGATCGCGTCCGGCGAGTCGACGCACAGCTCCACCGCGCCACCGCGGACCAGCGTCGCCAGCAGCGGGGTGACGGTGAAGTCGAACGAGATCGACGAGTGCATGAGCGTGTGCCCGGCCAGCCCCGGGAAGCGGCGCACCGCCCACACCAGGTGGTTGGCCAGCGCCCGGTGGGTGATGACCACACCCTTGGGCGCCCCGGTCGACCCCGATGTGTAGATCACATACACCGGATGGTCGGGATGCGGCGCCGTGTCCACGGTGTCCCCGTCCCGCTCCGGCTGGGCTTCGAGTTCCGCGCGGACCTCGGGATCGTCCAACCGGAGGGTCGCCAGGCCCGGGACCGCCGGCAGGCCGGCCGCGGCGGCGGCCGTGGTGAGCAGCAGGTTCGGCTGGGAGTCGGTGAGCATGTGCCGCACCCGGTCAGCCGGATAGTCGGGGTCGACCGGCACGTAGGCCGCGCCGCTGGCCGCGACCGCGAGGACGGCCACGACCATCTCGACCGATCGGGGCACCGCGAGCGCCACCGTCGTCTCCGCCCCGGCGCCACGGCGCACCAGCAGACGGGTCAGCCGGTGCGCGCGGCGGGCGAGCTCGGCGTAGGTCAGCCGGCCGCCGTCGTGCAGCACCGCGGTGGCCTGCGGGGTGGCGGCCACCTGCGCGGCGAACAGCCGCGGGAACGTGTCGGTCGCAGGCGGCGTGAACGTGTCGTTCCAGCCGCGCAGCAGCAGGTCGTGCTCGGCCGCCTCGAGCGTGACGAGTTCGGCCAGCGGGACGTCCGGGTCGGCGGTGACCGCGGCGAGCTGCCGGTCGAGCTGGCCGAGCAGGCCCGCGACCAGCTCCCGGCCCCGCGCGGTGGCCGGATGGTTCGCCTCGACGCTCAGGTCGTCGCCGTCGGTCTCCACCGCGAGGGTGAGGTCGAACCGGGCGTCCTGACCGGGCACATGCCGGCGGGTGGCGCTCAGCCCCAGCCCGCGCAGCGGTTCGAGCACCCCGGAGCGCAGCGACAGCACGACGCTGAACAGTCCGGCGTCGCCGCGGGTGCGGTCCGGGTCGACGGCGCGGGCGATGTCGTCGAGGTCGACATCCTGGTGGGCGTAGCCGTCCAGGCAGACCACGCGGGCGCGGGCGAGCAGGGTCGCGAAGGTGTCCTGCGGTGTGATCCGCATCCGCAGTGGAATCGTGTTGCCGAGATAGCCGATGACCCGTTCGGCGCCGGCGAAGTCCCGGTTCACCACCGGCACCCCGACCACGACGTCGGACGCCCCGGTGTAGCGGTGCACCAGGTCGGTGACGGCGGCGAGCAGCACCATGAACGACGACGCGCCACGCGCCCGTCCCACCGCCCGGACCTGGGCCGCCAGTCCCGGGCGCAGCGTCCGGGACTGGTCGGTTCCCCCCGCCGCCTCGAGCCCGGTGAGCTCCGGCAGCACCAGCGGATCCGGCAGCGGAGCGAGCACGTCCCGCCAGTAGGCGCCCCCCGCCGATCCGCCAGCGCCGCCCGCGTCGATACCCGCGCCGGTGGCGACGACGGCGGCGTACTGGTTCGGTGGCGAGAGCCGCGCGGCGTCGCCGTCACGGTAGAAGGCGACGAGTTCGGCGAAGAAGATCTCGGAGGTGCTGTCGTCCCAGGCGATGTGGTGGGCGACCACGAGGAGGGTCAGCTCGCTGGCACCGGTGGCGTCCACACCGGTGGTGTAGAGACCGACGCGCAGCGGGGAGTCGGTGGCAAGGTCGAACGGGGTCGAGCCGAGCGCCGCGCACAGCGCCCCTGCCCGCGCGGAACGCTCCCCCGCGGGCAGGTCGGTCAGATCCCGCACGTCGAACACCGGGCGCAGCACCGGATGCACGACCTGCCCGAGCTGGCCGTCGGCCTCCACCTGGTAGGTGGTGCGCAGGATGTCGTGGCGCGCGACGACCGCGTCGACGGCCGCCACCAGGGCGTCCACCCGCACCGAACCGGTCAGGTCGAGCGCGATCCGCACGTTGTAGCCGGTGGTGTTCGGGTCGAGCTGCTGCAACGACCACATCCGCCGTTGCCCCGACGACAGCGGCGGCGATCCGGGCGCTCCCCCGGCCACCTCGGACGTCGACCCCGTCAACCCCGTCGACCCCGTCGACCCCACGACCTCGGACGGCCCGCCGGGCATCGGCTCCGCGCTGGAGGCCGGGGTGCGCGGGGCGTCCGCGTCCTGGGCGGCGAGCATCCGCCGCAGCAGCGCGCGTCGTTGCGTCAGGGTGTCCGCACGAGGGTCGGTGGTCACGGGTGGAAACCTCACTTCCTGCCCGGGATCAGCTACCCGGCTTCTGAGCCACTACGGGTGCCCGGCGTCCACCGAAGCGGGACGGGGGCGGAGTGCGCGGACGACGCCCGCGCGGCGCCCGCCGCAGGCGAAACGCCGCGTACGACGGGCGGTAGGTCAGAACGGCTGGGATTCCCCGCGCTCGACCGGGCTGGCGAGACCCACCGGCCGCATGTTCGTCCAGGTCCGTTCGACATGGTCGAGGCACTGCCCGCGGGAATCCGGCCCGAACGCCACCCGCCAGCCGGCCGGGACGTCGAGAAACGTCGGCCACAGCGAGTACTGACCCGCACCGTTGACCAGGGCGAGAAACGATCCACTCGCGTCGTCGAAGAGGCTGCTGGACATGCGGTTCGCACCTCCGGGTCGATGGTTTCCCACAGAAGGACAACGTCTTCGCTCTGTTTCGTCTTCGCCCTGTTTCTGGGCAGGCCGAAGAGAACCTCAGAGCCAGGTGTTCTCAGGCAGCCGAACAAGCGCCGTTCCGTCGCACCGGCGGCCCGGAACAGTCACCCGAAAAGTGTCACGCCGCACCGCGCCGAAGGTCATACTGAGCAGAAACGGATCAGGGGTTCAGGAACCCCGCACCGACGCGGCCACGGCCGGCGGGCATATGCCCACCGCGCGCAGGCGACCGGGGCTGGGTTCGGGCTCACCGAGCCGGCCTGCTCCGTGCCTTCTCAGCGGTGCCCTCCGGACGGTGCCTCCTCGGTGATCCCATCCGCACGCATCACGATCAGGAACAGCCGATCAGACGCAGTCGATCAGAAGCATGCGGTTAAGTAAGCTTTAACTTATCTCCTACAACACTGTCGTAGCTCGCCCACCTTGTCAAGCGACGTGACATTGCTCCCCAGCAGCCACCGCGCACCCCGGGGAAACGATCACCGCGTTCGACCACCCGGCCCCCGGCCGACCGCCTGCCGACGCGGCCGCCTGCGCACCTGGGTCCGCGCCCGTCCCAGCATGGGGATCGGACCGGAGCCAGCCGACACCGGCCGCTACCCGCTGGCCGCTGGCCGTCCTCAGTTCGCGGCCGCCGCCGGATGGGCGATCAGGCGCCGGTCACCTGTCGCTGCACCGAGCGTCACCGTCGCGCACCGCGGTCATCCCACCGAAGACATCGCCTGGTTCCCGGCCGGTGTCATGGGCGAGCAACGCGCTGTCCGGATGTGGCCGCATGCGCCGGGGCAGCGGGATCGCACCGGTGCCGCGCTCACCACCCCGGCAATGCGGCGAAGAATGTACAGCAGTGTGCGGGGCGTCTTCTTCTCCGCGCCACACCAGCGGTCGATCACCACGGTGATGGTCGATATCGATGTCGATTTCGTGGATTCCATCGCGAGGCCGGACCGCCGCCTGCCACCGGCTACTAACCAGCGTGCTCCTGACGGGAATCCTGGTCCTGATGTCCATCCCGCACCGGGCCGGCTCCCCCGACCCCGATCCCGGCCGGCACCGCCGGATCACCGGACCACGCGCTCGCGGCCCCGATGTCACGTCGAGGAGTCACCGGCCGCCGCGCCGCGGAACCGGCGACGACGACGCCTGGCCGGGCGACCCGCCCCCACGGCGACCGGGCCAGCAGCCGACGCCGTAGCGCCGACAGGGCGCGGCCGACCACGATCGCGAGGGCGAGCAGTGCCCCGGCGAGAATCCCGTCGGCCCACCAGTGGTTGGCGGTGACGACGACGACGAGGCTCGTCACGATCGGATGGGCGAGGATCAGCCACCGCCACCGGCTCGGACTGATCCGGATCACCTCGTAGGCGATCAGGCATGCCCAGCCCACATGCACCGAGGGCAGCGCCGACAGCTGCGCCGCCACCCCGGCACCGAACTCGCCGTAGACCGACTGGCCGAGCGCCACCGCCTCGTCCACGAACCCGACGGAGGTGAGCATCCGTGGCGGCGCCGTCGGCAGGAACATGTGAAACAGCAGGGACGACCCGGTGAACAGCACGATCGTCGTGCGCACGGACGGGTAGGCCCGCCGGTGGCGCAGGAACAACCAGACCAGGAACACGTTCATCGCCGGGAAGTGCACCCAGCTGTAGAACACGTTCGCCGCCCGCAGCCACGACTCGTGGTGCAGCATGAACCGTTCCATCGCCAGCTCGCTGGGCAGCCGCAGCATCCGCTCGGTCCGCCAGATCCAGTCGGCGCGTTCCATCGCGCCGCCGACCCGCGTCACCCCGAGGATGCGCGCGATCTGCCACAGCGTGAACAGCCCCAGGATCGTCCCCGCCTCCTGGCTGGCCGCCCCGACGAACCCCAGCACCCGCCGCACCCGCCGACGCCCCACCCCCGACGCCCCACCCCCGGACGCCCGGGGCTCGGACACGCGGGGCTCGGACAGCCTGGCCGCGACCCGGACCACCAGTGCCAGCGCCAGCAGCACGCCGGCCGCGATCCCCGCCTGCTGCCACAGCGGCATCGTCCGCACCCTCCCGCCTGGCGACGGCGCGCCGAGGTTCTCCGAACCGTCACGTTACGTCCCGCCCGGCGCGGGCGCCGTCAGGGTCGGACAGTGCGTCGCGGGCGGTGCGGGGTTACAGGGTGGGGGTCAGTTCGGCGCCGCACAGGCCGCGGTCCTCGGAGTCGAAGGCGGTGGCGGTGGCGTTGACGCGCAGCAGGGCGACGCAGGTGGTCGGGTGGGCCCGGGCGGTGCCGACGTTGGTCGGACCGAGCAGGCCGTCCGCGGTGTAGCTGGTCATCGAGCGCAGGGCGGTGACGAAGGAGGCGCGGGTCGGACAGGGTCCGGCGGCGCGCAGGCCACGCAGGAACAGGTCGGTGTCGATGTAGGACACCAGGGAGCCCTCCTGCCGCGGGTCGGACAGCTGCGGGGCGTAGCGGCGCATCGCGTCCAGGTAGCGCTCCGTGGCCGGGCCACCGGTTTCGAACGGACGGTAGGAGATGGGCACCAGGGTTCCGGCGAGCGCCGTCGCGCCCGTGCGCAGCAGGTCGTGGTCGTAGCCGCCGAGGGCGAGGACCACGTCCGGTTCGCCGCCGGCCTGGTGGATGGCGTCGAGCAGCGCCGGCAGGGCGGCCGAGGCGAGCATGGTGATCACCGTGTCGGCGCCGGAGTCGACGATCTGGGCGGCGAGCGCGCTCACATTGTCCGCACCGGCCAGATAGGGAGTGTCGCCGACCACATCGACACCGACCGCCCGCAGGCTCTGACCGATCCGGTCGGCGGCCCCGGCCACACCGGAGGACATTCCCGTACGGACGACGTACGCCCGCGTGCCGCCCCGGGCCACCACCGCGCGGCCATAGGTGTCGACCGCGCCGCCAACGGAGTTCACGATCCCGAACATGTTCGGGCTGCGCAGCCAGACATCCTCGGTGGCCGAACCGACCACCGGAATTCCCCGACTGGCGAGAAACGGCGCGCTTCCGGCCGCGGCGCTGGTGAACTCCAGCAGGCCGAACACGCCCTGGCCGTTGACCAGGTCACGTGCGGCGATCAGGTTTCCCTGCGCGGTGCCCACATCATCTCGCCAGGTGTAGGAAATCCTACGGCCGTTGATTCCCCCAGCCGCGTTGACGGCGCCGATACGTGCGTCGACGCCCGCCCGCACGGCCCGGTAGCCGGGCGCCAGCACCCCCGAGTCGGGCAGCACCAGACCCAGCCTGATCTCGTTCTTCGTCAGCCCCGGGATGCTGGTCGTATCCCCGCACGACGATGCGATACCGGGCGTGCGGGTGCAGGTCGAGATCCCGACCAGGAGCAGGGAGAGCATCGCCGGCAGCCCCATCCACGCCGCCAGCCGCCCCGCCTCCCGCCGATGCGGCCGCGTTCCCCGCGCGATCGCCCGCAGCCGCCCGGCCGCCCCCGATCCCGCAAGCCGCGACCCCGAGATCCCCGTCCCCGAGATCCCCGTCCCCACACGTCGCCGGGCCGCCCGTCGCAGCGTCGCAGCTCGCGACTGCGCAGGCATCCATGCCCCCGACCATGAGGCCGGCACCCGCAACGCCCGCAGCCGCTGGGCCGCCCGCAGGGACATCGGCACCCGTGCTGCCACCAGCCGATGGCTCGGTGTCCGCGAGCCCGCGACCCGCATGGTCGGAATGCGCGGGGTCGGAATGCGCGGGGCCGGAATGCGCGGGGCCGACAGAGCCGGTGAGGGAAGGCGCAGGGCCGGGATGCTGGGGGTGCGCGGGCCCGGCCGGTGCGGGCTCGGCGGGGTCATTCGGCATGCGCATTCACGCCGGTCATTCCGCCGCCGGGCCGCCGGAAACAGCGTCCGGCCTGGAGCACGGGCCGCCGGACCAGCCGGCCGGCCGGCACCACGACGCGACCGCGGAAAGGATTCTCACCACCGACCACCGGGAGATTCTCCGGGGATTCCACCGGAACGTTCGGCATGCTGTCCGGTCCGGAAATGACCTCATCCGGACGCCGGGGGGCGGGGACCAGGGGGGCCGCATTGCGAGGGCGACAGGGCATGCCACTATGGTGCACACCCCAGCAGACACGGACAACCGTGCAAGTCGGTTTCGCCCCGGGTGCAACCGGGCGTTGCACCCGCCTTTACTTCCACCCGGGGCGGCCGAGTTTCCTGCCGATAACTCGAATGTATCTCACGCGTTTCTTTCCGCGTACATCCGATCGAATCGCGCCCTACCTGCGATCCGGTAGGACAAACCGTCAAAAGGGTTTACGGTGAAGCCGGCGAACCGCTAGGGTCAGAGCTTGCGGTCCAACGCGAATCCGGCCGGGACGAGCAGGTCCTCGGGCGACAGTTCGTGTACCGAGGAGTGGCCCAGGCCAAGCAGCGTCTCGCTCACGCCCTGGCGGAGGATCTCCAGCACGTTCATCACGCCGCGCTCGCCGCCGGCCGCCATCCCCCACAGGTACGCCCGGCCGACCATCACCGCGCGGGCACCGAGGGCCAGCGCCTTGACCACGTCGCTGCCACGGCGGATGCCGCCGTCGAGCACGACCTCGATCTGGTCACCGACCGCGTCCACCACACCGGGCAGGCAGCGGATCGACGCCGGTGTGGTGTCGACGTTGTTGCCACCGTGGTTGGACACCGAGATGGCGCTGGCGCCGACGTCCACCGCGCGGCGGGCGTCGTCCGGCCGGGTGATGCCCTTGATCATGAAGGGGCCGTCCCACTGCTCGCGCAGCCAGGCGAGGTCCGCCCAGGTGGGTGGCGGGGTGCCCATCCACTGGCCGTAGGCGCCGAAGAAGGTCGGCGGGGTGGCCTCGCGCGGCCCGAGGTTGGGCACGCCGAGGTCGGGCAGCGACCCGCTGCGCAGCCAGGTGGCCAGGTAGCGCGGCTTGATCGCGACCTGCGGGGCGTACCGGGCCATGGCCTTGAGGTCGAGCTTGTCCGGGATGAACGGGCTGCCCCAGTCCCGGCGGGAGTCGAACACCCAGTCGAGGGTGACGATGAGTCCCTTGGCGCCGGCGGCGCGGGCCCGCTCGGCGCGGGCGAGGATCTCCTCGCGGGAGCCCAGCCAGTAGGTCTGGAACAGCAGCTTGTCGATGGTCTTGGCGACCTGCTCGACCGGCTTGGACGCGAACGCCGACAGGCCCATCGCCGTCCCGGCGCCGGCCGCGGCCCGGGCGACCGCGAGCTCCCCGTCGGGGTGCACCGCCTGCACGCCGGTCGGGGAGATGATGACCGGGAAGCTGATCTCCTGCCCCATCACCGTGGTGGACAGGTCTCGGGTGTGCGGCAGGTCGGCGACGTGCGGGCGGACCTTGAGCTCGGCGAACGCGGCGAGGTTGTCGTCCATCGTCACGCCGGCCTCGGACCCGGCGACCAGCGCCAGGTAGACGCCCTTGGGCAGCCGCTTCTTCGCCCGCCGCTGGGCCTCCGCGACCGTCTCGAACCAATCCTTCGTGCTGGCCATCGCACTCCCGCCTCGTCCACCAGGGGGCGCCGTTTAATTTGGCACCGAGTGCCACTGTAACCGCGGGCCCCGTCCGGCGCATCCGGCCGCAACGCGAGGACGGGGCGAGTCCCGTGGGACCCGCCCCGTCCTGGTGCGGTCAGGGCGTCCTGGGACGCCCGCGATCAGCTGGTCATCGGCCGCCGGTCAGCCGGCAGCCGGGCAGCGGTCAGGCGGTGACCAGGGCCTTCTTGGCCGGGTCGACACCCATGATCTTGGCGAGGTTCTCGCCCATGACCTTGCGCTGGTCCGCCACCGGCAGGCTCTCGATCTCGTCGACGAAGGTCACCGGGTCGAACAGGCCCTCGGGGTGCGGGTAGTCCGAACCGAAGACGACGTTGTCGGCGCCGATGGTCTGCACCAGGCTGACGACGTCCTCCTCGTGGAAGGGGTGGACGAAGATGCTGCGCCGCCAGGTGACCATCGGGTCCTCGTCGAACATGCCCGGGCTGCGGTCGTAGTGCTTCTGGAACTGGTTGACCAGCGGACGGACCCAGGAGCTGCCGTTCTCGACCGGCAGGAAACGGATGGCCGGGAAGCGGGTGGCCAGACCGTGGGCGATGATCGAGGTGACGACGTCCTTGATGTAGCGGTGCTCGCTGTTGAGGATCTGCGAGAAGGCCGACGGCTTGCTGTCGAAGGGCAGGAACTCGCCGCGGACACCCTCGAACTCGTTGATGTAACGCTGGAAACCGTCGTCGGAGGCGTGCATGCCCACGACGACGCCGGACTCCTCGACCCTCTTCCAGAAGGGGTCGTACTCGGGCAGCGCGAACGAGCGGCGCACGCCGCCGTAGCCGGGCACGGGTGCCGGGCGGACCAGGATCGCGCGGGCGCCGCGCTCCAGGACGTAGTCGAGCTCCCGCAGCGCCTTGTCGACGAACGGCAGCGTGATCACCGGAGTCGGGAAGATCCGCTCCTCGAAGTTGTACGACCAGTGCTCGAACATCCACTCGTTGAGGGCGTGGACGACGACGACGGTCGACTCCGGGTCGTCGGCCAGGCGCTCCTCGAGCAGGCTGGCCAGCGTCGGCCACATCATCGCCCGGTCGATGCTGAGCTCGTTCATGAGCTCGAGCCGGTCGGCCGGGTTGAAGAACGCCGGGAGGGCCTTGATGTACCTGGGCGGCGGGGCGGCCTCGATGTCGCCGGCCTTCGTCTTGGACGACGGGTTCTTCAGCCGGAACTCGATCTCCTGCGCGCCGGGGGGCGCCACGACGTTGAACGTCGGGTTCGGGATGTACTCGCTGATGACGTTCCGCAGCGCGATCTTGGTGCGACCGTTGATCTGGACGTACTTCACCAGGCCGGCGTGGCTGGCCGGAAGGTACTTGGTGAACGCGTCGGTCGTCTCGTACATGTGATTGTCCGCGTCGAAGACGGGGAAATCGAGAACTCTGGACATTCGCTACTCCTGGTGCGCTCTCACCGAGTGGATGACGTCTGGAAGCACGGCGACGGGCCGCCGGTGGGGCGGGCACCGTCCACGCCGAGGGTGACGGCGCAGCCGGTGCCGGCGGTACGGATGGTGGTGGGTGACCGGCGAACGCGGTCGATTGTCCGGGACGCTCGCGGAAAGGGCGGCCGGCCAGGCAGACTGTGAGGCACCGGGCACGAACACCGCATGCGGATGGCCGCTCGGGCGCGGCACTGGTCGGGGCGCAAAGGAGAGCGACACGTGGGACGGCCCAAATCGCCACTGGTGGACCGCAGGGAGGCGATCGTCAAAGCGCTCGACATCATCGACGCCGAGGGGCTGGCCGCACTGAACCTGCGCCGCCTGGGCACCGAACTCGGCGTGAGTGGCGCGGCCCTCTACCACCATTTCACGGACAAGGACGAGATTCTGCGCGGCGTCGTGTCCATGGTGCTGTCGCAGGCGGTCCTGCCGCAGGACACCACGCGCAGCTGGGAGGAGATCCTCGTCGAGTCGACGACCAGCTTCCGTCACGTGCTCGTCTCGCACCCCAACGCCGCACCCCTGCTGGCCCCCGGCAGCCTGCCCACCAGTTACAGCGGTAACACCGCCCGCGAGCACATGGTGGGACGGATGCTCACCGGCGGTGTGCCCGATCACCTGTGCTACCCGATCATCGAGAGCGCGGAGATCCTGGCGTTCGGCTCGGCGCTGATGAACCCCAACCGTCTGCCCGTCGCCACCCGCCTGGGCCTCGACTCCCCCAGGGCCACCGAGCCGGGTGCCGCGAGCGGTTCCGACGGCGGAGCCACCACGGGTGTCGGGCCGACCGGTATCGACCGGACCAGAAACCTGCGCCGGGTGATCGAGGCGACCGGGAGATCCGTCGACCAGACATTCGATCTTCAGCTCGCCGCCCTGATGCGGGGCTGGAAAGCCCTGATCGAACAGGAAGCGCGCGACCAGCCGTAGCGGGGGCGAGAACAGCGGCGCGTGCGCAGCGTCCGGCACCGCGACGAGCGCCCGCGGGAGGCGAGGTCCGTGACCTGGCATCAGCCCCACTCCCTCCCACTCCGTGCCGCTACCTGGTTATCTACCTACATACCTGCATACCGACCCATTCACCCGCCAGCAACTTAACAACGTTAAGTTTTGGTGCGGTGTTCCCTCGGTCAGTGCTCCCCGGACGTACACCGGCTACACCGACATACCCCGGATCACCACCATGCCCACAGTCCGGCCGCCACCGCAACTGTTACCAGCCCACCGGGTTCGCCCCTGGGCGCCGGACCGCGGGATCGCGGGATCGCGGGATCGCCACAGGCCGTCCGTGCGCGAAGGCACGGGCGGCCTGTGATCGACGTTCGGCGACAGGTCTGGGCGGCCTACCGGCGCGTCCGGCCACCGACCCATCCGGTGGATCAGGGCCTGACGGCCGCCGCGACCGGATCGAAGCCGGCGAGCGGGTCCTCCTGGCAGGCGCTGACCGGGGGCAGCGCGGGCGAGAGCGTGCTCGGGGCCCGCCCGATCGTCACCGGCACCGGCCCACCGCCACCCCGGCGACCACCGCCCGACCGGGACCGGGAACTCGACCGGCCAGCCGCACCGCCCACCTGCGTCGGACGGGAGTGGTCGACCGTCGAACGCGGCGGCGCGACCTCACCGCGGGCCAGCAGCGCGTCCACCCCATGGCCCTGGACGCACTCGGGATCGGGGCCGTCCAGGGGCAGACCGGTGAAGAACTTCGCCGCCATGCAACCGCCGCGGCAGGAGTCGTAGTGCCCGCAGGACGCGCACGCCCCGCCGGTCTGCGGCTCACGCATGACCTCGAACAGCTCCGACTCGCGCCACACGGTGGTGAAGCCGCCGGTGTCGCGCACGTTGCCGGCGAGGAACTCGTCGTGGATGGCGAACGGGCAGGCGTAGACGTCCCCGACCGGGTCGATGAGGCAGACCACCCGGCCGGCGCCGCACAGGTTGAGCCCGGGCAGCGCCTGACCGTAGGCGGACAGGTGGAAGAACGAGTCGCCGGTCAGCACGTTCTCACCGGCGGCGACCAGCCAGTCGTAGAGCTCACGCTGCTGGGCGGCGCTGGGATGCAGCTCGTCCCAGGTGTCGGCGCCGCGCCCGGACGGACGCAGCCGGGTCAGCCGTAGCTGCGCGCCGTAGCGGTTCGCGATCTCGGCGAACCCGTCCAGCTGGGAGACGTTGTGCCGGGTGACGACGACGGACAGCTTGAACCCGCGGAACCCGGCCGCGGCCAGGTTCTCCATCGCGCGGATCGCCATGTCGTACGAACCCTCGCCGCGCACCGCGTCGTTGATCTCGGCCGTCGCACCGTCGAGGGAGATCTGCACGTCAACGTAGTCGCTGGCGGCCAGCCGCTGGGCCACCTCGGGGGTGATCCGCACGCCGTTGGTGGAGAACTTCACCCCGACGTGATGCTCGGTGGCGTAGTCGACGAGCTCCCAGAAGTCGGCGCGCACCGTCGGTTCGCCGCCGCCGATGTTGACGTAGAACACCTGCAGCCGCTCGAGTTCGTCGATGACCGCCTTGCACTCGTCGGTCGAGAGCTCCCGCGGGTCACGCCGCCCCGAGCTGGACAGGCAGTGCCGGCAGGCCAGGTTGCAGGCGTAGGTGAGCTCCCAGGTCAGACAGATCGGCGCCGCGAGCCCCCGCGCGAAGTGGTCGATGAGCCGCGTCGGCGCCACCGCACCGGATGTCGCCGCCGCACCGGATGTCGCCGTCGCACCGGATGTCGCCGTCGCCATACTGATCGTCGTGCTGGTCACGGACCGCTCCCCTCGACGAGCATCTGGGACGCGGCGAGCGTCGCCAGTGCCCCCTGATATCGGCCGAGGTCAGCGGCGGGCAACCCCACCGCAGCAGCCGCGGCCCGCACCGACTCGTGCGTCGCCAGCGCCTCGACCAGCGCCAACAGCCCCGGCTCCTTCAGGAACGACAGCCGCCGGGTGCCAAAGTGGTAGAGCAGCGCGCCGAACGACTCAGGCCGCACGGACACCTGCGGATGCAGCCGCCACGCCCGGTCCAGATCGAACCCGCGGGGCGTCGCGGCCGGACCGGGAGCCGCCGCGGAGGCCGCGTCCGCCCCACCTGCGCCGCCGGCGACGCTGCCGGGGGTCGAGGGAAGGACGGACGCGGCCGGTCCGGCGGATCCAGCGGACGTGGCCGGATCGGCGCTCAGTAGACGCCGCACATGCCGTCGATGGAGACCTCCTCGACGAGAAGATCCGCCACGATGGGCGCCTCCGCCTCGGATGCCTCGACGGTCTGGTCGATCTGGATCGCGGTCGGTTCCATACACACTCCCCTGGGCCGCACAGCCAAGATCCGGACGGCTACCAGCCCGGATGGTCACGCTCCGGACAAGGGCGGTCCGGACGCCGATGGCCTGGACGGTTGCTGGTCCGGACGGGACCTTTTCCTGCCCCGCTGGGGCAGAACTGTAGTGGCACCGGGTGCCAAAGAAAAGCGGTTCACCCAAGCTCGGCGAAGATGGCCGCAAGCCCGCCAGACCCTGCCACCACCCCGCCAGCCACGCGCCGTCGCGGTCACGTCACCACCGTGGGAAACGCGCGTGGACAGCCCGGCTGGCGCCGCGCGAGACCGGCTAGGAGCCGTGGCGGCGTTCCCGGGCGGCGAAGCTGCGCAGTGCCCGAAGGAAGTCGATCTCGCGGAACGCCGGCCAGTAGGCCTCGCAGAAGTACAGCTCGGAGTAGGCGCTCTGCCACAGCAGGAAGTTCGACATGCGCTGCTCGCCGGACGTCCGGATCACCAGGTCCGGGTCCGGCTGCCCGGCCGTGTACAGGTTGCGGGCGATGTCGTCCCCGGTCAGGGCCGCGGCCACGTCCGCCAGCGAGTCGCCGGCCTCGGCCCGCTCGTACAGGTGCTCCCGAATCGCCTCGATGACCTCCTGGCGCCCCCCGTACCCGACGGCGAGCGTCACATGGAAGCCGGTCGTGCAGGTGCGGGTGGTCTCGACCGCGTTCTTGAGCACCCGCGCGGTCGAGTCGGGCAGCACGTCGAGCATGCCGGCCAGGTGCACCCGCCACCGTGCGTCCGGACGTGCCAGCCGGTCGGACACCACCTGCTCGATCACGCTCATCAGGTAGGCGACCTCGGCGTCCCCCCTGCTCTGCAGGTTCTCCGTCGAGCAGACGAACACCGTGACGTGGCGGATACCCACCGCCTCGCACCAGGACAGCACATCCTCGGCATGCTCGGCGCCGTAACGATGCCCGAGGCTGGGGTTGGCCATCCCCATCTCCCGGGCCCACCGCCGGTTACCGTCCATGACCAGGCCGACGTGGGCGGGCAGCGGCCCGTCCATCACCTGCCGACGCAGCCGCCGGGTGTAGAACGCATAAAGTGCCCCTATGTCCTTCGTCAAGCCGGTGAGGGGGTCGGGGCCTGGTAGAAGGTCCCATCGCGAAGCATCGCGT
>NZ_JALKFT010000051.1:0-23773 GCF_023242945.1 Frankia umida
CTGAAGATCCCGTCTCGCCCTACCGCTACACAGGTCTCAAAGATCCATCTGTCTCATGGGACTCTGACAGACAGGGGGTCGGCATCCAGTGCGTCGGCGGTGCTGGCGGGGTGCGTGGTGTCCGTAGGCGGACCGGTATACACGTTGACGATGGAGGCGCTCGATCCGACCGCTACGTTCTGCGCGTTGAACTGACCCGTGTTGTATATACCGGAGATGTACTGGTCGGCCATCTCCTCATGCCCCGCTGGGTGCGGGCGGCGAGCCGCTGCCGGCGCGAGATATCCGGTTGATGATGCTGGGCTGCGCGCCGACCGCCACGTTCTGGGAGGTCATGGTCGCACCGCCGGTCACCATGACTCCGCTGTTGAGGATGGTGGTCTGGCGTGCGACGAGGGAGTCTGTATCGATGCCTCGGTCGTCGAGAAAGTCCACGATGAGGTCAAGGATTTTACTTTCCACGGTCTTGACGTACATCTCCTTGTCGGAGCGCTGGAAATAGTGCTGGAAGTTCGGGTCGGCGACGGCCTCCCGGACGGTTGGACCGCTGCCGTAGTCGAACGGAAGGCCCAACCTGATGAGACGTCTGTCGCGCTCGTTGCTGCGGGCGATCCGGCGAGGCGTCCGCCAGAAACCAATAGTGCTGCGCACGCTGCCAACCAGCAGGGCGAGCGTATGACGACTGGCTGCACGCCGGTCGTGGCGGAAGCGTTCCCGTCCGGTCATGGTAGCGAGCTGTTCGGGCAGGTCATAGGATTTCCGGACCGGTGTCAGCACCGCGCTCGACGCCTCCACGTAGAGGCTGCGTGGGTGCAGGACGAATCGCAGCCACAAGGAGAAGACAAGGGTGTCGTCCCAGCCGTGAACCCGGATGCAGGTGTAGCGTCGCACGTTCTCGTCCGCACCGGCCAGCAGGGCTTCGAACGTGGGCCCATCGACGGTCTGCCGCGGGCGTTCGAACCGATCGGGCAGCAGCGGACTGTCCGGAGTCAGGTCACGTCCGTTGATCAGCAAGCGATCCTCGATGGTCAGCCGTGGCCAACGCAGGTCACGCACGCCATCCAGGACGTGGTCGCGTAGCTCCTCGACGGCGAAGGTCCCGGGCGGGGTGTTGCGGTCCGCCGGTTTGTGAACGTCGACGGCGAACGACCAGGATCCGACGAAGTTCCCCGAGCCGACAAAGGGCGAGTAGCCACTGTAGACGGTGACGTTGTGAACCGGGTGATCGTAGATCCGCCGAATTTCCTCGTAGCTTTTCCGATCGACCCGGCCAGCGATGCGAACGGGATCGAAACCGTCCCGACTGAACTGCTCGACCATCTCATCATTCATGATCATGATGGTGGTGAGCACCACCAGCCAGGCCACTGCGAGAGAGGCCGGCGCGAACACCATCAGGGCTATGTTTCCCACGACGGGGCCGGTCAGTCCGACGATGAACAGAAGAAGGCAGACGGACAGCAGGCCGTCTCGAATCCTGCGTTTACGCAGTTCCCCGACTGCTATGCACGTCGCCGTGGCCAGGTCGACGTCCGTGGCGGGAGGCAGCGCTCGCGCAGTGGCTGCCGCCTCCCAGACGAGCCGGCCCGGCAGATCACGGTCCACCAGAACGGCCGCGCAGAGCAGCCGGGTGGATTCCGCATTCCCGTGGGTCGTCGACATGCAGTTCCCCCGTATCCGCGGCCGTGAACACCAGAACGCCCCAACGCCCTGCCGAGGCCGCCGGATCATCATAGGCCGTCCCATACGCTCCGAAACCGTACTACCACGGATTTTCCGATACAAAGGCCGGCTGCCGTGGATCTACGCCTGTGGTCCCAGCTTCATCCCGGTGGCCACCTGCGCGAGGTACCCTGCTCGGCACGCACAGGGTCGAACGCAGCCACACGCTCACCCGGATTGGCGGGGGACCTCCGCGGGCTCGGTCGCCGCGTCGAGTGCCGCCGTGTTGTCGGGCCGGCCGGGTAGGAGTGGGGTGGCGGCGAGGATGACGGCGAGGGCTGCGATCGCGAACCAGGAGACGCCGTGGAAGCCGGCGATCAGGTCGTCCCGGCCGACGACGGCGAGGATCAGGGTCACGACGGCGATGCCGATCGCGGCGCCGAGCTGGTTGAGGATGTAGAGCACGGAGCTGCCCTGCGCCACCAGCGGCGGCGGCAGAACGCGGTACAGCGAACCCATTGTGGGTGCCCCGACGAAACCGAGGCCGAGGCCGACGACCAGGGCGGCGATCGCCGGCCACACCTCGCCGGTGGACGCGCCGACCCTGGTCAGCACCAGCCCGCCGACGGCCGCCACCAACGCCCCGCCGCGGGCCAGTTCACGCGCGCCCAGCCGGTCGGACAGCCGTCCCGACAGGGGCATGGCGATGATCGCGCCGACCGCGAACGGCGCGGCGAGCAGCCCCGCGGCCAGCGAACCGTGCCCGTACTGCTGGTAGTACAGCGGCAGGGCGAACAGGTTCGCGAAGGTGGCGAGCCCGACGAGGTTCATGACGACCACGGCCGCGGTGAACCTCGGGTTCGCGAACAGCCGCAGGTCGATCAGCGGCGCCCGCCGCCGACGCACCAGCCCCGCGGCGTGCAGCCCGTAGCCGACCAGCAGGGCGAGGCCGAGGGCGCCGGGCACCAGCACCTGCCAGACGGCGACCGCGGAACGCTCCCCCGCCTGCGACAACGCGAGCACCAGCGCGGCGAACCCCGGGCCGAACAACGCCACCCCGACGACGTCGAGCCGGTCACCCATCTGCTGGCCGCGTGGCGGATCGGCCGGCAGCACCCGCAGCGCACCGGCGAACGCGAGGGCGCCGATCGGCAGGTTGATGAGGAACATCCACCGCCAGCTCCCCGCCTCGAGGACCAGACCGCCGACCACCAGCCCGAGCACCGGCCCGGCCGAGAGCACCATTCCCATCAGGCCCATCACCCGCCCCGCGCGCGCCGGCCCGGCCGCGCGGGCGAGCAGCGTGAGTACCAGTGGGTCCAGAATCCCGGCGCCGACGCCCTGCAGCACGCGGAAACCGACCAGCGCGCCGACGTTCCAGGCCAGGCCGCTGGCCAGCGACGCCGCCAGAAAAAGCGCCAGGCCGCCCAGCCACAGCCGTCGGCTCCCCACCCGGTCGACCGCCCAGGCGGTGATCGGGATCATGGCGGTCAGCGTCAGCAGGTAGGCGGTGGACACCCAGCCGATCGTGGTGACCGACGAGTCCAGGTCCGCGGCCAGGGTGTGCACCCCCACCGCCACGACCGAACCATCGAGGATGCCCAGGATCCCGCCGAGCAGCACCACCGCGATGAACCGTCGTAGCCCCCGGTCCAGCCGATCATCCGCGGCGACCTCGGCGCCGGCCTGATCATCCGCAGCACCCACCCGCTCATCCACCGTGTCTGCCATCGCGCCTCCAACATTCCGACCCGGGCAGCCACACCCAGGAATCCCTACCGTCCCGAAATTATGCACCCGTCAGTGCAATTTAGCAGTCCGCTCGAAAGTTTCGGGGAACGGATGAGCTCCGAGAAGCAGATCAGTTGGTGCGATTCGGGTCCTCTGCGGTACCGTGACGGACGTGGCCGGGCCTGACGTCGCCGGGTCCGAGGTGGCTGGAACCAAGGTGGCCGGAACCAAGGTGGCCGGAACCAAGACGACCGGAACCAAGACGACCGGGTCCGAGATGGTGGCCTGCCGGATCCGGACCGGTGTCGACCGGAACCCGGACCGCGGTTCGGCCACGGGCGCCGGCGGACCGGCGTCAGCGCATCCTGGACGCGGCGTTCACGACGTTCGCCCGCGAGGGCTACGCGCAGGCCACGGTGGACGCGATCGCCTCGGCCGCGGGCGTCGCCAAGCACACGATCTACAGCCACTTCGGCGACAAACAGACGCTGCTACGCGAGACGATCGCCGCCGAGTCCGACCTCGCACTGGCCCGTAACCTCGCCGCGCTCGAGCTGCTGCGCGACGTCGCGGCCGACACCGGCCCGGCCGACATGCCCGCGGTGCTCTGCCGCGTCGCACACCGGCTCGATGCAGTCCCGTTCCCGGCTCGGCACCCGCCACATCCCCGACGACGAACTACGCTCCGTCGCCACAGCGGCGGTCGAACTGTTCCTCACCGCCTACGGCCCGGCCATCACCTGAGGCGGCTCGCCGCACCTCCACGCCCCGCACGCACTACCGTTACGGCAGATCGACCGATATCCGGAACGGGAGACTTTCATGGGGCAACCCGGCGTCTTATTCGCGCTTCGCTTCGACTTCCGCAATCCCGACTTTGCCGGCACCCGCATGGCCGATCGCTATGCCGCGGGACTGGACATGGTCGAATGGGCCGACAGCCTGGGCGCGCTCAGCGTCATCATCTCCGAACACCACACCTCGGCGGACGGCTATCTACCCAGCCCGGTCCCGATGCTCGGGGCCATGGCGGCTCGCACCTCCCACGTCCAGCTGCTGGTCTCGGCACTTCTCGCCCCGTTCCACGATCCGCTTTCCCTGGCCGAGGATCTGGTCGTGCTGGACCAGTTGAGCAGGGGCCGGGTCGACGTCCTTCTCGCCGGCGGTTACGTGCGCGAGGAGTTCGAGATGTTCGACGTCCCGCTGAAGGAACGACCGAAACGGGTGACCGAGACGGTTGCCACGTTGAAGGGCGCGTTCACCGGCGAACCGTTCGAATACCGGGGACGGACCGTGCGGGTCACCCCCGGGCCGTACCGCCCCGGCGGGCCGACGGTGCTGCTGGGCGGTACCAGTGAGCCGGCCGCACGCCGGGCCGCCCGCATCGCGGACGGTTTCATGCCCGGGGTGCCGGAGGTCTGGGAGTTCTACCGGGACGAGGTGATCAAGCTCGGCCGGCCGGACCCTGGTCCCAACACCAGTGGCGACAACCGTGTCGTCTTCCTCGCCGAGGACCCCGACAAGACCTGGGAACAGGTCGGCCCCTACTTCCTGCACGAGACGAACAGCTACGTCGACTGGGCCATGCAGAACAACGCCGCCACGCCGTATCCCCCCGCCGCCTCGATCGATGAGCTGCGTGCCGGCGGAATCTACTCGGTACTCACTCCCGAACAGTTCGTCGAGCAGCTGCGCGCCGCGCCGGCCCCGTTCGTCTGCTTCCATCCCCTGTGCGGCGGAATACCGCCGGAGCTGGGCTGGTCGAGCCTCCGGCTCTTCGAACGCGATGTGATCCCGGCCTTCGCTCCGGGCACGACAGACTGAAACACCCTCCACGGGGGCGGCCACCCCACCTGAACCAGCCGGCCGCCCCCACCGGTGCCCGCGGGATGTCACGCCTACGCGAGACGCACGCCGCCGGCATGGTTCCCACGGCGGTCGGCCGTATCCGGCATCAGTGCCGCCGCGGGAGCGTGTTCGGGTGCGGGCCGGGTTGGTCTGGGCGCATGATCTGGTGTGGCGCCAACCCGACTGTGGTGGCGACCAGAAGGGACAGCCATGTCCATGCCGCAGCAGTCCTCGTACCAGCCTGCCGACCGCCGTGTGACCGTGCATGATCTGCAGGCGGCGACTGATCGTGGTGAGCGGTGGGCGATGCTCACCAGCTATGACACCCTGACCGCGGGGATTTTCGAGCGGGCCGGGGTGAAGGCCCTGCTCGTAGGTGATACCAGCGGGGAGCTGGTGCTCGGCTACCGGGACACCGTGGCGGTGACGATGGACCAGCTGATCCCGATGGTGCAGGCGGTGGTCCGTGGCACCCGCCGGGCGCTGGTCGTCGCCGACCTGCCCTTCGGTAGCTATCAGGGTGGGCCTGAGCAGGCGCTGGCCAGCGCGGTCCGTCATCTCAAGGAAGGCGGCGCCCAGGCGGTCAAACTGGAAGGCGGCCGGCCTGCCCTGGCGCAGGTGCGTGCGCTCGTCGACGCGGGGGTTCCGGTCATGGGTCACCTTGGGCTGACGCCGCAGAGCGTGCACGCGCTGGGTGGGACGCACCGGGTGCAGGGCCGGGGCGACGCCGGCGACAGCCTGCTGGACGACGCGCTGGCCCTGGAACAGGCCGGGGCTTTCGCCGTGGTCCTGGAAGCCGTTCCCGCAGAGCTTGGACGTCGGGTCTCGGACGCGCTGCGGATCCCGACAGTGGGCATCGGCGCCGGCCCCTCCTGCGACGCGCAGATCATGGTCTGGCAGGACCTGGCCGGCCTGACTACCGGCCGCGCGCCCAGGTTCGTCAAGCGCTACGCCCACCTCGCGCAATCCCTGCACGCCGCCGTCGAGCAGTACGTCACCGAGGTCACCGACGCCGTCTACCCGGACGAGACACACAGCTACACCTGAACACACCCCCGCTGCCCTGCCGGCGGTGGCGATCGACTGAGAACAAGCTGGTGGTCCCGGGAAGTCGCGTCCAGAGGATGCCCATGATCCCACCGAGCAGCACCACCGCGATGAACCGTCGCAGCCCCCGATCCAGCCGATCGTCCCCGACACCCACCTGATCATCTCCGGCGGCTGCCTGATCAGTCGCGACGCCCGCCCGACCAGCCACCGAGTCCACCCGGTCATCCACCGTGCCTGTCATGGCGCCTCCCACGCTCCGACCCGGACATCCCCGCCCGGGCAACCCAGCTGTCCCGCAATAATGCACTGGCCAGTGCATTATTGCGGCAAATGTGGCGGCATAGGGGAACCATTAAGTTCTATGAGGCAGATCCTTCGGTACGATTTTGGTCGGTGGAGGTACCGTGTGGGACGTGGCCGGGTCTGATGTCGCTGGAACCGCACCAGCTGGAACCGACGTGGACGCACCTGGGACGCGGTCGGCGGCCGTCCGTCCACGGGCGCGGGCGGACCGGCGTCAGCGCATCCTGGATGCGGCGTTCACGACGTTCGCCCGCGAGGGCTACGCGCAGGCCACCGTGGATGCGATCGCCTCGGCCGCGGGCGTCGCCAAGCACACGATCTACAGCCACTTCGGCGACAAACAGACGCTGCTACGCGAGACGATCGCCGCCGAATCCGACCTCGCGCTGGCCCGTAACCTCGCCGCCCTCGAGCTGCTGCGCGACGTCGCGGCCGACACCGGCCCGGCAGACATGCCCGCGGTGCTGCGCAGCGTCGCGCGCCGGTTCCTCGACTGCTACTGCGATGTGCGCGCCCACGCCGTGCGGCGCCTGCTGTACGCCGAGGCCGTCCAGTTCCCCGACCTCATCGACATCATCCAGGGACGCGCCACCGACCCGGTGACCGAGGCCCTCGCCGACCGGCTGGCCCGCCTGTCCCTGGCCGGCCGGCTGCACACCCCCGACCCGGCCAGCGCGGCCGAACAGTTCGCCGCGCTGCTCACCGGCTCGATGCAGTCCCGTTCCCGACTCGGCACCCGCCACGTCCCCGACGACGAACTCCACGCCGTCGCCACAGCGGCGGTCGAACTGTTCCTCACCGCCTACGGCCCGGCCATCACCTGAGTTCGCGGCCACCTGGCGCGGACAACGAGTATCCGGTGGATGTCAGGGGTAGCAACGACAACGTGACGACTGATCATCGGGGAATCCTGGCTGGTAAGAGTGTGCTCATCACGGGAGCGAGCAGCGGAATCGGAGCCGCGGCCGCCCGCCTGTTCGCCCGCGAGGGGGCGTCGGTGGTTCTCACCGCGCGGCGCGCGGAACGTCTCAGTGCCCTCGCCGAGGAAATTCAGGCCGAAGGTGGCACCGCGACCAGTGTGGTCGCCGACGTGACCCGGGCGCAGGACGTGGAGCGGGCCGTCTCGGTCGCCGTCGAACGTTATGGGCGCCTCGACGCCGCCTTCAACAACGCCGGCTACGGAGAGGCCCAGACCCCACGGCACCTGACAAAGGCGCTCGCCGCCGAGTAGGGCGCACAGGGCATTCGTGTGAACGCGATCGCTCCCGGTACCACCCGCAGCGAGATGATCGCCGGCTGGTTCGCGGCGAATCCCGACATCGAAAAGGAACTGCACCGGGCCACCCCGCAGCAGCGCACCGCCGAACCGGTGGAGATCGCCGAAGCCGCGGTCTGGCTGTGCGGCGACCGGGCCTCGTTCGTCACCGGCGCGAACCTCGTCGTCGACGGCGGCTTCACCATTATCCGACGTCCGGTGCTCAGGCGGGTTGGCTGGTGAGGGCGGCGATCCGTCCCATCAGCGCCTCGACATCGCCCCGCTCGTGGGCGAGCTGCCAGCGGGCGAGCTGGACGGAGGCCTCCACCACGGTTCGGACCCGCTCGTAGCGGCGGTCGGTGAAGCGCGCCAGCAGCTGGTCGTCGACGCGGTCCGCGGTGGTGAGCAGATCGGCGAGGACGGCGGCGTCCTCCAGGGCCATCGCGGCGCCCTGGGCGAGGGTGGGTGGGCAGGTGTGCGCGGCGTCGCCGATGAGCACGACCCGGCCGCGATGCCACGGCGGGTCGAGAAGATGCTCCTCGAACCAGGTGTAGTTGATGGTCTCGGGGTCGGTGATGGACTCGCGGATCTCATCCCACGGCCCGTGGTAGTCGGCGGTGAGCTGACGCACGATGTGGACCTTCTCCGCACCGGTGAGGGTGGTGCGATCCTGGGCGTCCTCGGCGAGAAAAGCATAGAGGGACGACGCGGAGGTCGGGGTGTAACCGGCAATGTAGCAGGGCCCGCCGTAGTAGGCCTCCGAGTTCACGACCTCTCGTGGACGAGGCACGAAGACCCGCCACACGCCCATCCCGACCGGCCGTGTCTCCAACGGCACGCCCAGCAGACCGCGCACCGTCGACCGTAGCCCGTCCGCACCGATCACCAGGTCGTAGCGGCCCACCGAGCCGTCGCTGAACACCACGTCCACACCGGTGTCGTCCTGCGTGAAAGCGGTGACGGTGGTGGCGAGCCGGGAGACGACACCGGCCTGGGCGGCCCGGTCCATCAGGATGCGCGCGAGGTCAGGTCGGTACATGCCCATCGCCGCAGGCAGATCCGGGCCACCGGAGCGATGTTCGGCGAGTTCGGCGAGAACACTGGCAACAGCATCCGGCGCGCGCAGGACCAGGCCGTCCGACGGCCAGCCGTGCGCCAGGCATTCCGGCAGAACACCGAGGTCACGCAGCACCCGGAGGGCATTTCCCTGCAACGTGATACCGGAGCCGAGCGCGGTCACATCAGGTCTGACCTCAACCAGTCCGACCCGCACCCCGGCCTCGGCACACAGAATCCCCGCGGCCGCCCCCGCGAGACCAGCCCCCACGACCAGCACACTGCCCACCGCAGCCATCCAGAATCTCCTTTGTCGATGAGCAAGAAAAGAACGTCGCCCGTTCTGTACGACGCCCGAGAGTGAAACCCCTCTGTTTCTACCACTGGCCCGAAACGGCCCGATCTTCTCCCCACCTTGTAACACTTGTACGGTGCCGAAGTTTCATGACCCCGCAGATCTCGAACGGACCGTCGATTCACTCCTGCACGAACTCGTCGCCCACCTGCGCGCCGACCACGGCATCGACCTCACGCTCGGACGGCGCGCCCGCACCCGCCTGCTCCTCGAACTCGCCGCCGACCTGCCCCTGGACGACGAAGGCGTCGCCCGCGGATTCGAGAACATGCTGCGCACACCACTCGACCAGGCCCTGCGCACCCATCGACCAGCGCGACCCGGCCCACTCACCATCACCGACCTGGCCCGCGAATTCGGCACCTGGACGGCGTCCCTCGCCTGACCCGCAGACCGCGCGGCCCGCCCGAACTCGGCGACACCGGCGAGCCGCCCGCCCTGCTATTGCCGTAGCTGCCAAAACTGGCCCGCTTCACGGCATGCCACCAGCTTGATCCTTTTCTGATGGCGGGATGATCCGGGGCGCGGCCGACAGGGTCCGGGAGGTCGATCCGAACGAGGGTCAGCGGTAGTTGCGGATCATGCGCCGATCCTCGGGGTCGGGGGTACGGGCTCGCCACCCGACGAATGTCATCGCCCGCGAAGACCTCATCCTGCCCGCGCTGGACAGCTGGATCGCCCAGACCCAGGCGGCGAAGACCAGCGCGGAGCGGGACCTCCACGAGGCCGGCAGGACGCAGACACAGACGCTGAGTCACGAGGAGCTCGGCGACGTGGCCAGCGCACTGGGCCAAGCCGAGCCTGCAGAGAAGGCCGCCCTGTACTGCCAGCTGACCTTCGACCGACCTATCAGCCGTCCACCAACGCAGAAAAGACCGAGCTGAAGATCAACTCGGCCTACCGTGCGGCAACAAAACGTGTCCGAGGGGGGACTTGAACCCCCACGCCCGATAAAGGGCACTAGCACCTCAAGCTAGCGCGTCTGCCATTCCGCCACCCGGACAGGTGGTCGCGGGTCTCACCCGCCGACAGGAGTGATGCTACACGGTCGGACATGGTGGTTGTCGCTACCCCCGGCCACCGGCAGATCAAGTCCTTGGCGGGGGTCCGCTCGAGAGGTGCAGAGGGGCCTCTGGCGCTCGCCGGGTGGCCCGGCGACACCGGGATCAGGAGTCCTCGCTCGGCAGGACCGTGAGGTCTGACAGCTGGCGCCACAGGTCACGTTCGACGCAGGACATGGGCGCCTGGGACGGCATCCGATCAAGCGGTGCGGATGGGCGATCTGTCGTGGACGGTGCGGTGGCCGGGTCGGCGGGCGTGATGGCGGACGGATCGGCGGGGGCCGCGGGCCAGGCGCCGGCTTCGACGAATGCCGTGGTCGCCGCGATGCGCCCCAGTTCGCGGCCGATGGAGCGCAGGCCTCGTCTGACCAGCGCGCCCGTCCACCGGCTCCCGATGTGCATGGGACGATGATCGTTGTCTTGACTAAGGTCTCGCTTACGTTCGGCATGATTGCTGGTGCTCCCGGGGCCGTCAGGTGCCGGAGAGGCCGCGACGGCGGGGCCGGGGCCGAATCAAACCGCCAGAACCACCATAGCGTTCGAAGATGACCCGGCGCCGCACGTCCCCGATCGCCTTGTTCGCCAGCTGGACCACGTGGAACGGGTCGACCGCGAGCAGGGCGTGCGGCAGCGCGCGGCGCGCGGCCGACTTGTAGACCGTGGACATGTCGATCGTGACCGCCCAGATGTTCGCCCGCCAGCAGGCCGGCTGCGCGCAGATCCAACCGGCCGTCGCGGCCGCGGTCCGGCCCTCGACCTGGCCCAGCAGGCCGTGACTGCCCGACGAGTCGACGAACACGCTCTGCCAGCGATCCGCGTCCTCGACCCAGCGGCCTACGCGGGGATCCCAGTGGTAGAGCGCCCGACCACGGCGGTGGTCGTCGAGCCCCAGCACGCCGACCAGCGGCAACGGCCCGGACACCGACCGGCGCGCCGCCGGCGCCGCGCGCTCGAGGTCACCCGCCGCCGCGGACCCGGCCGGCTCGGCCGGCTGGGCTGTTTCGGCTGGCAGGCCACCCTCCAGAGACTCGGCGGGACCAGTGACCACGATCCCGGCCGCCGCCGCGACGCCGACGAACGCGTCGTGCGCCGTGTGCCAGGCGACCCCGGCCGCCGCCGCGACTCGGCCGACCGGGACCATCCAGTCGCCGCACACCCGGCCGATCGTCTCCCGGCCAGGCGTCGACACCCGGCCCGAACGCACCGCGACCGGCCCGTCCTCGGTGAAACTCACCCGCCCGCAGACACCGTTCTCGCAGTAGAACCGGCCTTTGTGCCAGGTCACCGCCATCGGCGCGACCACCAGACGCGCCAGCCGCTGCCCACCGAGCTCCTTGACCCGCGACGAGGACACCCCGCAGTCCGGGCAGCACGCGACCACGCCGGGGGCCGTCACGACGTGCACCGACCCCGAACCGTCCGCCTCACGCTCGAGCGCGACGACCTCGACGCCGTCGAGCCCGAACCACGCCGCCACCACAGCACCGCTAACCTCGAACACGCGCACCCGTTCGCCCGGAGATCATGATCCTTCGACAAGATGTGATCTTTCCAGGCGGCGGGTGCGCCTCGGTTCCCGGTTCCACCCGTGACTACACCGGGTCACAGCAGACCGTCGCCATCCGTCAGCACTCAGACACGACCTCTAGCGAAATGCGAAGAGCCTGATTATCGCACCCCACGACAAGCTCACGACGAATACCTAAAAAAGCAGTCCGTCGCATAGACCACCTTAATAGCGGCTGTCCGGATTTAACGGGGCACACCAACCAAGGGCGAGGATCCGTGGCTCGACGACGGACACTCGGCGGTGGCATACGACGCCTTCCACGTGCTCTCCCAGGTCGCCGACAAGACCTACGGCAACGACCCGACGGCCCGTCCCACCGAGATGGAAACCCTTTTCCAGGGCGCCGGCATCACCTTCAGCGGCGCGACCGGTCATATCTACTACACGGCCGGCGTCAACCAGCCACCCGCGGACAAGACCCTCGTGCTGCTCCGTCAGTCCGGCAGGCATCCGGTGGCGGTGCTCGTCTGCGGCGACTACCAGCAGGGCCAGGACAGCTCGACCCAGGACAGGCCCTGCCGCGGCGCCCCGCGCTGATCACTCCGACGACGTCCAGCCCGTCGACGAGCTCGGTCACCGCGACCAGCCCCGCCGCCCCGGTCACCGTCGGGTCCGGCGACCCGATCCGCACCCGCTCCCGCCGACGCGCCCGCGTCATCCCCAACACCGGGGCCCGCCGCGACGGCGGGGTCAATCGGGCCGGCCCCAGCGCTTTCTTCTTCCGGCCAGGTCTCCCGGCTGGGCCAGGTCCACATGTTGCGATCCCTCCAGGGATGATCAGCGACCACATCGACCTCGAAACCCTCCACCAGGCAGACAGGTTGCGATCCCTCCAGGGATGATCAGCGACCCCGGAGACGACGGTCCAGCCGGGCTGGGAGCGCTAGTTGCGATCCCTCCAGGGATGATCAGCGACCGCCAAGAAGGCGGCGGGATACGTCGAGTACATCACGTTGCGATCCCTCCAGGGATGATCAGCGACGCCGGACGACCCCGGCTGCCCTACGTCGTCGCGCTGATGTTGCGATCCCTCCAGGGATGATCAGCGACGGGGCAGTTCGGCGCGGAGGATCTGGGAGACCTTGCGTTGCGATCCCTCCAGGGATGATCAGCGACGTGGCTCACCAAGAGGCTGCACTGAGAGGGGAAAGTTGCGATCCCTCCAGGGATGATCAGCGACTCGCGCCCACCGTCCCGAGCGTGATGCCGAGCGCGCGTTGCGATCCCTCCAGGGATGATCAGCGACCCGCCTGAACCCGGGGAGACCTCATGACCATCACGTTGCGATCCCTCCAGGGATGATCAGCGACCTGGACGACGTTGCCGCCCTCGTTGCGGCACTCCTGTTGCGATCCCTCCAGGGATGATCAGCGACACGCGTCACCCCACGATGAGGCATCCAGGTAGTGAGGTTGCGATCCCTCCAGGGATGATCAGCGACCTGAAGCCTTGACCCCATGTGGTGCGCGTTCACCATGTTGCGATCCCTCCAGGGATGATCAGCGACACCTGGCCGCCATCGATGGAATCGAGCTCGGCCACCCGTTGCGATCCCTCCAGGGATGATCAGCGACATCCACACCACCATTGACGGTGCTATCCGTGCGCTCGCGTTGCGATCCCTCCAGGGATGATCAGCGACACCGCCACCTCACTCCGGAGAACTATCCGCTCAAGTTGCGATCCCTCCAGGGATGATCAGCGACGCGCCACGTCCAGGTCCTAACCCTGCCGACATGGTTGCGATCCCTTCAGGGATGATCAGCGACGGTGAACCTGAGGTCATGGTGCACATGAGCGCGATGTTGCGATCCCTCCAGGGATGATCAGCGACTCGGGAATCCGTTTGACTGGCGGACGTTGGGCCGGTTGCGATCCCTCCAGGGATGATCAGCGACAGCCCGGCGATCGTCTCCTGTGCGACTGCGAGCTGTTGCGATCCCTCCAGGGATGATCAGCGACTCGTGATGCCGACTGGTACACGATCATCAAGGACAGGTTGCGATCCCTCCAGGGATGATCAGCGACTGGACGACGAGATTGTGACCACGTGGGAGATTGTGCCGTTGCGATCCCTCCAGGGATGATCAGCGACCGGCGACCCCCGCCCGGCGCGCACCTGTGGGCCGAGGTTGCGATCCCTCCAGGGATGATCAGCGACCGCCACCCAGAACAACACCAGCGCCAGCGTCTACACGTTGCGATCCCTCCAGGGATGATCAGCGACACTGCCGGAGTCGATCGCCGCGGCGTACCACCTCGGTTGCGATCCCTCCAGGGATGATCAGCGACCGCCGCGCCGCAGTGATCGCAGCGTCCGGATCGGGTTGCGATCCCTCCAGGGATGATCAGCGACCCCAATGTAAAGCCGCAGGTCTGCAGGCACATTCTAGAGATCAATTTTCGCGATCATGCAGCAGTCCGGCGGTAGTGCAACCGCGCAGGTCAGAGCGTTGATCGACTTCGGGGCAACTTGGCGCTTCCTTCGGTGGGCTGAGGCGAGCCCCGACACGGCATGCAGTCCGCCGTCCGGACCAAGCTGAGTCTCGTATCGAGTAGCCCTCGGAGCTTCGGCGAGGATCGGGATCGTAACCAGGACAAATGACTCGTCCAGGCACCCGCCCCGACCGCGCACGGCCTTCCCTCGCGCGCGGGGAGGGCCGACAGGAATGCGGGAGTCACAGCAAAGATGCAGGTCAGCGAGTGAAAGGGGTACTGGCAGTGGCCTGATGATCTGCACGGACACAGCCCTTGGGTGATCGTCTCCGCCGCAGCACCTCCCCTGTGGCCAGGAAGCCTCTGACAGGCCGTTTCAGGGCCAGGCATTCCGGTTCCCCCGCGGTGGCTGTCATACGCCGGGTGACAGCGGGGGTTGCGGCCGCACAAGACTCCTTGGCCCACGGATCGTCGGCAGTACGCCGTCGTTTGGTACGCTCGAAGGCTTGCCTGCGAACAGGGGGATGCATGAGGTTTCGGGTCGATCTTGCGGCCGAACGTACAGTCCTGCGATGGGAGGATGTCTTCACACCGGCGCGCGCCGTCGCGTACGATCTCATCCGCGGCCAGGATGCCGAGCTTGCAGCTGAGCTGCATTCACGGGGCTACGCCGGCTCATCACTACGGCCTCTCGGCATCTGTTCTCCGCAGTTCCACGGAACGCTCAGGAGCCGTGGCACTTACACGACCTCGGCGAACGGGTCGCTCTGGCTCGGTTCTCCAGTACCACGGATCTCCTCCGCGCTACTCGCCGGGATCGCCGGCAAACGGTCGCTTCGGTGGGCCTCGCTTACCCTTTCCGTTCGAGGGGTCCAGCTGGAGCCGACTCCGGACCACCTTGCGGGCGAGGCACTGTTCTCCACCCGGACGCCAGTCCTGATCAAATGGGAAGATCGCTACATCCACCCGGACCACCCACAGTTCGCCGAGCGGCTCAGCCACAACCTGCGCCACAAGGCAGACTTTCTCGGGCTTCCCGCGGAGAACGAGGTCGAAGTTGTCTCCTCCGGTCCACCAAGAAAATTTCTCGTCCAACGTGCGCCCCGACATGGCAGCACCGCGGAGCTTCGTATTCGTGCAGATCCGACCCTCCTCGACGCGGTCTACGACTGGGGGCTGGGGCTAAGCACCAACCAGGGGTTCGGATGGATTCGCTGACGTGACAGTTACCGTAACTCACGACACTGCGTCAAATAATCGTCTGGCGCTCACGGCGCATCCTTTGCAGCGCGCCGGCGCGAGATCCATCGTATTTCTCGCAGGCCGTACCGACGTGGAGAGCGTGACTCGGGAAGATCTGGATCGGATCGCGACAAAGATCGTCACTGACGTGGTCGAAGCGGCGGTTGCCGACCAGACCCACGCCGCCTACGACTGGTGGAAGATCCTCTTCGCACTGTATCCGAACGCGCGGCCCACCCATGCCAAGCGCAGCCGGGACCGTGGCGAGCTCACCGTTGACGTCGCCCGCTACTTCGCGGTGGACCCCGCCGATCCGCACACGCCCACGCGGCCGTGTGCCTTCTGCGGTGGGGCCACGACCAACCTGTGGGCGAAGTCCACACTGCCGATGTTCGACACGACGAAGGCTGTGAACACCCTTCCGCCGCGGCTGGCCGGCTGGCCGGTGTGTCGGCCCTGCCGGCTGGCGATGTGGGCGATGCCCTACGGCGCGTCCCTCACCCTCGGCTCGGCAACTGTCCTGACCTGCGAGAATCCGCAGGTTGAGCAGGCCTTCACCGAGACGAACCTCGAACGGTCCGCGCGCATCCGCCACACGGGATTCGCCTCCCTACCGGCTACGGCGACGCCGGAGCGGGTGGCGCTGTACGCGCTGGAACAGCATGCCGTCGCCCGGCCGGTCGCGGCGACACTCTGGAGCTTCAAAAACGACAACCAGGAACCGTGGCTACGGGTAAGCGAAACCCGCATCGCGGTTGTCACGTTTCTGCGCGCGCTGCGCCGGGATCATGAGGCGAGAGCCGGCTGGACGATGCTACGGCGCCGGCTTACTCGCCGGGGACCGGAAGGAAAGATCAGCCAGCACGGCAGGGATATTCTCGCCCGCGCCCTGTTCGAGTCGGTGAACAGCAGGACCGATCGCGTTCTGGTGTACCTGGCGGAGCAGGCCGTTGATCTGTCGAAAACACCGGGCGGAACAATTTGTGCCTGGCGGGCCCTACACGCGCTCTATCTGAAGGAGATGCACGACATGGACGGAGCCGACCTCCGCCCTGTGACCATCCTGCTGGCCGACTGGATCACGCAGGAAACAAATCCACGGGGACGTTTCAACGAGTACTGTCGCGCTGCCGGCCGGAGCTACACGCTCCAGCGCCTCCTGATGGAGGCGACCGCCCGGCTTCTCCTGGACGGCGGAAGACCGCAGGACATCACCGGCATCACGCAGGGCCTGCTACACGGCCCGCAGAGCTACCAGTGGCGAGGCCAGCTCTTCTTCGAGGTGGCCGCGGAACTCGTCCAGCGCAAGGCGGCGATCGGTGCCAGGAACGAGGCGGAACCCGACCCGGTCGACGACGACGGCCCGCTGTTCGTATCCGACGCGGCCGACCCTGACCACGAAGGAGAATAGAAACGATGACATACCTGGCGGGTAAACTCGTCCTCGCGGTCGAGGCCGGCGCACCCAACAACGGTCGCAGCGACTCCACCACCGCTCGCGTCAAGAAGACCAGAATCTGCGGCCGGGACTACCCGTATGTCTCCGCGCAGGCGTTCCGCCGCTGGCTGCGTGACACCATGACCGCGAACGGATCCGTTCCGTCGCCCACCACCCGGGTCGGCAAGGCACAACAGAAGGCGCAGAAGGCGACGACGGCCGCCGACCCGATCACCTACGCGGACGACGACCTTTTCGGGTACCTGAAGGCTACCGCGAAGGCGAACGACGAGTCCACCACCGTTCGCGACACTGCATTCATGGTCGGCACGTTCCTCTCCGTTGAGCCGGTGCGCCTCACCGAGGATTTTGGCGTGATGTCCCGGGACATTCCCGAGCCGGTGCTGCATGCCCACGAGTTCTACACCGCTGACCTTGCCGCGCCGTTCCTGCTCGACATCCCACGAGTCGGCACGTTCACCCTGCCAAATGCGAACGGCGCCGGGCGACCGAACTACCTGACCGAGCAGGCCGCGATGTCGATCGCCACCGCCGCCGCGGCCGGGGCGGCTGTCACCTCGTTTCGCGGCCACAGCGCCGTACGGCTGCCGCTGGCGAAGCGCCGTGAACGGGTCGCGATCCTGCTGGACGCGCTCGCCGAACTGGCCGGCGGTGCGAAGAAGGCCCTGCACTACGGCGACCGGCTGCCGGCGTTGTTCGCGCTGGCCCCGATGGCCGGCGGGGTGAACCCGCTCGGCTTCGTCATCGATGGCGCGGACGACGGCAGTGGGCTGCAGGTCCGCGGCGATGTGCTGCGCCGTGAGCTGGCGGCGTGGGCCGGCGAGTGGGAGGCACCGGTGCTCGTCGGCTGGCGCCCCGGCTTCCGGGACACGCTGCGCAAGCAGTTCGAGAAGGACCTCGCCGACGAGATCGACGAGGGGAAGGTCGTGATCGGCCACCCCCGCACGGTGCTACTCGACCTTGCCGGACGCATCCGCCGCGGCGAGCACGACGGCTGGTTCGACGACCGGTCCCGATGACCAGCCCCGTCCTCGAAGCGCGACGGGCCCCGGTCGACGCGCTGCGGATCGAGCTCGCCGTTCCGTTCGCCTCGTTTCGCGACCCGATGTTTCCCGGGGTCAGCCGCTGCCTGCCTGTGCCGCCGCCCTCCACGGTCCGCGGCATGCTGGCCGCTGCCACCGGACGAACGAGTGAGCCGGTCCCGCTGGGCCTCGCGGCGACGGCGGGGGCCCACGGCATCGATCTGGAGACCTATCATCCGATCGCCGCGGACGGCTCCAACCCGGCGATCGGCGGTCGGGTCGCCCCGCGCAAGGGTGGGATGACGATCCGGGAACGCCCCTTCCTCGCCGATGTGCGGGTCACCCTGTGGATCCCCGAGGCGGACGGCCGGCGGTTCGAGGCGGCGTTTCGGCGTCCGGTATGGGGGCTTCGACTCGGCCGCTCCCAGGATCTCGTCCACCCCGTCGGGCCGCCGCGCTGGACGGTGCTGCGTCCTGCCGACCGGGCGATGGTCGGTCACGCTGTCGCACCCGCCGGCGCGCACACCGCACCCCAGGCGGTGTCGCTACGGATGGCGGTCAGTATCAGCATCGACCGGCTCAGCACCGACTATCGTCCGTTCCTCTGGTGCGCCGACGCCGCCGGCGATCACGACCTGGTCGATGCCTTCCGCGACGAACTCGACGGCCAGGCTGTCTGGCTGCTGGATGAGGTGCGCCGGTGACCGATCCGCCGACCGACGAGGTGCTTGCCACCCTGTTGGCGAAGTCGGCTGGTCGGTCCGTCGGCGACGAGCCCGAGCGCCTCACCGACCATTCCCGGGCGGTCCGGGACGCGGCCCGGGCGGTGGCGGCAAGAATCGGTGCCGCCGGGCCGATCGCAGCAGCTCCGCGCTTTTGGGAATGGGCCGAGTGGGCCGCCCTGCTACATGACGCCGGAAAGGTCACCGAGGGCTTTCAGCGGCAGATCCGTCCCGGCGGCACGGCCTGGGGTGAGCGCCACGAAGTGCTGTCGCTGGCCTACGTCGGCCTGTTCCACCCGGAGCCGCCTGCCGGTGGCGAGACGACGCCGCCGGTCGCGGACCGGCTGATGACCGCGACCGGCGTCCTGTTCCATCATCGGGCGCTGACGTCCAGCGACGAGGAGCTGGTGGAACGCTGCCTCACCTACACGTACTCCGAGGACACCGACTGGCGGAGTGCCTTCGGGGTCACCGGTGGCCGGGACGGTGACCCCGACCCTCTGATCCAGATCCCGCGGCGGCGGCACGCCGAGCTGCTCGGCTGGTTCGCCGGGCAGCTCGGCTGGGAGCCGGCACTCTCCGAGCGTCGGAAGATGTGGGAACGGGCCCGAGAGCTGTTCCTCGCGACCCGCGACCGCTGGGTCGACCCGGTCAGTGAGCGGGACGGCCTGCTCGCCGTGCTGCTTCAGGGCGCGGTGACGCTCGCCGACCATGCCGGCTCGGCGCACGTCCCGCTCCAGGCGCACATGCCGCTGCCACGCCGGTTCCTCGACCGGCTGCCCACGCCGTATGACCACCAGTGCGCCGCGGCGACGGTCGAAGGGCATGTCATCGTCCGGGCACCCACCGGCAGTGGGAAGACGGAGGCCGGTCTGGGCTGGGCGTCCGCCCGGTTGGAGCGGATGCCCGGCCAGCCGCGGCTGGTGTGGGTGCTGCCGTACCGGGCGTCCATCGACGCCACCGCCGCCCGCTTCCGGACCAACCTTGATCCGCCCCCACCGATCTCATCGCCGTCACCGATGGCGATGGCGATGGCGATGGCGATGGCACCGGACGATGCGCCTCGAACGGGCGCTGGCGACCAGTCGACGCCGGCCGAACCGGAGCCGGACATCGGGATCCTGCACGCAACCGCCGCGCGGACGCTGCTGGAACGCGCGGTCGACGAGGACTGCCCGTCGCCGCGCGACGCCGCCCGCAAGGCGCGGGCGCGGGCCGGGGCGATGCGCCTGTTCGCGCAGCGGGTGCGGGTCGCCACCCCACACCAGCTGCTGCGCGCGGCCATCGCCGGCCCGCGCTACTCGTCTGTCCTGCTCGAACAGGCCAACTGTCTGATGATCCTTGACGAGTTGCACGCCTACGACCCGATCACGTTCGGCCGGATCTGCGCCGCGATGAGGCTGTGGTCGCAGCTGGGCAGCAAGGTCGCGGTACTGTCCGCGACCCTCGCCGAGCCCATGGTCACCCTCGTGCGGGAAAGCCTGGGTGGACCGTGCGAGCTGGTGTCCGCCGCGCCGGGAACTGCCCCGGACCGGCATCGTCTCGTCCTGGCCGACACGCCGATCACCGCACCGGGCAGTCTCGACACCATCCGAGGCTGGCTGGCCGCCGGCCACGCCGTCCTGGTCGTTGCCAACTCGGTCCGCACCGCCCAGCGACTCCACGCCGAACTGGGACCGGCCGCCCGCGCCGCCACCACCCCCGATGACCTCGACTCGGCGGTGCTGCTGCACTCCCGGTTCCGGGCAAAGGACCGGGCGGCCATCGAACGGAGGATCCTCGCCCGCCATCCCGAGCGCGAGCCGGGTGAACCGGCCCGACGGGGCGGCGGCCTGGTCGTGTCAACGCAGGTACTGGAGGTCTCGCTCTGCCTCGACTTCGACCGCGGGGCCAGCGAGGTGGCACCGATCGAGGCTGTCGCGCAGCGCGCGGGCCGGGTGAACCGGCGCGGTCGACATCCTGAGGGCCCGGTCGAGTTCCAGGTTCACCCGGTCGAACGAAACCTGCCCTACGACCAGGAGGCGCTGGATGCGGCCTGGTCGGCGCTGCGGTCGACGGTCGACACCGATCCGACGATCTCCGAGCAGACCATCGGCGCCTGGCTGGACCACGTCTACGCGACCGAATGGGGACAGCGGTGGACCGCCACCGCCGCCCGGGCCCGCGACGAGTTCGCGGCAAGTTTCCTGACCTTCCGCCGCCCGTTCGACGACCGCTCCGAGTTCGCCGGCAAACTGGACGAGCAGTTCGACACCGTCCATGTCCTGCATGCAGATGACGTCGCTGAATACCGTGAGCTGGCCGGCCGCGATCACGGTGATCCGCTCCTTGCCGAGGGCCTGCTGATACCCATCCGCTTCAGCCAGTCGGCGATGTTGCGCCAAGCCGGCCGGCTCGTTCTCGATCGGAATCTCCGCGTACCCGTGGTCGATGCTCCCTACTCGTCCGAGACCGGCCTGGAGCTCTCTTTGGACAATACGACAGGTGGCGTTTCCGCAGCCGTTGCCGGACTTCCGGACACGGTGCTATGAGCGAGGAAACCGGTCCGGATTCGCCGCAGGAGCGCGAGCTGGAATCACTGGGTGGCGTACACATCAAGTACCTGCTGCACTGCCCGCGTCAGCTGTGGCTGTACCTGCGGGGCTACCGACCGGAGGGTTCGAGCGATCTCGTTTCCTTCGGCGAGGCCGTGGACGAGACAACTTTCACCCGCCGCCGCGACGTCGATCTCGGCGAGGCCCGGATCGACTGGGTGACGACCGGCGCGGTCGTACACGAAACGAAATCGTCGCGGGCGCCGAGCCCGGCGCACGAGGCCCAGGTGCGGCACTACTGCCTGCTGCTGGAACGGCGCGGTGTCAACGTGCGCCACGGGATCGTGCATTACCCACTCATCCGTCGGACCGTGACCGTCACCTGGGATGACGAAGCGCGCCGCCGCGCGGTCGACACAGAGAACCAGGCCCGTGTGGTCATCGCCGCGCCGGCCATCCCGCCTCGGCTGGAACGCCGCCGTTGCCGAGGCTGTTCCTACACCGACTACTGCTGGGGATGAGATGCCCGCCGCGGGAAGAACCTACTGGCTGACGGAACCATGCCGCATCCGGCGAGAGGACAACAGTCTGCGGATCGAACGTGCGGACAGCACGCCGGTGCATGTCCCGATCACCGACATCCGTGACCTGGTGACCTTCGACCAGGTGGACATCAACACCGCGGCCGTCTCGCTGCTGGGACGGCACGGCATCGTGGTCCACATCCTCGACCACTACGGGAACTACGCCGGCGCGCTCATGCCGGCGGAGGACATGTCCTCCGCGCAGGTCGTGCGCGCGCAGGTCGTCCTCACCGCCGATGCCGAGCGGCGGACCACCGTCGCCCGTTCGCTGATCGCGGCGACTGCGGCGAACGTCCGTTGGGCGCTCGACACCGACATGCTCGACGGCCCACTCGCCGCCCTCGACCGGCAGCTCGCCACGGCCCGGACCACCGAACAGCTGATGGGAGCGGAAGGGACGTTTCGCCGCTCGGCGTGGAGTGTCTTCGATGAGCTCCTGCCGGCCTGGCTGCGCCTGGACGGGCGGACGAGACGACCACCGTCCAACGCGGGCAACGCGTTCATCAGCTACGCCAACAGCGTCGTCTACGGCCGGGTCCTCACTGCCCTGCGGGCCACCCCGTTGCACCCCGCGATCGGCTTCCTGCACGCCGACACCGACCGGCGCCGCAACACTCTCGCGCTGGACATCGCCGAACCGTTCAAACCACTGTTCGCCGAACGCCTGCTCCGCCGCGCGGTCGCCCAGAAGACGCTACGCCAGACCGACTTCGAGGCCGATGTCGGCGCCGCATCGTTGAGCCGAGATGGCCGCAAGAAGGTGTCGATGATGATGCGCGAGGAACTCGGCGCCAGCGTCTACCACCGGACTCTGCGTCGGAAGGTGTCCTACGAGGAACTGATCCATCTGGAGGCGCTCAAACTCGTCCGTCTCTGCCTGGAGAACAAGCCCTACACCCCGTTCCGGCCATGGTGGTAGCCGGATGTTCGTCATCCTCGTGTACGACACGGCCGCCGAACGTAACCCGAACGCGCTCCGCACCTGCCGCAAGTACCTGCACTGGGTCCAGCGCAGCGTCTTCGAGGGCGAACTTTCGGCCGCCCAGTACCGCGCGCTGACCGCCAGCCTGCGCGACCAGCTCGACCTCACCTATGACAGCATCCGCATCTACCGCACCCGCTCCCCCGCCCTGATCGACACAGAATGGCTCGGCATCCCCCTGGGCAACCAGGACTCCGTCCTCTAACCCCAAACGATCAAGTCTCTGACCTGCACAGATGCATCACCGCCGAACCTCCGCAAGATCACCCATTCACCCACCCCTCAAACCCCTTCCGACCTGCACCTTTACACTGGGGTCGCTGATCATCCCTGGAGGGATCGCAACCCTACTTTGAGTGGTCGATAGATGAGGGTCTTTACAGGTCGCTGATCATCCCTGGAGGGATCGCAACGTTCGGAAAAACGGCGAGATCGAACTAGACAGTGGTCGCTGATCATCCCTGGAGGGATCGCAACCCGGGCGGCGCGCCGCGGGCTGCTGTGGTCCATACGGTCGCTGATCATCCCTGGAGGGATCGCAACGCGAGCTCTACCTGCGGCCCATGGACGGGTTGGACCGGTCGCTGATCATCCCTGGAGGGATCGCAACATGCCTCCTACGACCCTGACTGCGCATCGGGCGCGTGTCGCTGATCATCCCTGGAGGGATCGCAACATGAACACCCTGACCTGTAGCGCCATCCGTTCGGGTCGCTGATCATCCCTGGAGGGATCGCAACACCACCGCGCGATGACGCCCCCGTTCATCCGCCTGTCGCTGATCATCCCTGGAGGGATCGCAACCAGAACAGGGCCCGCTACAAGGTCGGGTGGCCCGGGGGAATCGCACCCCCGGGCTCCCGCAGATCCCGGCGTGACACTCTCGCGTCACCGGGCTCTT
>NZ_JALKFT010000052.1:0-266 GCF_023242945.1 Frankia umida
GATTGCTGCGGGTTGGGCTGACGACGAGGCCACCCTTCCGCTTCTGCGCGACCGAGCTACCACCGACGATCACTATGACGTGCGGCAGGCGGCGGTCCGGGCGATCGCTGCGGGTTGGGCTGACGACGAGGCCACCCTTCCGCTCCTGCGCGACCGAGCTACCACCGACGATCACGATGCCGTGCGGCGGGCGGCGGTCCGGGCGATCGCTGCGGGTTGGGCTGACGACGAGGCCACCCTTCCGCTCCTGCGCGACCGAGCTACCA
>NZ_JALKFT010000052.1:366-23427 GCF_023242945.1 Frankia umida
CCGACGATCACTATGACGTGCGGCAGGCGGCGGTCGAGGCGATCGAGCGGATTGAACTTGGATATCGACGCCGATCACGCGGAGGTCGGTAACTTTCGATAGCCTGACCATCTTCGCCTGGCTGGCCGACGCCGACCCGACCAACGCCAAGGCGCAGAGTGACCTGAACGCCTCCTACAAAAGTTGGGGGATCTGGCACGGGCGACCGGGAACCTGGCGCGGCCGAAGGTGCCTACCGCGGCAGCCTGACCATCGCGGAGCGGCTGGCCGGTGTTCAAATCGGTCGGGCCTCGATCCGAGAAGGTCGGCATCGCCGGTGTCCGGAGCCAGTCTCGTTCCGCGCCCGCCGTGGCACTCAGGCCGGCGTCCTGCGCATCGGTCGTATCGCTGACGAACATCACCATAGTGACACGACCTGATGCGCCGACAGGAGACCACCCAGAGCGCGGTGGCTGTCATCGCAGCGTAGAAGTCGTTCGGGTGGCACGGTATCGTCGCGGGTGTCGGTGGCTGTTGGCCGTCGTGCGGCGGTGGGGCTCGCCGGACTCGAACCGCGGCATCCGCTGCCGCCAACGGTCCCTACTTGTGCCAGGTCGTGCCCGGCTGCTCGGGCACCGCGCAGGTAGGGAGACAGATATGGACGGCGCGTTCCCGCCGAAGGCCGAGCGACCCACCGATCCGGATGTGGATCTGCGTGTTCCGGCGCAGCGTCGGGAGCTGGGCCGTGGGCCTGTGCTGCTGCTGGCGGTGATCGCGGTCGGTGGGGCGGTCGGGGCGTGCGCCCGCTACGGCGCGTCGCTGCTCTGGCCGGATCCGGCCGGGGTGTTCCCGTGGACGACCCTGCTGGTGAACACGGTGGGCTGCGCGCTGATCGGGCTGCTCATGGTCGTGATCACCGAGGTGCCGGCGGTGCACCCGCTGACCCGGCCGTTGCTGGGCACGGGGGTGCTGGGCGGATTCACCACCTTCTCCACCTACGCGGTCGACGCGCGACGGCTGATCGACGGTGAGCACACCGGTCTCGCCCTGGCGTATCTGGCGCTGACCATGGCGCTGGCGCTCGGTGCGGTCTGGGCGTCGGTGGTCGCGACCCGCCGGCTGATCGGGCGACGGTCGCGGTGAACTGGCTGCTGGTGATTCTGGGGGCGATGGTGGGAGCGCCGGCGCGCTACCTCGTCGACCGGGCGGTGCAGGCCCGCCACGACAGCGCGTTCCCCTGGGGCACGTTCACGGTCAACATCGCTGCCAGCCTGATTCTCGGGCTGGTGACCGGTGCGGTTCTGGCGGGGGCCGCGTCGTCCCGGGTGGGGCTGCTGGTCGGCACCGGGCTGTGCGGGGCGTTGAGCACCTACTCGACGTTCTCCTACGAGACGCTGCGCCTGGCCGAGAACGGCAGCGGCCTGCTCGCCGCCGCGAACGTCGCCGCCAGCATGTTCGGCGCCCTCGGCGCCGCCGTCCTCGGGATGGAGGTGGCCCGGGCGGTGTGGGGATGACCGGACGCGGGCGGGGCTTCGCCCACGAACACCCTGACTGCCGCCTGGGGCGGGGTCGGTCTGCCGGCGGTCAGGCGGAGTCGGAGGTGGAACCCGAGTGGGAATCGGGCGCTGACGGGTCGTCCGGGCTGGGGGTGATGGGGGAGGGGGAGGGGGAGGCATCGTCCGGGGGTGTCGTGCGGCGGTGTCGACGGGTCCGCAGGACGGCGAATCCGCCGGCTGCCAGCGCCGCGGCGCCGGCCACCGCGCCGGCCGCGTAACCCCACGGGCCGGGCAGGCCGAGTGGGCCCTCGGAGTCCGTGTCCGCGGCGGCGCCCCGGGCAGCGCTGGCCGTGGCCGGGGCGCAGCGGGCGGTCGTGGCCTCGTCCCGGTAGGTCCTCTCCTCGGCGGTGGGGGTGTCCTGGCCGAGGGTCGGGTCGCCGGTGCGCAGGGCGGCGCGGTCGGCGGTGTCGAAGCGGCCCACGACGTCGGCGTAGAAGCCGACCTGCGCGGCGGCCAGGTCGGCGTCGAACTTCTCGAGTTCGCCGTCCGGGGAGACCACGACGAGATAGCTGGGCCCGGCGATGCCCGAGACGTGAGGAACACCGGCGAGCTTGTGGAACGGCGCGCCGGGGGTGATCTGCAGTGGCGGTTTGAGCAGTGCGTGCCGTTGCAGCCCGGCGGCGACCAGCGCGGGCTTGGCGATGGTGTCGAGGGTCGGGCCCTGGGTGGTCCAGATGGCGTAGAGCTCGTTCTCGCCGCTGGCGTGGTAGCCGCGTGCGGGATCGTCGATCCATTCGGTCGCGCCGAGATGTTCGATGCTGACCGCGCCCACCGCGCGCCGGACCAGATCCGGGTGCCGCAGAATCCAGGCCCGGGAGTTCTCGATGCCGACCCGTCCGGACATGTGCCCGGGGTACAGCGCGAACACCAGTGTCCGGCGCAACCGCTGCCCGGGCGGCAGCGCGGCGAAGTGCCGGGCCAGGGCGACCGCCGCGACCCCGCCGTTCTCCTCGAACGCGTTCTGCCCGTCGGTGTGGGTGTTGACGATGACGCACTCGTCGCTCTCACCGGGCAGCACCGCGGTGATCTGGCGCAGTCGGGTGCGCCGGACAGGGGAGATCAGGGTCAGTCGTGTGCGTGGCCGGGCCGCCGCCCGCTCCCGCAGCCGCGCGCCGACCTCGCGGTCGACGACGAGGGCGGGCAGCGGCTGTGGCCGGGCGGTGTGTGACGAGTAGTTGCCGCGCAGCGCCGGGCGGGACGCGGCCGTGGTGAACACGACGCCGGCCAGCCCGAGCGCGGCGAAGTCGTTGAGGTCCGGCCATGGCCCCAGCCACAGACGGGAGTAGTCGATCTGCGCCCAGTCGGCCTCGTCGTGCCCGTCCCACTGCAGGTAGGCGGAGATCGCGGTGAACACGTTGGCGGTCAGCCGGCCCGGGGCGGGCAGGTCGACCAGCAGGACGGTGCCGCGCAGCGATCCCGCCGGCACGGCGGCCACCCAGGCCCGGATGGCGGCGGTCACCGCGGCCGGGTCGATGAGCGCCTCGATCTGGCTTGGCGTCGGGAAGCCCGTGGCCAGCACCAGCGGGCCGGTGACACCCTGGGCGGAGGTGCCCGCCGAGCGCACGTACGAGGTCGCCACCTCCACCGGGCCGGCGCCCGGGCCGTCGAGGATCTCCAGGGCGAAGTCGGCCGGCTGGTAACTGTCGTAGGTGTACTCCTCGCAGGGCTCGATCCGCAGGCCGGCGGCGGCCAGTTCGTCGGTCAGCCAGGTGCACCACTCGTCGTGGCCCGGCCAGCCCGGCAGCCGTGGCCCACAGTCGACCATCCGCCGCACATCCGCCCTGAGCCGCTCCGGAGTCGCGGTGGCCACGATCCCGGCCGCCGCCGCGCCGCCTGCTGCCACGGTGGACGTGCCGGTGCCGGTGCCGGTGCCGTCGGTGTCGGCGGGTGGCGCGGCGGCTGATCGGCGGGTGAGGCTGGCGCCGATGGACGCGGTGGTCGCCGCGAGCAGCGCACCGCGGACCAGGGTGCGCCGGGTGGCGCTGGAATCACCGTCTGCCACCGTCTCCCCCTCGCCGCCGTCAGGACCGCATGACCGTCAGGACCCCGCCGTCGGTCGTGAGCTCGCCGTTCGCGAGTTCGTCCGTGGGCTCGTCCGCGGGCTCGTCGTCCGTGGGCGCGCGGCCCTCGGGATGGGCGGCCGATGTGCGGGCCGCCAGTCTGTCACGTAACGTCGTCAGACGGGTGATCTCTGCGTCCAGCGCGGCGATGCGACGTTCGACGACGCCGCTCGTCGCGCTGCACACCCCGCGGGGATCACCGTAGCGCGGCAGGGTGTCACCCTCGAGCAGGTGCAGCCGGTCCGTGCAGGCCCGCACGTCCTCGACGGTGAGCCCGAGCGCCAGCAGCTCACGGATGATCCGAAGCCGGTTGACATCGGCCTGGTCGTACACACGCTGCCCCGAGGCGGTGCGCCGCGGTGGTGGCAGCAGCCCGCGCTGCTCGTAGAACCGTAGTGCGCGCTGGGTGGTGGCGGCCGCCGCCGCGGCCTCCCCGATCTTCATCCGCGTCCTCCAGGGTGCCCTACACCTCGACGATGACCGTGCCGAAGTGCTGTCCCGCGATGGTCTCTGACAACGCACGTGCGGCGTGTTCGATACCGGAGACACGCACCGAGGGAAAGGTGATCTCGCCGCGGCCAAGCCAGTCGCCGAACCGCTCGCTCCAGTCGGTGGCCACCGTGTTGTCGAGCCCGCGCAGCGTGATGTGCTTGAGGATCAGCGCGAAGGTGTCCAGCGCGACGGAGGCGACGGTCCCCGTGGAATCCGGGGCGAGCTGCCCGGCCAGCGCCCCCACCAGAACGATCCGGGCGCCTGGTCGGGCGGCGGCCACCGCCGCCTGGAGCTGTTCACCGCCGACGTTGTCGATCACGACGTCGATGCCGTCCGGGGCGGCCTTCGCGAGCCCGTCCGCGAACGGCGCACCGCCACGCAGGACGACGTCGTCGTAGCCGAGCTCGTCGACCAGGCGCCGCGCCTTGGCCGCCGAACCGGTGCTGCCGATGACCCGCCCGGCGCCGAGCAGCCGGGCGATCTGCCCCGCCAGAGAACCGACCGCACCGGCCGCTCCGGACACGAAGACTGTCTCGCCCGCCGCCAGCCCGCTCTGCCGCAGTGCCGCGTAGGCGGCCCGCGCCGAGGAGAGGTGGGCCGCCGGATCGGCCAGTGCGTCACCCAGCGGCTGGACCTGCGCGACCGGCACGGCCGCGTACTCCCGCCAGCCCTGCCAGTGAAAGACCAGCGCACCTGGCCGCAGGCTGGCGTCGGCCGGTGCGGCGACGACCTCGCCGACGGCCGCGCCGAACAACGTGTCACCCGGATGAATGGGCGGGAACGGCGCGTCCTCGACCCCACCGCCCAGCACCGTGCGCAGCGCGGCGAACACATGGAAGTAGTGGTTACGCACCAGAACCTCGCCGTCACCTGGCATGGGCACCGGCACTGCGACGACGGTGAAGTCCTCCGGCCGGGGCAGACCGACCGGTGTGCTGACAAGACGAACCTCACGGGAACCGGACATGCGCGCGACCGTAGCCCCTGACCCGCACGTCAGAGTCAAACCCCGATGGTCAGGAGGCAGCGTTCAGGAGGCGGCGGTCAGCAGGCGGCGTTCAGGAGGTGGCGGTGGGGGTGCGCAGGGTGATGAGGGTTTCGAGGTAGGTGGAGGGGAGGGCGACGGGCTGGCCGTCGAGGTTGCGGTTCCAGCGGCGGGCGAGGGCGGTGAGGTCGGCGGCGAGGGCCGCGCGGCCGGTGTCGTCGAGGGCCTCGAACGCCTTGTGGGTCGGGCCGTACCAGCGGCGGAAGGTGTCGGTGAACTCCTCCGGTGAGGCGTAGCGGAACACGCAGGTGCGTTCGAGCGTCCGGATCTCGGCCGCGTCGGAGCCGAACAGGGCGGCCAGGTGCTCCCGGGTGCCCCACAGCAGCGGGGAGGCGACCCCCGCCGGCGGGGGCACATGGCGGCTGATCGTCCGGAACATCTCGCCGATGAAACCGTCCGGGGTCCAGGTGACCAGGCCGAGCAGGCCCCCGGGCCGGGCGACGCGGATCATCTCGGCGGCGGTGCGGTGGTGGTCCGGGGCGAACATCGAACCGAAGACGGACAGCACCGCGTCGAACGAGGCGTCCGGGAAGGGCAGCGCCTCGGCGTCACCGAGCCGGAAGTCGACGTCGAGTCCTTCGGCGGCGGCCCGGGCACGTCCCCTGGCCAGCAGTTCGGGGACGTAGTCGACGCCGACGACGCGGGTGCCCGAGCGGGCGGCGGCGAGCGTCGCGTTGCCGCAGCCGCAGGCGACGTCGAGCACGTCCCAGCCGGGGCGCAGGTCGGCGGCCTCGGCGAGCAGCTCGCTCTGTAGCACGATCCGGCCGGCGATGACGGTGTAGTCGCCGCTGGACCAGATCTTCTGCTGCTTCGCCTTCACCGCGGCGAGGTCCGGGCCGGGGGCGGTCGTCGTGGGGCTGGTAGTGATCGTGGTGGGGCTGGTGGTCATGGTGGTTCCTCCGGTATCGGGCCAGCTCAGGCCGGGTGGGCGAGGCCGGCTGGGGCGCCGTGACGAACGCGGCGCGGTGTCTGTCCCGATGGTGCGCCGGGGGCGGTGGGGTCGACCAGTCGCGTTTCTGGACCTGGGGTGTCGGCCGGACGTCAGTGCTGACCGCTGCCGGGCGACGACACCAGCGCGCTGGGCGTGATGCAGTGGTGGGGTGCCGATCCATTCCGACTACTGCCCCATCGCGCTCGGCGTCGAGATCCTCGGCGACCGGTGGACACCGCTGGTGATCCGCGAGCTCATGGCCGGCGCCGAGGGGTTCAACGACATCCACCGGGGCCTGCCGCGGATGAGCAGGACCCTGCTGACCGGACGGCTACGCGCGCTCGAACGGCATGGGCTGGTCCGCCGGGAGGTCGCCGAACGGGGCCGGCCGGGTCGTTATGTGCTCACCGAGGCCGGTCAGGCGATCACGCCGATCGTCTGGTCGTTGGGGCAGTGGGCCGCCGAATGGGTCTTCGATGACCCGGATGACGGTGATTGCGATGGACTGTCGCTGATCTGGCGGCTGCACCAGCATGCGGTGCCCGAGCGACTACCCTCTCGGCGAACGCTCGTGCACCTGACGTTGACCGGCCCCGGTGCGGCCCAGGGCTGGCTCGACGTCGAACGGCCCGCGATGACCGTCTGCAAGGAGGAACCGCGTCAGGACGTGCACCTGCGGGTCACGGCCAGCGGCAGGCAGATGCACCGCTGGCTGGTTGGACGCACGCCGTTTCGCGCCGTGCTCGACGCCGGCGAGGCCGAGCTGCACGGGCCGGCGGCGCTGGTCCGCGCCTTTCCCACCTGGTTTGACACCACGACCTTCGCCGCCGCCCAGAGCCGTCACCATCAGCACACGGACGGTCTGGGCGAAGTCGGTTAGCACCCGGGCCGGGCTCACCGCCGTCGGTGCTTGTGCCCGGTGAAGGTCCGCGCACGAACGATCTCGGTCATGGACAGGAGAGAACAGTCATGGTTCGTGGGCTCGCACACGCACGTCTGGGAGTCGGCGCGATCGCCGGCCTGTTGACCGTCGCCACGCTGGCGGCCGGTTGCGGGGGCGACACCACAGGGGGAACCAGCATCGCCGCCCCACACGCCTCGGTGACGGAACACGTCTCGACGCCGGCCCCCGACGCGACATCGTCATCCCCGTCATCCCCGTCGGCGACCACCTCCGCCGAAGCCGACATGGGCGCGATGACGGCGAATCCGTCGGCGACCCCGGCCAGCCAGGTTCCCGGGGCTCGCGAGTCGACGTTCATCCTGCTCAACACCAGGCCGCCGGGGCACAACGACGTTCGGGGAACCGCCTGGCTCGCCCAGAACGCCACCAGCGGCACCACCCTGACCGTCACCGCGACCGGCCTGGCGCCGGGCGGGAAGTACGTCGCGCACCTGCACGCCAAGCCCTGCGCGGTGGACAACGGCGGTGGACACTTCAAGTTCGACCCGAACGGTCCGGCCGTTCCGCCCAACGAGGTGCATCTGGCCCTGCCCGCGGATGCGGCCGGCGCGGTCCAGGGGACCGTCACCAACGCCCGTCCGGTGGGCGACGCCGCCCAGTCGGTGGTCATCCACCCCGTCGACGCCCTGGACAAGCGGGTGGCCTGCGCCGATCTCTGATCCCGCACCAGTGGTCCAGCCCAACGATGGTGCTCCTCGGTCCCTGTGACGATGGCCTGAGCCATGTCCGCGACAACATTCCCGCGCTCGGCGTCGCGTTCGTCGGCTTCGGTGCGCTGGCCGTGCGGCCGGTGCCCGCGTCGGCTATGCGGCGGTGAGCACGGTCGGCGCGATCGCGGCGGTCGTCCCCAGGAACGAGTCGGGGACGGGATAGTCGCCGAGAATGTAGCGGAGAACCGCCGCGTGCATCGCCTCGACGGGGGCGATCGTCGCCGCGGTGGAGATACCGGTGGTGTTCGTGACGTTGGTCAGCGCGGAAAGGTACGTCTGCGCCGCACCGGTCTCCAGGTCAAGGGCGATTCTGGCGACCTCGGGCAGCGTTTTGGCCTGGTTCAGTTTCGCCACCTCGCCGGCGGCGATCGTCAGGGGTGCGCCGGTGATCTCCGGGAGTTTCGCCGAGGCCAGCACACCGTTCCACGCCTTCCCATGGTCGGTGTGCTGCGACCGGACAACGGTGACGAACTCGCCGATCGCCGGCGGAACGGTGCCGTAGGTGCCGGCGCCGGCCTTCGTCAGCACCGCCGAATAGGCGGCGACCGCGAGGTTCTCCAACGCGGCGGCGAGCGCCACGACCTTCAGATCACCGGTGTACCGGCCACCGGTGGTCGCGGCCGCGGACGAACCCATCCCACCGGTGTTCGAGCCGCCACCGGACGAGGAACTTCCGCAGGCGGCGAGGACACCGGCACCGACCGCGGTGAGCCCACCGAGCAGCACTCCCCGCCGGTTCGCCGCCCGCGCGCCCAGGCCCCGGCCCAGATCCCGGCCCAGGTCGGTGAGCTGCGCGGCCGCGGCGGGAAAGGTGTCCCGGTGAGCCTGATCGAGATCGGCGGTCATCGCCCGCAGTTCGGCGTCGCCCACGTCCAGTCGCCTGCTGCTCATCGGAGGGCTCCTTCGGTGGCCGGCGAAGCCATGGTGGTGGGGTAGAAGGCGTTCGGGAAGGCGACGCTGCCCGCGGCCTTGGGCAACGTGGCCAGATTCGGCGGCAAGGTGATCAGAGCACCATTACTGACCGGCAACAGCGCCTGGACGGCGAGCAGCACCGCCCGGTGCTGCGCCTCGACGGCGGCCACACTGCCCAGCAACATCCGCAACATGGACGTGCCCACCTCGCTGACATTGCGGGTGTAGGTCTGCGCGGCGACGTCCTCGAGGATGATGGCGAGCGCGACGACGTCCCCCGGGCCCTTGATGGTCGGGACCGCGGCCTTGACGACCGCCGCGTATTTCGGGTCGGGATCGTTCTGCTCCCTGCCACCAAGCTTCACCACGGCGGCGTTGAAAGCCTGGGCGTGTTCGGCATGCTGGGCCATCGTCTTCATCGCGAAGGCCTTCACCACACCGTTCGCCATGGTCCCGCCGATGAACGGCAGTGTCAGCGCCGTCGTGTAGGTACTGACCGCGAGATTCTCGATCGACGCCGCCGTCTGCAGAATCGCGATGTCGGACGTGGCGGCCGAGGCCCGTCCCGCGCCGGCCGCGACCAACCCGGTTCCGGCGATCCCCACCATGGCCGCACGCTGGGACCGGCGCCGCCTCGTCGTCCCGCGTCCCCGCCACCAGCCGCCTTCGCCGGCCTGGGCCTGGGTCTCGGCCTGGGTCTGGGCCTTGGCCTGGGTTTCGGCCTGGGCCTGGGTTTCGGCCTGGGCCTGGGTCTCGGCTGCCGCAGAGTGCGCTGCCGGCGGTGCGTCGGTGGGCCGTTCGGTGCCGCCGCCAGCCTGCTGTCCGGGGGAGGCCGTGGCCTCGAGGTAGTCGCCGACGGCGGCCCGGTGGCCGCGCATCGCATCGCTGTGCAGGTCCTGCGACTGTTCGACCAGCTCATGTAGCTGCTGGTCATCAACGGCGTCGGTCACCGCACCCCTCCCTGTCCGTACCGTGTGACCCGCGCTCGCCTGGTGCGGAGCTCGGTGGTGCACACGGTGGGGGTTCGAGGCCGCGGCCCGGCCGGATGGGTGTCGCCGCCGGAAATCTGCCATCGGACCGCTGTGGTCGCAGCCCACACCCCCGCTTGGTGATCGGCGCTTCGCCGCCCTGCTGGACGTCGGATCACGGGGCCGTATGATCGTCGGTCGCGTTCTCCAAATCGTCCGATATATGCATAAATAGGCGATTCGTGCGGCGTAATGGCGCGATGCCGGGGGCCTCGATGCTCTCTATCGCTGCTATATCACGGTCATGTTCATGGCATGCCGAGGGTTGTTCAAGGATCTCGGCCTCCCTGCACCGAACATCCCTCGGCATGGTGTCGAACAGCCCTCGGCATCCGACCATGAATCGGGATGGCGGCGGGGAGGGGCGTCGGCGCTCAGCCGTCCGAGAGAAAGGTGCGCAGAGACCGGCGCCGAACGTCTGCGGATGGTCGCGGCTATGGAGAAACGGGTGAGTCCCCGCGGCTGGGTCCCGGTGCCGCCCGGCGTGGTGAAGCGGGGACAGCACCGGGACCCAGCCGATCGAAGGCCCGAAGGCCCGGCGACGCGGTGGCCCGGCGACGCGGTGGCCTGGCGACGCGGTGGCCTGGCGACGCGGTGGCCTGGCGACGCGGTGGCCCTGCGGACAGGCGAATGTGGCGTGGTGCGTGGACCTGGCCCGTCCGCGGGATCAGGTCCTGTCAGGTCGACTCAGAGGTAGTCGACGTAGTCGTCGTGGTCGAGTCGAGGGAGGCGGGGGAACCAGGGGTTGGCGCCCGGCTTGCCGATGTTGACGACGAGGATCGACCTGTACGAGCGGTCGGGGAAGAACTCGGCGTCGACGCCGGCGGCGTCGAAACCGGCCATCGGCCCGGCGGCCAGGCCGGCGGCGCGCACGGCGAGGATGAAGTAGGCGGTCTGCAGGGCGCCGTTGAAGCGGGCCACCTCCGCGCGGCGCTCCGGGTCACCCGTGAACACGTCGCGCATCTCGGGGCGGGCCGGGAACAGCTGCGGCAGCCGGTCGTGGAAGTCGACGTCGACCGCCAGGATCGCGACGACGGGGGCCGACTCGGTCTTGGCCCGGTTGCCTTCGGAGATCAGCGGTAGCAGGCGCGCCCTGCCCTCGGGGGTGGTCACGAAGGTGATGCGCAGCGGGTTGATGTTGGCCGACGTCGGTGGCCACTTGGCCAGCTCGGTGATGGCGCGGAGCTGGTCGCGGGAGACAGGCTCGTCGCTGAAGGCGTTGGCGGTACGCGCCTGCGTGAACAGCAGCGCCACAGCGGCGGGGTCCAGCACGAGGTGATCGGCAGCCAGCTTCTCGACGGCCAGGCTGGCTGTCGACGGATCTTCGCTGGCGGGGATCTCGGTGGTGGAAGTCACGGGTCTCCGATGGGTGCGAGTGGGCGTCGTGAGGATCTGCATCTGGTGGCCGGGCCGGCTGGCAGGCCATCCACGTCCTGCGCTGCCGGCGCGGCCGACAGGTCAACCATGTCGCCGGCCGGGTTATGCCGGCGCCCACGGGTCGAGGGCCGCGTCAGTGGGGTGCTGTGGCGCGCACCGCCCAGCAGGCCGCGGTGTAGCGGAAGTGGTCGGCCTCGCGGAAGGGTTCGAAGGCGGCGCGGACGGTGCCGACGACTGTGGCGCGGGTGGCCTCGTCCAGGTCCGGTAGAAGCCGGCTGACCGGGCCGACCAGGGTGAAGTACTGTTCCAGCTCCAGTTCGGACAGGACGCACGGCTCGTCCACCGGGACGATGTCGATGTTCGTCCAGCCGCCGCCGCGCAGAAGTCGCTCGGTGTGTTCTCGGCGGGCGAGCGAGAACGGGCCGGGTGCGTCGGGATCGCGCTGGGCGAGGCCCGGAAGAATTGGCGCCGCCGCCCGTTCGGCCGCCGTGAAGAAAGGATTATCGGCCAGGCCGCGCCAGGAAACGAAGGTGAGCTGTCCGCCGCTGCGGGTGGCGCGGCGGACATTCGTGAACGCGGCGACCGGATCGGCGAAGAACATCACCCCGAACCGGGAGATGACCGCGTCGAACCCACTCGGCGGAAAGGGATGACGCGCCGCGTCGGCGCGCACGAAGTCGACCGGCACCCCCGCCCGCAGCGCACGCGCACGAGCCGCGGTGAGCATCAGCTCGGAGACATCGACACCAACACAGTGCCCTCCCGAGCGAGGTTCCCCCGCGTCACCTCCGGCGGTGCCGCCGGCCCGGCGGGCGGCGGCGAGCGCCGTCGCACCGCCGCCGCAGCCCACGTCGAGCACCCGGTCACCGTCGACGATCCCGCTGGTCAGCAGGTCCGCGAACGGTTGGTACATCCGGTCGAGCAGGTCCTGCGCCGCGATCCATCCGCGCCCTGCCGCACCGTTCCACATCGTCGCCTGCCGCCCACCGGTGGTCACCGTGTCGCCGCCCGCCGCGGCTTCGGTGCGGCCGACGGGCCCGCCGGTGCTCTCCCTCGCCCCACTCATGATCTCGACTCCTTGTTCTGACGCTCGCCGCCCGCGAAGCGTGCCGCCCCGTCCGCGAAGCGTGCCACCCTGCCCCGTGGGCGGTACGTGCCGCCCGCCCACGGGGCAGGGTGCCGCCCACGGTGGGACGGGGTCAGGCGGCGGCGAGGCCGGCGAGATCGGTGTGCATCTCCCACACCAAGATCTCCGCCGGGCCGGACGTGGTCGCGGTCACCCGTTGGCCGCCGGTCGCGGTGAACCGGACGGCGTCCCCCGTGGCCAGCGTGCCCGCCCCTTCGAGCTCCACCTCGCCCGCGGCGACGAACAGATGCAGCCAGGGGGCCTCGGGCAGGGTGACCTCGCCGCCGGGCCGAAGCCTGGCGGCGTGCAGGGCCGCGTGCCGGTTACGGATACGGATCGCGCTCTGCCCGTCATGGCGCGCCATCCCGGACGCGACCGGCACCAGCCCGCCGCGCAGCAGCTCGTCCCCGATCTCCAGCTGCTCGTAGCCGGGGTCGATGCCACGCGTGTCCGGTGCCACCCACATCTGGACGAAGTGCACGGGCTCGTCGTGCGGCTCGCCGCCGAGGCGCCAGGAGTCGTTCTTCTCCGAGTGCAGGATGCCGCGACCGGCACTCATCCGCTGGGCCAGTCCCGGGTAGATGACCCCGGTGGTGCCGATGGAGTCCTGGTGCACCAGCGAGCCGCGCAGCACCCAGGTGACGATCTCCATGTCGCGGTGCGGATGGGTCTCGAAGCCCGTCCCGGCGCGGACGGTGTCGTCATTGCTCACCAGCAGGACGCCGTGGTGGGTGTTGTCCGGGTCGTAGTGGTGGCCGAACGAGAACGAGTGGTGCGAGTCCAGCCAGCCCGTCCGGCTTGCCGCCCGGCTCTGGGCGCGACGGATGTCCACCGACACGGTGCTCGTCATGACGGAACCCTCCTACCTTCGGCGCATCCGGACCACTCCAGTGGATGCTTGCACGTGCAACTACCGAGGTGGTCCAACTCTTCCCGGCCCCGTCCGGGACAGGACGCGCCTACCGGGTATGCAGCCAGGCAGTGATCGGCAGAGTACGGATCGGCAGAGTACGGATCGGCAGAGTACGGATCGGCCGGGCAGGGATCGGCCGGGCAGGGATCGGCGTGGGACCCGAGGGAGAGGAGCAGGCCGTGCGGCCACGGATACATGTGATCACGCTTGGGGTGGGCGATCTCGAACGCTCGCTGGCCTTCTACCGGGACGGGCTGGGCTTCCCCTCGTCCGGGATCATCGGCACCGAGTTCACCGGCAGCGCGACCGAGCCGTCCGGCGCGACCGCGATGTTCACACTGGACGACGGTCTGGTCCTGTCGTTGTACCCGCGTGCGGAGCTCGCCAAGGACGCGGGCGTGGACCCGGCCCGGGTCGCCGGTAGCGGGGTGGCCTTCGGCCATACCGTCGGGCGCCGCGAGGACGTCGACCGCGTCCTCGAACTCGCTCGGCGCGCCGGCGGGACGGTGCCCGGTCCGCCGCACGAACGGCCGTGGGGTCTCTACGCCGGTCACTTCGGCGATCCGGACGGCCACCTGTGGGAGGTCGTCTACTTCATCCCCAAGGCTGGCCTCGTCGACGACCCCGCCCGCGCCACCGGCCAGTACGTGACGCAGGGATCTCCCTCATGACGGTGACCACCATGACGGTGACCAAGGTGCTGTCGGTGGTGCCCGTGGCCGATTTCGACGCGGCGACGGACTGGTACGAGCGGCTGTTCGGTCGACCCGCCGACGCGCGTCCGATGCCGGGTCTGGCCGACTGGCACGTCTTCGACGATGCCTGGGTGCAGGTCTTCCAGGACGACCAGCGGGCCGGACGGGCGGCGTTGAACCTCGCCGTCGACGATCTGCGAAGTGCGGCGGCGGCGCTCGCCGGTCGCGGAATCACACTCGGTGAGGTCACGACGACGACCAGGCAGGCCAGGCTCGCCTCGGTCGCGGACCCCTGCGGCAACACCATCACCCTGATCGAGAACCCGTCGACCTGACCGGTCAGTTCGGCCAGACGTAGCCGAGGACCTCCTGCGGGTGAAGCCTGCCCGGGCGGCGGCGCGCGGTCATCCGGCTACGTTTCTTCCCGTGTATACCGGCGGCGGCATAGCGTCGCTAATGCGCGCTGGCCATGGGGAGCCCCACCGCCTGTGCCCGTCCGCCGGCCGTCTAGATTGGCGTCGCTCCGTCCTGTGAAAACGGAGAATGAAAGGCAGGCGCATGACACCAGGGGCAACTCAGGCCTCGCCGGTACCACAGCCCACGGTCATCATTGGGTTGATGACCTATGTGGTTCCGGCTACCGGTGGGTTTACCTTCGGTCGCGATCCGGCTAGCACGCACTGCCTTGACCCTGATGACCTCGGCGTTTCTCGATCCGCCGGCGCCATCGTGTATCAGCGTCGGCACTGGTGGATTGTCAATGCCAGCAAAACGCATCCGCTGACGATTCTGGAAGGCGGCCTGCGCGAGACGCTGATGGCCGGCCGTTCGCGGTTGCTGGCCGAGTCGACGACGGTGTGGGTGGCCGGCCGGTTCCGCACGTACGCGCTGCACATCCAGTTCTCGGAGCAGCCGCTGGACTACGGGTTGGACCAGCTTCGCCCCGGCGCGCCGCTGCCCGCCGGGCTCGCGACCTGGAGCGCACCGGAGCTGTCCGCCGTCGACCGGGCCGTCTGCGAGCTTCTGTTCGAGCCGCTGTTTCGCACCGACGGCCGGTCCGATCCGATCCCGACGACCTACCTGGCGGTGGCGACGCGACTCGGGCTGCCCGAGTCGACGGTGCGCCGCCGGGTCGACAACCTGCGCGCCCGGCTCACCCGGCTCGGCGTGGTCAACCTGGACGGTCGGACCGCACTGACCAACCTCGGCGAGTACCTGATCAGCCATCGCATGATCGGTAACACCCGTTCGTCGTCCTTCACCGGCACCGACGCGCCGTCCGGTGTCGGACGGGCGGGGTGACCATCCCGGATCCCCGGATTTCGGCTGGCTGAACCGCCGGCGTCCGCGCGGGACGGCGGGCTGGCTACGGCCAGGTGCCGGCCGCCGCAGGTAGGGGAGAGCACGCATGAGACCGCTTCGATACTCGATCAACGTCACCCTCGACGGCTGCTGCGACCACCAGGTGGGGATCGTGGATGACCGGGAAACGTAGCGCGCAGGCCCCGTCCTTCAGGGCGGGGTCAGCGCGTCAACTCGGCTGCCAGAATGACCGGGGAATCGTGTATTCTGTCAGGTGTGGGAAGTCGGGTGGTGAAGCGGGCGTACCGCTACCGTTTCTACCCGACTCCCGGCCAGGTGGAGAACCTCGCGAAAACGTTCGGCTGTGTCCGCTACGTGTACAACCGGGCGCTTGCCGAACGGCGCCGGGTGTGGTCCCAGGAGCAGCGGCGGATCGGCCATGCGGAAACCGATCTGATGCTCACCGGGTGGAAACGGGACCCGGACACTCTGTGGTTGGCCGAGCCGTCGAAAGGCCCGCTGCAGGCCGCGCTGCGGAATCTCCAAACCGCCTATGTGAACTTTTGGGGAAAACGGGCCGGCTACCCGATGTTCAAGCGGAAGGGGAAGACGAACGATGCGGCGACCTATTTCCGGAACTGTTTCACGTTCCGGGACGGGCGGCTGAGGCTGGCGAAGCAGGCCGCGTCGCTGCGGATCGTCTGGTCCCGTCCGTTCCCGGACGGCGCGGTGCCGTCGCGGGTGACGGTGTCCCGCAACAGCCGGGGCCAGTATCACGTGTCGATCCTGGTGGACTGCCCGATCGAGGCGCTGCCGGCGGCGGGCGGGCAGGTCGGGGTGGACGCGGGCATCACGTCGCTGGTCACGCTGTCCACCGGGGAGAAGATTGCCAACCCGCGGTACGAGCGGACCGACCGGGTCCGGCTGGTCCGGGCGCAGCGGGAGCTGTCCCGGAAGAAGAAGGGCTCCGCGAACCGGGCGAAGGCCCGGCTGAAGGTCGCGAGGATCCACGGTCGGATCGCCGACCGCCGGCGGGATCACCTCCACAAACTGTCCACGAGGATCATCCGCGAGAACCAAACGGTGGTCATCGAGGACCTGGCGGTCCAGAACATGGTCCGCAACCACAGTCTCGCCCGTGCGATTTCGGAGGCGGGCTGGCGGGATCTGCGGACCATGCTGGAATACAAGGCCGGCTGGTACGGACGCGACGTGGTCGCGGTGGACCGCTGGTATCCCAGCTCGAAGACCTGCTCGTCCTGCGGGACGCTGGTCGAAAAGCTGCCGTTGAACATCCGGGAATGGGCCTGCGCTTGTGGTGCGGTCCACGACCGGGATGTGAACGCGGCACGGAATGTTCTCGCGGCGGGGCTCGCCGTGATCGCCTGCGGAGACGGAGTGAGACCACCCCGCTCCTAGAGTGGGGAGGCGTCTGTCAGTGAAACAGGAAAACCTGCCCGCGAGGGTAGGAATCCCCGGTCTTCAGGCCGGGGAGGATGTCAACTACGAGATGATGGAGCAGGCGTGGCGGCCGACGGCGACGGGAGCCTGGCCGGAATGGATGGCGGACTGGATGGTCCCCTTCGCCCGGGCGATCGACGGCGCGAAGAAGCACGTCGTGTCGAGCACGCTGGAGCGGGTCGACTGGAACGCGGAACTGGTGCGGGGTGATCTGGCGACAGCCGTGACACGGCTCAGGCAGGAACCCGGCGGGGGCATTTTCGTGGGAGGAGTGACCCTCCCCCTGGCCCTCGCGGATCTGGGTCTGATCGACGAGTACGAGTTCGTCGTGCATCCCGTCCTGGCCGGCCACGGACCCACACTGTTCGCCGGCCTGAACGACCGGATCGCCCTCACGCTCGTGGGACGCCAGGAGTTCAGCTCAGGCGCGGTCGCCCTACGCTACGAGCCCATCCGGGACCCGGCCTGAACGCGTGCGCCCGTGGCGGCGGATGGGGCCGAAAATGGTTGGCGGGCGGCCTCGGCTCCGCGCGATGATGCCGGCGTTCGCGGCGGCCACGGGGGACGTCGAGCGTGCCGCATCCGCCCAAGGGAGAGCAGTGACTGCCGCCGGTTCCACCTCTTCGCCCCTGCCCTCCGGGGCCCCATCACCCGGAGCCCCGTCGTCGGGCAGCCTGTCGTCGGGCAGCCTGTCGTCCGGTGCCCGGCAGGTCGGGTCGGAGCCGGTGGTGCGGGTGGCGGGTGGGGCGTTGCGGGGTGGCTGGGTGGACGGGGTGGCGGTTTTTCGGGGCATCCCGTACGCGGCGCCGCCGGTCGGGGCGCTGCGGTTCGCGGCGCCGGTGCCGGCGGGGCGCTGGGATGGGGTTCGGTCGGCGCGGGCGTTCGGCCCGCCGCCGCCGCAGTCGGACGTGCTTGGTGCGGCCGGCGGCCAGGGTGCGGCCGACGCGGGGGACGACTGGCTGACGGTGAACGTCTGGACGCCCGCACCCGACCCGGCGGCGAAGCTCGCGGTGCTGGTGTGGATTCACGGTGGTGCGTACACGATCGGGGCGTCCGACCGGCCCGAGTACGACGGCGGCCACCTGGCGCGCGACGGCGGGGTCGTGCTGGTGACGTTCAACTACCGCGTCGGGATGGAGGGCTTCGCGCAGCTCACGGGTGCGCCGCCGAACCGGGGGCTGCTGGATCAGGTCGCGGCGCTGGAATGGGTCCGCGACAACATCGCCGCGTTCGGGGGCGATCCGGGGCTGGTCACGGTGTTCGGAGAGTCTGCGGGCGGTGGGTCGGTCGCCGCGTTGCTGGCGATGCCGCGGGCGGCGGGGCTGTTTCGCCGGGCGATCGCGCAGAGCGCGCAGGGCACGTACTTCGCGACCGAACTCGCCGCCGACATCGCCGCCGTGTGCGCGGCCGAGCTCGACCTGCGTCCCACCGCCGCCGATCTCGCCGGGGTGGAGCCGGGGCTGCTGGTGATCGCCGCCGACGGGATCGCCGCCACGCTCGCCGAGCGGGCCGGGCGGTGGGGGCGTCCGGCACTGCGGTCGGTGCTGTTCGCGCCGGTCGTCGACGGGGAGGTGCTGCCGTGCACGCCATGGCAGGCGGTGGCCGGCGGCGCCAGTCGTGATCGTGACCTGCTCGTCGGTCACACCCGTGACGAGCAGCGACTGTTCACCATGATGGAGGGCGCGCTCGGCCAGGTCAGCGCCGAGCAGGCGGCCGCCGTCCTGGCACGGTTCGCGCCCGGACCAGCGGACGAGGATGCGGGGGCGGGGGCGGGTCGCTACCGTGCCGCCTATCCTGACGCGGGTCCGGGCGAGCTCTACGAACTGGTTCTGTCGGACTGGCTGTTTCGGATGCCCAGTCTGTATCTCGCCGAGGCGCAGATCGCGGCAGGCGGTCGGGCGCACGTCTACGAGCTGACCTGGTCCGCGCCGGGCCTGGGCGGGGTGCTCGGCGCCTGCCACGGACTGGACGTGCCGCTGGTGTTCGGCAATCTCACCAGCGGCCAACCCGCCGTGCTGCTCGGCGAGGGGCCGTCCGCCGCGGCCGTGGCACTGTCAGCCGACATGCGCGCCGCGTGGACCGGTTTCGCCACCCACGGTGACCCCGGCTGGCCCGGCTACGAGCCTGACCGGCGTCGCACCCGGATCTTCGACACCCCCGCGGGCCTTGTCGACGACCCGGAGCGGGCGAGCAGGCTGATCTGGCAGGATCACTCCTTCCCGCCGCTGGCCCTGCTCAACGCCTGAGCCGGGTATGCCAGGCCGGCCAGGGGGTGGGGAGGACAGCCGACCGGATGCTCGGTGACGATGTGGCGTCGGTTGCATCCAGATCCGCCAGATCGACATCGGCGACCCGCTGGCCGTCTCACGCGGGGCGGCGGTTCGTCCTGATGCATGGTCGAGTGCTGCGGTTTTACCCTACGATGGCGCGGTGTCGACGCCGCGCGTGGACGCCACGGCGGGTGGCGACACCATTCTTGTGAGATCCGGTGAACCCGAACCGGTGTCCTTTTTCACCCGGGCCCGGTGGTCCCATCTGTTGTCCTCGGTCGGTCAGGAGAGCACCACGGCGGTGCTCTCCCCGTTCTTCGCCGGGACGCTGGGCGCCGCCCCGGTCGTGATCGCCGGGGTGGAGGCCGCGGGCCGCGCCGGTGGCACGGTGGCGCGGTTCGGCGGTTCGGGTCTGGCTCGGCGCCGGCCCGGGGCGCGCGGCCTGCTGGATGTCGCCGGTTACGGCGGGGCGGCGCTGGCCGCGGTGTTTCTCGCTGGCAGCTCCGCGGTCTGGCAGGCCGGGGCCTGCCGCTCCGGCTCGTGGGTGGCCAGCGGCCTGGGCACGCCGACCACCCTGCGGCCGGTGAGCGAGCAGGCACTGGTCCGCCGCAGCGGCCGTCAGCTCGGCCAGGAACGGGCCTACGACGCGCTGGCGGCGGCCGTCGGCCCGCTGATCGCGGTCGGCCTGCTGGCGTTCGCGAGTGTGCGCACCGTCCTGCTGCTCGCGATCGTCCCAGCGGTGGTGGCCGGGGTGGCCAGCGCCATTGGTGCCCGTGCGACCCGCAGGGCCGCCGCGGCGGCTGGCGGCGCTGGGGCTGGTGAGGCCGGGGTGAACGCGCCGGGATCGCCGCCGGCTCCAGGCGGACGGACGATGCTCGCCCAGCTGCGGGGGTCCGGGCCGTTGGGGCGGCTGCTGGTCGGGGTCACCCTGTACGAGGCGTCGAACATCGCCGCCGCGCTGCTCCTGCTGCGTGCGGCGAAGATCCTGCCTGAGGGGGCGGGGGCGTTCAGCCGGTTGCAGGCCGTGGCGATGCTCTACGTCGTGTACCAGCTGAGCTCGGCCGCCTGCGCGGCCTGGGCGGGGCGCGTCGTCGACCGGCTGGGCGCCGGGGTCGTGGTCGCCATCGGCGCGGTCGCCCTGCTGATCGCCTACGCCGGTTTCGCCTTCGCCAACCCGGGCGAGCTGGCGGTCATGATCGGCTGCTTCGTGCTGGCCGGCGCCGCCGCCGGCGCGGTGGACGCCGCCGAATACGCCGGGGTGGCCAGGCTCACCACGCCGGACAGTCGCGCCCCTGCCCTGAGCGCCCTGATCGGCCTGCAGAACGCCGGACGGGTCTTCGCCACCATCACCGCCGGTGGTCTGTGGACGCTGGTGGGCCCGTCCGCCGGCCTGCTGATCTGCGGCCCGCTGCTGATCGTGGCTGTTCTCCTGCTCTCCGTCCGCCCGGTTCATGCCGCCGACGACCTGACCTGACGCGGACCGCGCGGGAGCGGGCGCCCCCGCCGATCAGCGTGACCCGCTCGACGGGGACCCGTTTCGGCCTGACCCTCTCGGCCTGACCCTCTGAAGCCGCGCCGCCTGGTCACGCGCCCGGTGCGGCCAGCGGTGCGACGTCGTCGAACACGCTCGGACTGTGGGCCGCGACGAGGATCCCCCAGGAACCCGGGCGACGTGACCACAGCCTGGTCCGCGGGTCGCGTTGGCGGATCGGGGTCAGATCGAGGGCGACGTCCAGCGTGACCTCGCCACCCGCGTCCAGATCGACCCGCCGGAAGCCGACCAGCCGCGGAACCGGACGCTCGAGCGCCGTGTCCACCGCGTAGACCTGCGCCACCGTGGAGCCCACCCGGGCGCCGGTGTTACGCACCCGCACCGTCGCCGTGCCGTCGGTCTCGCCCACGCGCTGGTCGACCAGGGCGTGTTCGAAGGTCGTGTAGCCAAGCCCGAATCCGAACGGGAACGCCGCGGGGTGGCCGTCCCGGTCGAGCTTGCGCTGCCCCCACCAGGCGTCATAGGTGATCGTGCGGGCCTCGGCGTCGAAGAACGGCAGGTGCGCGGGGTCGGTGGGGATGGCCACGGGCAGCCGCCCACCGGGCTCGGCCGCGCCGGTGAGCACGTCGGCCAGCGCCCGGCCACCCTCCATCCCCGGATACCAGGCATGCAGGATCGCCGGAACCCGTTCGCGCCAGGCCTCGACGATCAGGGCGCTCCCACCGATCAGCACCACCGCTGTCCGTGGGTTCGCGGCCGCGACCGCGGTGATGAGCCGCTCGTCCGAGGCATGCAGGGTCAGGGTGGCCCGGTCCCCACCGCGGCCGAACTGGCTGCGGGTACGCACCAGCCAACCGATCACCCGGCGCACCGGGCGCAGGGTGAACGGGAAACCGAGGACGGACAGGTCGGCGTCGTCGTTCTGGATCCGCTCGCCCTCGTCCCGGTGATCCATGCCGACGACGAGAATCGCCGCGTCCGCTCGGGCGGCCGCCTCGGCCGCGGCCGCGATGTGGGACCCGTCGAGGTGGCTGATCTCGATGCCGGGCAGGGCCGCACGCAGCCCGTCCAGCGGCGCACTGGTGCTGGGCGGGTCCACCATCGACGATCCGTGGTCGCCGATGTTCGCCTCGGCGGCGAGCCGGCCGATCACCGCGAGCCGCCCGATCGACGCATCGAGGGGAAGGATCGCCGCGGCGCCGACCGGGTCGTTCTTGAGCAGCACCATCGCCCGGGTGGCGGCCCGCCGGGCCAGCGCGCGGTGGGCGGGGCTGGCGACGACCTCCAGCGAAGGCTCGGCCTGCTCCCGCGTGGCCAGATGCGCCAGCGTCGTGCGCAGGACGCGGTGCGCCGAGCGCACCACGAGATGGTGGGGCAGCCGTCCGTCCTCGCGGGCCGCGGGCAGACCGCGGGCGCGGACCAGCCGCAGCGGCATCTCGACGTCCAGTCCGGCCTCCAGACTGCCCACGGCGTCGTGGACGCCGAACACCCAGTCGCTGGTGACGAAGCCCTCGAAGCCCCACTCGTCGCGCAGCACATCGGTCAGCAGGACCTTGTTGACATCCAGAAACCGGCCGTTCACGGAGTTGTACGAGCTCATCACCGAATCGACCCCGGCGGCCACCACCGCCCGGAAATGCGGCAGGTACACCTCGTGCAGCGCGTGCTCGTCGACCGTGACATCGACCTTGAACCGGGAGTTCTCCACCGAGTTGAGGGCGAAATGCTTGACACAGGCCATCACGTGGGGGCGAAGCCCCCGGGTCAGCGCCACACCCATCCGCCCGGTGAGGACGGGGTCCTCCCCGTAGCATTCCTGCGCCCGGCCCCAGGCCGGATGCCGCAGCAGGTTGACGCACACCGCAGCGCTGTAGTTGGCGCCCTGGGCCCGTGCCTCCAGGCCGATCGCCGTGCCAACCTCCCGCTCGAGGGCGGGGTCCCAGGTCGCGGCGCGCGCCATCGTGACGGGAAACGCCGTCGAGTGGCCCATGATGACGCCCCGCGGGCCGTCGCTGAACCGGATACCGGGGATACCCAGGCGCGCGACGGCTCCGCCGACCACCGGGCCGGCCTTCATCCTGCTCATGAGCTTGAGCGCCGCCTGGATCGGCGTGTCGCCGTCGAGCAGCCAGAGCAGTTCGTCCTCGGTGAGCTCGGCGATGAGCTGGTCCGCCGCCTCGGCCGCGGTCTGCCGGCCCGCACGGATCCGCCGGACACACGCGTCGACGGTGCCAGCGGTGGCCCCCTGGTACTGCGCCATGGCACGGTCCCTTCACACGGGCGGCGCCACCGGACGCGCCGGCCGGAGCCGGTGGTGTCACGGCGAGGACGACTGCCCGGAAAGGACTACCCTGGCTTCCAGGCGGAAGCAAGGATAGCGCGGCCAAGCCGCCGAATCCGCCCGCGAGCCCGCGCCGCACCGTTCGTGTCGTCGGGATATGCGCGTCCGGACCAGCGGGGTGCCTGGAGCTCGGCTAGGCTCAGTTCGGCTCAGCTGAGCTGATACGGGCTGAGCCCGTCATCGAGGGGAAGCAGACCGGCGACGGTGGCCGTGACCTCGAGTGAGCGCAGGGCGACAATGCCCCGCAGGACGTGCACGAAGGCGGTGTCGGTGGCGGGGGGGGCGGGCGGGGCGGCCCGGGGCCGGGGGGATCGCCCGAGCCGGGGGGGGGGGCAGGCCCGGCGGGTTGGCCCGATCCGTTGACGTGGCCTGCTCCGGACGGGGCCGTGCTGTCCGGATGGCCACCG
>NZ_JALKFT010000053.1:0-22584 GCF_023242945.1 Frankia umida
GGGGCCGGAGGTGTCCTGGAGAACCTGGGGGCCGGTGCCGCCTGCTCGACCCCGTCGATGGTCACGATCGTCGACCGGGCGGCCAGGTGCGGATGGCTGCCCGCTTCGGCGAACGTCAGGACGGGGGTGACGCAGGCGTCGGTACCGTCGAAGACCGCCGCCCACTCGTCGCGGGTCCGGCTGGCGAAGGCCCCGGCGAACCGGGCTCTGAGCACGGGCCAGCCCTTCCGGTCGTACTGACCCGGAAGAGTCTCGCCAGCCAGGTCGAGGCCTGCCAGCAGCAGTGCGTAGAACTGCGGTTCGAGGGCCCCCACGGCGACGTACCGGCCGTCGGAGCAGGTGTAGGTCGAGTAGAAGGGGGCGGCGCCGTCGAGGGTGTTCGCCTCCCGGTCGTCGGTCCAGAGGCCCATTCCCCGGAAGGCCCACATCAGCTGCGCGAGGACGCTGGCACCGTCGACCATGGCCGCGTCGACCACCTGCCCGACGCCCGAGACCGATCGTTCCCACAACGCCGCGAGCACCCCGCAGACCAGCAGCATCGATCCGCCCCCGAAGTCGCCCACGAGGTTGAGCGGCGGCACCGGGGGCCGGTCCGCCGGGCCGATGGCGTGCAGCAGTCCCGTCAGGGAGAGGTAGTTGATGTCATGCCCCGCGCGGTCAGCGAGCGGCCCGGTCTGACCCCACCCGGTCATCCGTCCGTACACCAGGCGTGGGTTACGGGACAGACAGACCTCCGGCCCCAGCCCCAGCCGCTCGGCGGCACCGGGCCGGTAGCCCTCCAGCAGGACGTCCGCACGGTCGAGGAGGTCCAGCACGGTCGTGCGACCGGCCGGATCCTTGAGATCCACACGAATCCAACGCCGGTTACGCAGTGTGTGGTCCGTCGGCTGCCCCGCCCCCGGCCGTTCCACCCGTATGACGTCGGCGCCCAGGTCAGCGAGCACCATGGCGGCGTGCGGCCCCGGCCCGATGCTCGCCAGCTCGACGACCCGCAGCCCGGCGAGCGGCCCCCGACCGGACCGTGCCGGCCTGCCATCCGGTGAGAGGCCTGCGGACATGGTCGCCTGTTGCGGGGTTTCGGTCACGGTCGCCCTTCTCTCGTGCTCTCGTGGTGTTACCCGCGGGGTCCCACCGGACTCCGGGCCGAGCCGTCGGCCACCGCGTCCGTCGCCGCGCCGTACAGCGCCGGTGCGACCCAGCGTCGGAGGTACCTGCGTAGGTCATCGCCGGAACGAGGGTGTTCGGGTGGGGCCACGACCATGGACTGGATGATGCGGAGCAGGAACTCGACGAACTCGTCGAGCGCCAGGTCGTCGTAGCCGAGCGCGGCCCAGTCGACACGACCACCCAGGAAGATCCTCCGGCATCGCGCGATGACGGTGGGCGTCAGCATCTGCCGGCTGAACAGCTCCGCCCGTCCACTGCCGAGCAGGAGCGTCAGAAAGACCTCGTTGGGCAGCCCCTCGATGACGTAGGCCACCGACTCGACCACCATGTCGGTCGGGTTGCCGGCCTCCTCGGCGACGGCCCGCACCCGCTCGACCCAGTCGTCGAGCACGAGGTTCGTGACGCCGCCAAAGAGATCTTCGGTGCTGGTGAAGTAGCGGTAGATGGTTCTGCGGGTGATGCCGAGCTCGAGGGCGACGCCGGACAGCGTGGTCCCGGCCGGCCCCTGCTGCTCGATGCACCGGATGGCCGCATCGAGGATCCGCTGTCGCGCGTCGCCGTCGTCCCTGGGCGGCGAACCACCCCAGCCCCTACGCCCCAACTCGGGTCGACTCTCGCTGATCCACGGCCGAATCCTATCTGAAGATACACATAACAGCATGTGTATCTTCAGGCGGTGGGATCGGCGCAGAACCTCGAGTTCGATCGAGACCGTGTCGGCGACATTGGGTCCGACCATCACGTCCACGGCCACGGCCACGGCCCGGCGATCGGTGTTGGTCACCTCGACGGAGACGGTTGCCGCGGCGTGGCCTTGCGGTAGTAGTAGACCGGTAGCTGACCGCTGTCGCGTGCGACGGTGACAGGCAGTCGACCCGAGGGGTTCGCGTCGCCGAACAGGACTCCGGTGACACCTCCTGCACCACCGAGCCGGACGAGATAAGTACAAAAAACTCATACCATCCGAAAAAGCGGCCTTCGTAATGGCCTGGTCCAGCTCGCCGTCCCGGTTGATGATGCCGAACCCCGAGCTGCCGTCCGTGGTCAGCACGGGTGGAGACGCTGGAGGTGCCCCTGACCGCGGCCTCTCGGGACAGCACCTGACCCCTCGGGACAGCCGGCGCCTCCCCGACACCGACAGCGTCCACCCCGGCGCCAGCGGCGCGCGCGGCGCCGTCTCCGGAGGGCGGGCCACTCCAGCCGCTGCGCCGCCACACCGGTTGACTTTCAGTGATCCACAGACTAAGTCTATCTGAAGATACATGTAGGCCGTTTGTGTGTAATCAGGCGAGGCGGAGGGCGGAGGTTCGACGGCCACGGCGTGTCCGTGCGCCCCTTGAGCAGCTGTTCGGCCAGTGCCTACCGGGCAGGGATCCAGCGCCTACCGGGCAGGGACGCAGCCAGCAGTGAGGGGTGCGGGCGTCGCCGGCGACCCTGGTCGAGGCTGCCGCGAACCGCCGTGGAGCCGCGCTCGCCGAGTGTCGGGCAGCGGGTTCGGGCGACGTTTCACGACAACGGGTTCAGGCGACAGTGGCCGACTTGGAGGCTCCATGAGCAGCATCGAAGAGCGCATTGATCTTGTTGATGGTTTCTTCTGGGGGCGCAACCCGCACGAGGAACTGGCCTGGCTACGGGCGAACGCGCCGGTGTGGCGCGACCCGCGCACCGGGGTGTGGGGGGTCGCCACCTACGACCTGGTCAAGCACGTCGCCACCCACCCGAACCTGTTCAGCAGCGCCGGCGGGATCCGGCCGGACCACGCGGCCGCGCCGATGATGATCGACATGGACGATCCGGAGCACTGGCAGCGACGCAAGCTGGTGAACAAGGGCTTCACGCCCAGGCGGGTACGGGAGAAGGAAGCGTCGATCCGCAGCATCGTCGACGTGATCCTCGACCGGGTGTGCGAGCGCGGCGAGTGCGACCTGGTCTGGGACATCGCGGCCTGGCTGCCGCTGATCGTCATCGCCAACGAGCTGGGTGTCGACCCGGCCGACCGCGAGCAGCTGCTGCGGTGGAGCGAGGCCATGATGGGAGCGCTCGGGCAGGCCGACGAGGAGGCGATGAAGATCGCCGCCGCGGCGGGCGGCGGGTACTACGCCTACGCCCAGCGGATCATCGACGCCCGGCGGGAGAACCCGACCAGCGACCTGATGAGCATCCTGGTACACGCCGACGTCGACGGCGACCACCTCGACGACGCCGGGATCATCAGCGAGTCCCTGCTGATCCTCAACGGCGGCGACGAGACGACGCGGCACGTCATCTCCGGCGGCATCTACGAGCTGCTGCGCACGCCCGAGAACTGGGCGGCGCTGCGTCACGACCGGGAGCTGATCCCCTCGGCCGTCGAGGAGATGCTGCGCTGGGTCAGCCCGATCAAGAACATGGCCCGGACCGCGACCACCGACGTCGAGCTTGCCGGTCAGCAGATCGCCGCCGGTGACAAGCTGCTGCTGCTCTACCCGTCGGCCAACCGGGACGAGACCGCGTTCGAGGACCCGTTCACGTTCGACATCCGGCGCAGCCCGAACGAACATGTGGCCTTCGGTTTCGGTCCCCATTACTGTCTTGGAACGAGCCTTGCCCGGCTCGAGCTGCACTCGGTGCTCGACCGGCTCCTCGACCGGTTGCCCGATCTCACGCTGGTCGGCACCGAGGAGCCCAGGCACCGGGCCGCGAACTTCGTCAGCGGCTACGAGAGCGTTCCGGTGCGTTTCACCCCCACCCGGCCGATCGGGGCCGAGGAGGTCCGTGCGTGATCAGATCTGACGCGGCGCGCGACGCCGTCAGCTGCCGGGAACCCGAGGTCGACCAGATTCCGAGAGGGGACTGCCATGGCGCAGGTACTCGTCGAGCGTGACGGCGCGGTCATGCAGCTGACGTTGAACCGTCCCAAACGGCTCAACGCCATCACCAGCACGATGCTTGCCACCATCGTCGACGCGTGTGCCGAGGCCGCCGTCGACGACGACATCCGCTGCATCGTGATCACTGGGGCCGAGGGGAACTTCTCCGCGGGCGCCGACCTGCGGGCGATGGCGGGTGATCCCGACGACGAGGGCGCCGCCGACCTCGCCCAGCGGCGGATCACCGACTCGCGGTACGTCGAACGGGGCTTCCTGAAGATCGGCCGGCCGCCGAAGCCGATCATCGCGGCCGTTGAAGGCGTGTGCATCGCCGGCGGAACCGAGATCCTGCTCGGCACCGACATCCGGGTGGCCGGCCGCAGCGCCCGCTTCGGCCTGTCCGAGGCCCGCTGGTCGCTGTATCCGAACATGGGCTCGCCGGTCCGCCTGCCGCGGCAGATCTCCTACACCAGAGCGGCCGAGATCCTGCTGACCGGCCGGCACCTCCACGCCGAGGAGGCCGAACGCATCGGGCTGATCGGGCGCGTCGTCGAGGACGGCGAGGCGCTCACCACGGCACGTGAAATCGCCGACCAGATCAGTGCGAACGGTCCCCTGGCCGTCGAGGCGATTCTGGCGACGATCCGCGAGTCGTCGGGTCTGACCGAGGACGAGGGCTTCGCCAGGGAGCTGGACCGAAGCCGCGCGGTGTTCGCCTCCGAGGATGCCAAAGAGGGCCCGCGGGCGTTCGCCGAGAAGCGCGCACCGAACTTCCAGCGCCGATGATGACGACCATCCCCATCGCCAGGACCGACGAGCGGCACGGATCCGGAGATCCTCGGCTGCGGGATATTCGCCACACCATCATGGAGCGATGCTTATGTCCGTGTTGACCGAGGCATCGGAGTCGGTTTCCGAGCTCTTTCCGCGGGTTTCCGCACTGGTGCGAGCACGTCGTACGGAATTCGCCGAGTCGACGATGAAGATTCCCATGGGGAACTATCGCGACCCCGAGGTTCTCCAGGCCGAGCTGAAGCACGTCCTCGGCGCCAGCCCGCTCGTGCTCGCCCCGAGCGCCGCCCTGCACGGCGAAGGCGCCTACCTCACCCGGCAGCTCCCCGACGGTCGGTCGGTCATCGTCTCCCGCGGTGAGGACGGCGTCGCCCGCGTCCTGGTGAACACCTGCCGGCACCGTGGGGCCCGCGTGGCCGAGGGTTCGGGTTGCGCCCGCCGGTTCACCTGCGCCTACCACGGCTGGAGCTACGACTCCACGGGCGCGCTCGCCGGTCAGCCCGGCCGGCCGGGTTTCGATGACGTCCAGGCGAGCGATCTCGGTCTGGCCGAGCTGCCCAGCGAGGAGAGCTTCGGCTTCGTCTGGCTGGTGCCAGCCGGTTCACCGGGAGTCACGGCGCATCTGGGCAGTTTCGCGGAGCCGCTCGCGAGCTACGACTACGCCTCCTTCCAGGCCAACCCGGCCATGGAAGTGGAGCTGTCGGCCAACTGGAAGTGCCTGCTCGAGGCTTTCTTCGAGACCTACCACTTCCCGTTCGTGCACAGCACGTCGATGGTGGGAAAGGGCTCGATCGCCAACATCGTGTCGTACGACGCCTTCGGCGCCCACGCCCGGCTGGGTGTGCCCGGCGTGCAGATGCAGGGTCTTCCGGACGACGCCTCCCCCGCCGACATCCACATGAGCGTCCTCTACTACGTCTATCCGAATCTGATCATCGCCAACACCGTGCTCGGCTGTGAACTGATCGAGGCTCGGCCGGCCGGCTCGCCGGGCCGTTCCGTGCTGCGGCACACCTTTCTCAGCAAGGTCGATCCGGAACTGGTCGCCGCACACACCAATGAGGAGTACCTCCAGGCGATCAGGGCCGTCATCCGTGATGAGGATGGGCCTGCGATCACCTCCTCGGGCGGCGGTATCAGCGACGCGGCGCATGACTTCGCGCTGCTGGGGCGCAACGAGCCGGGGTGCCAGCACATCCACCGGCAGATTCGGTCCGCTCTCGCATAGGTGAGTCGCGTGATCTCGATGGTCCGCGGTCACGGATGGCGCGCACGTGCTCGGCGCCGCGGGTCGAGGCCCGCCGGCCTCGACCCGCGGCAGGAAGCACAAAGTTGATCACAGTCGAAGAGGGCAGCGCGCCAGCAGCGATGCTCGACGAGTGAGGAGACAGTGATGAGTGGCCGACTGAAGGGCAGAGTCGCCCTGGTGACAGGGGCCGGGAACGGTGTGGGGAAGGCCTGCGCGCTCGCGCTGGCGGCCGAGGGCGCCTCGGTGGTCGTGAACGACCTGGGGACCAGCGAGTTCGCGCAGGGCGAGAGCGCCTCCGCCGCGGACGCCACAGCGCGGGAGATCCGGTCCGCGGGTGGCCAGGCGGAGCCCAGCTACGACTCGGTCGCGAGCTCGGCCGGGGTGGCGAACGCGGTGAACATCGCCGAGCAGGCGTTCGGTCCGGTCGACATCGTCGTCGGCTGCGCGGGTGCGATCCTGCCCGGTGATCTGCACGCGTCGGACGAGTCGTACCACAGGTTCATCGACCTGTTCCTGTCCCAGAAGTTCTGGCTGGCGCGGGCGACCGTCCCGGGCATGGCCGAGCGCGGCTGGGGGCGTTTCATCGCCGCCACGTCCGAGGGGGCGCGGGGCACCGTCGGCAACCCGATCTTCGCGGCGGCGATGGGCGGTGTGGTCTCCCTGGTCAAGGGAATCGCGAACGACTATCGGGGCGCGGGTGTCACCGCCAACTGCCTGGCACCCGGCGCGACCACGCGGCTGTCCCAGGTGATGGTTCCCCATCTGGAGCAGGCCTACCAGGAGGGAAAGATCACCCGCGAGGTGTTCGAGGGTGCCAAGGCGGGCCCGGGTCCGGTGACGCATGTGCCGCCGATCGTGACGTGGCTGTGCACCGACGCCGCCGCGGACGTCACCGGCCGGGTGTTCAACGCCCGGGGTGGCAAGGTGAGCGTGTGGTCGGACTACGAGGAGGTTCGGGCGATCTACCGCGGCGACGCGCAGACGTCCCCGCCGTGGTCCCTGGAGGAGCTCGACCAGTTCGTTCCCGCCCATCTGCTCAGCTGAGGTCACCTCGGACACCGCGGGCTGCGGTCAGCCCGCGGTGTCCGAACGCATGGTCCGCACCACCAGGTGCGCTGATGCCGTCGCCACGGGAGGATGCCGCGAAATGACAGACCTGTACCGTCCCATGTTCCTGCCCGATCTCCTGATCCGCGCGTTGGAAAGAAACGGCCGCCGACCCGCGGTGCACATCGATGGCGAGATGCTGTCCGCCCACCAGATGCGTGATGAGATCAGCCGCTTCGTGCAGGCCTTCCGCTCCCGGGGCATGGTGCGGGGCGTCGGTGTGGCGACCCTGTCGAAGAACCGCGTCGAGGTGCTGTTCTCGATGGGCGCGGTGATGGTGTCCGGGTGCCGTAACACCGCGTTGCACCCGCTCGGCTCGCTGGAGGACCACGCCTACGTTCTCGAGGACGCTGGTATCAAGGCGCTGTTGTTCGATCCGTCCTTTGCGGAGCACGTCCGCAAGCTCGGCGAACGCCTGCCCGACCTGTTGCTGCTCTCCTACGGCGAGGCACCGGTCGGCGAGGACCTGCTCGGCCTCGCGGCGGCGTTCGAGCCGGAACCGCTGGTGGCCCCGGACGTGGACGCCGAGGACATCTCGGCACTGGCCTACACCGGTGGCACCACCGGGCGGCCCAAGGGTGTGATGGCCACCTATCGCAGCAGCGCGGCGATGGCGCAGATCATGATGACGGAGTGGCAGTGGCCCGATGAGGTCCGCCACCTCGTGTGCACCCCGCTGAGCCATGCCGGTTCGTCGATCTTCGTGCCGTTGCAGCTGCAGGGCGCGGCGATGTTCGTGCTGCCGACGTTCGAGGCGGGTGCGGTGCTCGAGGCGATCGAGCGCCATCGCATCACGACCGCGATGTTCGTCCCCTCGATGATCTACGCCCTGCTCGATCATCCGCGGTTCGCCGAGACGGACCTGTCAAGCCTGGAGTCGATCTACTACGGGGGGTCGGCGATGTCGCCGTCCCGCCTGCGGGAGGCGATCGAGAAGTTCGGCCCGATCTTCGTCCAGTTCTTCGGGCAGACGGAGTGCCCGATGACCGTCTCCGTCCTGCGCAAGGAGGAGCATCTCGTCGACGACCTGGCGAGGCTTGCGTCCTGCGGCCGGCCCGTCCCCTGGGCGCGGATCGCACTGCTCGACGACGACGGCAACGAGGTGGACAGGGGCGAGCCCGGCGAGCTGTGCGTGCGTGGTCCGCTGGTGATGCGGGGCTACTGGAACAAGCCGGACGAGACGGCGCAGGCGTTCGAGGGCGACTGGCTGCACACCGGAGACGTGTGCCGACAGGACGAGCAGGGATTCCTGACGATCGTCGACCGCAAGAAGGACATGATCATCTCGGGTGGGTTCAACCTGTTCCCGCGCGAGATCGAGGATGTCATCTCCCGGCATCCCGCGGTCGCCGCGGTGGCCGTCGTCGGCGTCCCGGACGACAAGTGGGGCGAGGCGGTGAAGGCCGTCGTGGTGCCCCGGCCTGGGCAGACGGTGGACATCGCGGAGCTCATCGCGCTGGTGAAGCAGCACAAGGGTTCGCACCATGCGCCCAAGTCGATCGACCTCGTCGACGCGATCCCGGTCAGCCCGTTGGGCAAGCCGGACAAGAAGGCGCTGCGCGCACAGTACTGGGCCGGTGCCGACCGGCTTGTCCACTAGGGACGACCACAGCTGAGGCCAACCGCGTCCCGCCGGCGCCCGCGCGCTCGGTGAAGGAGGAATTATGACCATCACGAAGGACACCCTGTACATCGGCGGTGAATGGGTGCATCCGCACAGTTCCCGCACGATCAGTGTCATCTCCCCGCACACCGAGGAACTGGTCGCGACGGTGCCGGAGGCCGACAGCGGTGACGTCGACCGCGCCGTCGCCGCCGCCCGCCGGGCCTTCGACGAGGGCCCGTGGCCCCACACGTCGCCCAAGGACCGCGCCGAGGTGATCCGCGCCATCAGCGCGGCCATCAAGGCGCGGGCGCAGGAGATCGCCGACACGACGACCGCCGAGATGGGAGCGCCGCGCAGCTTCGCCCTGGCGGGCAACACCTACGCGTCCGCGCTCGTGCTGGACGGGTTCGCCACCCTGGTCGACGGCTTCGCGTTCGAGGAGGAACGACCGGGCTTCGGCGGACGGACCTGCCAGGTCGTGAAGCAGCCGGTCGGGGTGGCCGCCGCGATCGCGCCGTGGAACGTGCCGCTGTTCATCATCGCGATGAAGCTCGGTGCCGCGCTGGCCGCCGGCGCCACCCTGGTCATCAAGTCGGCGCCCGAGGCGCCGCTCACCGGCTATCTGCTGGCCGAGATCCTCGACTCGGTCGGGCTGCCCCCCGGCGTCGTCAGCGTGATCGCCGCCGACCGGGAGGCGAGCGAGGCGCTGGTCCGCCACCCCGGAATCGACAAGGTGTCGTTCACCGGCAGCACCGCCGTGGGCCGCCGGATCGGGGCGATCTGCGGCGAGCAGCTCAAGCGGTGCACGCTCGAACTCGGCGGCAAGTCGGCGTCGATCCTGCTCGACGACGCCGACCTGGCCACGGCCATCCCCGGCCTGCTGCCGGCGGTGTTCATGAACAGCGGCCAGGCCTGCGTCGCGCAGACCCGGGTGCTCGTGCCGCGGCACCGCCACGACGAGGTGGTGGCGGCACTCGACGCGGCGATCGGTGCGCTCAAGGTCGGCGATCCCGCGGACCCGGAGACGTTCGTCGGGCCGCTCGTGGCCGAACGCCAGCGCACCCGGGTCGAGGGGCTCATCGAGGCCGGTGTCGGCGAGGGCGCCCAACTGGTCCGCGGCGGTGGCCGACCCGCCGACCTCGACCGGGGCTGGTATGTCGAGCCGACCCTGTTCGCCGGCGTCGACAACCAGATGCGCATCGCCCGCGAGGAGGTCTTCGGCCCGGTGCTGGCCGTGCTTCCCTACGACGGCGAGGACGAGGCCGTCCGCATCGCCAACGACTCGGACTACGGGCTTTCCGGCTCGGTCTGGACGGGTGACGTGGAGCACGGCATCGCTCTGGGCAAGCGCGTCCGGACCGGATCCTTCGCGATCAACTCCGGGGCGGTGCTCGACCTGCTGAACCCGTTCGGTGGTTTCAAGCAGTCGGGGCTCGGCCGTGAGCTCGGCCGTGAGGGCCTGGAGGCGTACCTCGAGACCCAGACCATCATTCCGCCGGTGGGCTGAACAAACCCGGTGTCCGAACAATCCCGGTGGGCCGAGCGAACCCGGTGGGCCGAGCGAACGATGTGGGCCGAGCGAACGATGTGGAGTGACGGGCTTTCATGAGGACACGCGCCGCGGTGCTGTGGGAAACGGGCCAGGACTGGAAGATCGAGGAGGTCGACATCGACGCCCCGGGGCCGGGGGAGGTCGTCGTCGACATGATGGCCTGCGGCATGTGCCATTCCGATGAGCATGTCCGCACCGGTGACCTGCCCGTGCCGCATTTTCCGTTCATCGGCGGTCACGAGGGTGCCGGTGAGGTCGTCGAGGTCGGGGCCGGCGTCACCAGCGTCGCGGTCGGCGACCACGTCGCGCTGTCGTTCGTACCCGCCTGCGGTCGCTGCAGGTGGTGCTCGCAGGGGATGTCCTACCTGTGCGACGAGGGCGCGAAGCTCTTCCAGGTCGGGATGATGGCCGACAACCGGATCGCCCACCGCATCGGTGACCGCGCGATCGCACGGTTCTCCCAGCTCGGTGCGTTCAGCGAACGGCAGCTGCTGTCCGAGCAGTCGGTGGTCAAGGTCGACCCCGACATCCCGTGGCACGCGGTCGCCCTCGTGTCGTGTGGCGTGGCGACGGGCTTCGGCTCCGCCGTCGACCGGGCGGGTACCCGGCCGGGTGACGTGGTGGTGGTCGTCGGCGTCGGCGGGGTCGGCGTGTCCGCCGTGCAGGGCGCGAGTCTCGCGGGGGCGTCCCGCATCATCACGGTCGACCCGTTGGCGAGCCGGCGCGAGGCTTCGAAGATCTTCGGTGCGACCGACACCTTCGCCTCGATGGCCGAGGCACTGCAGCCCGTGCGCGAGCTGACCAGGGGCGTCATGGCCGACCGCGTGATCCTCTCGCCGTCGACGCTGCACGGTTCGATGATCGAGCCCGGGCTTCAGCTGACCCGTAAGGGCGGCGTGTGCTGCCTGACCGGCATCGCGCCGCAGGCCGAAAGCGACGCCCAGCTGAACGCGTTCACCTTCGCGATGATGAACAAGACGCTGGTCGGGACGATCTACGGCAGCCGAAGCCCCCGCGAGCGCATTCCGTACCTGCTCGACCTGTACCGGCAGGGCCGACTCAAGCTGGACGAGATGGTCACCCGGACCTACCCGCTCGACCAGGTCAACCAGGGATACGCGGACCAGGCCTCGGGGGACATCGTCCGCGGCGTCATCACGTTTCAGGATTAGCGGGATCTTTTTGCGTCCCGCCGTCGATGGTCGAGGAGTTCTATGACCAGGTTTGCCGAGAGCACCATCACGTTCCCGTACAAGCGATCGCTGGGGCCGGTGACAGGTGCCTTCATGACCGCTCTCGCCGAGAAGCGCATTCTCGGTGTACGCAGCGATGCGGGTGTGCTGGTGCCGCCGATGGAGTGGGATCCCGCCACCGGTGCCGAACTGGGCGCGGATCTGGTGGAGGTCGGGCCGGCGGGCACCGTCGAGTCGTGGACCTGGGTGCCGGAGCCGACCGAGCAGCATCCGCTCGACCGGCCGTTCGCGTTCGCCTTCATCCGCCTCGACGGTGCGTCCAGCCCGCTGCTGCACGCGGTGGACGCCGCCTCGCCCGCGGCACTGTCCGCGGGGATGCGGGTGGCGCCACGCTGGCGGGGGCGGCGCGTCGGCCACATCACCGACATCGCCTGCTTCGTGCCCGGTGAGCGGTCCGAGGTCGACGGCGACGACGTCGGCGGGCCGGGGCAGCCGGTCGAGCTGATGGACTACACGGCCGCGGTCACCTACAGCACACCGGTGCTGGCGATGGCCGATCATGCCCTGGCCGCGACCCGGGAGCACCGGCTGATCGGCCTGCGCTGCCCGACCTGCGAACGGGTGTACGTGGGAGGTGATCGGCCGTACTGCCCGGTCGACGCCCTCGAGCTTGACGCGGACGCGGAGGTCGACCTTCCGAACGTGGGAACCATCACCAACTTCATCGTGGTCGAACCGGTGCAGTATCCGGGGCAGACCGCCACCGAGCCGTTCGCGCGGGTGTTCGTGCTGCTCGACGGCACCGACGTGGTGCTCACCTACCAGCCCGTGATCGACCTGCCGGTCGGCGACATCCACGTGGGAGTCCGGGTCGCGGCCGTGTGGGCGCCCAGGGACGCACCGGTCGACACGTTCAGTGGCATCGGCCGTCCGATGGGCAGCCTGCTCGGGTGGACCCCGAGCGGTGAGCCGGACGTCAACGACCCCGACCTCGTGAATCGGATCTACTGATGACCACAGACACGAGCACGTCCCCGAGGACGAGCACGGACATCGCCGTCATCGGATGGGCGCAGGCCGCGATCTCGCGGCGGACCGACCAGACCGAGACCCAGATGCTCATGACCTCCATCACCGACGCGTTGACGCCGCTGGGCCTGACCCGAGCCGATGTCGACTTCACCTGCCTGGGGTCGTGCGACTACATCACCGGGCAGGCGTTCTCGTTCGTCGCGAACCTCGACGCGATCGGCGCCTGGCCGCCCAAGCGGGACTCCCACGTCGAGATGGACGGCGCCTGGGCGCTCTACGAGGCGTGGCTGCGCCTGCACGAGGGTGACATCGACATCGCGGTCGTGACCGGCTCGGGTCGCACGTCCACCGGCGACCCGTCGCTGATCTACCCGATGGAGATGGATCCCTACGTCCTGGCGCCGCTGGGGGCCGATCTGGTCACCTTCGCCGCGTTGCAGGCCCGTGCGGTGATCTCCGCCGGTCTTGCCGACGAGAAGGCCATGGCCGAGGTGGCGGTGCGCAGCCGGGGCAAGGGCAGCGTCGAGGAACTGCTGGCCGGCGAGTACGTCCGTGAGCCGTTGCGCCGCCACGACCTGCCGCCCATCACCGATGGTGCGGTGGCCATGGTGCTGGCGACCGGGGAGCGGGCCCGTCAGCTCGTCGAGCGTCCCGCCTACATCACCGGGTTCGACCACCGGACCGAATGCCACAACCCGGCGTTTCGCCGCCTCGACGACTCGCCGTCCACCCGGATCGCGGCCCGGGAGGCCGGGCTCGGTACGGGCGCCCCGGTCGAGGTCGCCGAACTGCAGGCCTCGTTCACCCACGAGGAGCTGCTGCTGCGCCACGTGCTGGAACTGGGCGATGACGTGGCGGTCAACCCGTCGGGCGGCGCCCTGCGGGCCAACCCGATCATGGCCACGGGCCTTGCCCGCATCGGCTACGCGGCCGACCACGTCTTCGCCGGCGGTACCCGGGCGCTGGCCCACGCGACGAGCGGGCCATGCCTGCAACAAAACCTGATCTGTGTGCTGGAGGGCCGGTCATGATTCCCTGCGCGGTGGTCGGCGTCGGCCAGACCCATCACAGGTCGAAGCGGCGCGACGTGTCGTTCGGCGGCCTGGTCCGTGAGGCGGTGTTCCGGGCCCTCGACGACGCCCGGATGACGATGGCCGACATCGACGCGGTCGTCCTCGGCAAGGCACCGGACCTGTTCGAGGGGGTGATGAAGCCGGAGCTGTACCTGTCCGACGCGCTCGGCGCGGTGGGCAAGCCGATGTTCCGGGTGCACACCGCCGGTTCCGTGGGCGGCACGACCGGGCTGGTCGCGGCCTCGCACGTGCGGGCCGGCAAGCACCGCACCGTGCTCGCGGTCGCCTTCGAGAAGCAGTCCGAGGGCAACGCCCAGTTCGCTCTGGGCAGCGGGCGGGGCGCGTCGCTGGGGGCCGGCGGTTCCTTCGCTCCGTTCGTGCGCGCGTACATCCACCGCAGCGGGGCACCCGAGCACATCGGCTGGACGGTGGCGGTCAAGGACCGGCTCAACGCGCTGAAGAACCCCTACGCCCACCTGAAGATCGCCGACATCTCGATCGACAAGGTCCGCGACTCGCCGATGATGTGGGACCCGATCCGCTACCTGGAGTCCTGCCCGTCCTCCGACGGGGCCTGCGCGGTCGTCATCACCGACGAGGAGGGTGGCCGGGCCGCCGCGGCCGACGGCCGCCCGCCGGCGTGGATCCTCGGCATGTCCTCGCGCAGCGAGGCCGGTGGCTTCCCCGGCCGCGACCCGGTGCGCCCGCAGGCCTGCCTGCAGTGCGCGCAGGACGTGTACCAGGAAGCCGGGATCACGAACCCGCGGGAACAGATCGACACCGCCGAGCTCTACGTCCCGTTCTCCTGGCACGAGCCGCTGTGGCTGGAGGCCCACCACCTCGCCGACGAGGGAGCCGGCTGGCAGCTGGTCGACAAGGGTCAGACCGAACTCGGCGGGTCGTTCCCGATCAACCCGTCGGGCGGGGTGCTCTCGACCAACCCGATCGGCGCCTCGGGCCTGCTGCGGTTCGCCGAGGCGGCCAACCAGGTCCGTGGCGCCGCTGGCGAGCACCAGGTCGACGGGGCCCGCGTCGCCCTCGGCATGGCCTACGGCGCCCAGAGCCAGTACTTCTCGATGTGGATCGTCGCGAACAGCCTCCAGCCGTTTGGCTAGGAGCCGCTCACCCGGGCCCGGATGTGGCCCGCCCATGGCAGACAGCTGGATCCAGGTGAATCCGATACCGGAGATGTTCATTGAGCGCCGTGGCCTGGCGGCGCCGGACCAGTCAGGAGAGATGAACGGAAAGTGACGTCTTCCCGAAGCGCTGTGCTCACCAGCCGTTGGTTCGGGCAGTCGTCGTTCGGCGAGTTCACTCTCGCCACCGCCCGTAACGTGGCGAAGGTCGACAAGGACCCGCCCCTGGAACTGCTCGGACCGCTGGGGTGCGGCGTGCGGACCGGCGCCGGCGCGGTGCTCAAGCAGCTGCGTCTGGCGGCCGGCGAGTCCATCGTCATCTTCGGGGTGGGGGCGGTCGGGCTGTCGGCGGTGCTGACCGCCCGGCTGTCCGGCGCCAGCGAGATCGTCGCGGTGGACCTCAGCCCGGCCCGCCGAGACCTCGCTCTCGAGCTCGCCGCGACCCGGGACGTCGACGGCGCGGACCCCGACCTCGCCCGTCTAGCTCGTCGCCCACGGCCCCTTCGACGCGAGCCTGGACACCACCGGGATCAGCGCGGTGATGGCCACCGCGGTGGATGTGCTGGACCGGCCGGGAGCCTCGCGCGACACCCTGACAATCCATCCGGCGATCATGTCCGGCCGGTCGGTGACCTACGGCTTCGAGGGGGGCGGCGCCCCCTCGGTCTTCATCCCTCGGCTCGTCGACCTGTGGCGGCGCGGCCTGTTCCCGTTCGACCGGCCCATCCGGACCTACCCGTTGGCCGAGATCAACCAGGCCGAGGCGGACGCGGCGTCCGGCGCCACGATCAAACCGGTGCTGCTGGTACACGACCACCGGGGGGGTCATGAGCACCACCGGGGATCTGACGGTCAACTTCGCGGACATCTTCGAGTTCGTCGCCGACGCCGTACCCGAGCAGCTCTTCCTGGTGGCTGGGGACGTCCGTCTGACCTACGCCGAGCTGGACGCCCGGGCCGACCGCGCCGCGCGCCTGCTACGCGGCGCCGGGGTGGCACCGGGCGACCACGTCGGTCTCTACGCGATGAACCGGGCGGAATGGGTCGAGGTCATGCTCGCCGTCCTGAAACTGCGGGCGGTCCCGGTCAACGTCAACTTCCGGTACGTCGCCGCGGAGCTGCGCTACCTGCTCGACGACGCCGACCTGGTCAGCGTCGTCGTCGAGCGGCGCTACCTGCCCATCCTGACCGAGGTACTGCCGGACGTCCCCGGTGTGCGCTCCGTCGTCGTGCTCGAGGACGGCACTCCCGCGGGCGAGGGGGGTGCGGGGACCGCCGCTGAGACCCGACCGGCCGGGTACACGCTGTTCGGGTACGAGCGGGAGCCCGTCGACACCGCACCGGTGCGCATCCCGCGCTCGGGGGACGACCAGTTCATCATCTACACCGGCGGCACGACCGGGATGCCCAAGGGCGTGATCTGGCGCGGCGAGGACATGTTCTTCGCCGGCTGCCGCCGCCCACTGCCGGACGGGTCGATCCCCGAGCAACTCGAGGAGTTCCTGACCCGGCACGTTGCCGCGCCCCCCACCCGCAGTTTCGTGCTCGGGCCGCTGATGCACGGCACCGCCTCGATGGCCATCCTCACCGCCTTCGCGGCGGCGGGCACGGTGGTGCTGTGGACCGGCCGCCGGTTCGACGCCACCCGGATCCTGGCGATCGCCGCCGCCGAGCGCGTCGGCTCCATCGCCATGGTCGGTGACGCGATGGCGGCCCCGCTGCTGGACACCTACGACCGCGACCGCCACGACCTGTCCGCGCTGACCGTGCTGGTCAACAGCGGCACCCCGCTGTCGGAACCGACCCGTGACCGGATCGGCGAGCTGCTGCCCGGCGTACGGATCTTCAACGTCTTCGGGGGTTCGGAGATGGCGCACACCGGCACGGAGACCGGCGGGTCCCGCCGCTCACGCACGTTCCGCCTCGCCGAGGACGCCGCGGTGCTCGACGACACCGACCTGCGTCCGGTCGTCCCCGGCTCCGGTGTCATCGGGCGCATCGCCCGACGCGGCCGGATCCCGCTCGGCTACCACAACGACCCGGTCAGGACGGAGGCCACGTTTCGCACCGACGCCGATGGCGTGCGCTGGGTCCTGCCGGGTGACCTGGCCACCATCGCGGCGGACGGCACGGCCGTGCTGTGGGGCCGGGCGAACTCGGTCGTCAACACCGGCGGGGAGAAGGTCTTCCCCGAAGAGGTCGAGAACGCGCTCACCGACCACAGCGCCGTCGCGGACGCCGTGGTCGTCGGGGCACCCGATCCGCGTTACGGCGAGCGGGTCGTCGCCCTCGTCGTCGCACGGCCCGGACACAGCGTCGACACCGCGCAACTCCAGGCGCACTGCCGCACCCTCGTGGCCGGTTACAAGGTACCGAGAGAGATCCACATCGTCGACGCGCTCACCCGGACCCCGACCGGCAAGATCGACCTGCGCTGGGCCAGGCAAGCCGCAGAACAGCTGTCCGCCACGCAGCCCGGGTAGCGCAGCCGCCGGGTGTCGCCGGCCAGCAGGTCCCGGATCTCGGTGAGCAGCCGGGTCTCGTCGCTGATCGCGGGTTCCGAGTCGGGTTGCGGATGGCCGCGCCGACGCAGCTCGTTCGCCTTCGCGATCGGCAGGACAACGAGGAAGTACACGGTCGCGGCCACGATCAGAAACGTCACCAACGCGTTGAGGAACAGCCCGTAGCGAAAAACGCTGTGGTGGATGGTGAACGTCAGGTCGGCGAAGTCCGGCTTGCCACCGATCGCGGCGATCAGGGGTGCGAGCACGTTGTCGACCAGGGCCTTCACGACCGCGGTGAAGGCCGTGCCGATCACGACCGCCACCGCCAGGTCGACGATGTTCCCGCGCATGAGGAACTGCTTGAACCCGGCCAGGCCGGGCTTGAGGAGCCGGGTCGTCGGCTCGGTGACCTCACGGCCGCGGTCGACGAGTCTCCTGAACCGGAGCATGCGCGCTCCTCGGCCTTCCGATGGGTGCCTTCCCGCGGGGCGAAGCCCCAGGTCGACCTCATGGTCAACACCGAGATCCGTTATCTCCGCCCGAAGCGGGATGTAACCCGCCAGGCCAGGTCGCCTCCGAAGCCGCCCCGGTTTCGTTCACTGTGGCATCGGCCTGCCAGGTGGGACGAACCAGCGGAGGTCGACCTGGCAGGGCTCGAAAATGAGCCTGTCGAGGATCGACGGATAGTCGGGTGCCCTGCCGTCCGCCGGTGTCAGATCACTGCGCGGTACCGGCGTCCCGCGTCGAGGCCGCGAGCTGCTCGGGGCCCTGTTGGGCCGCGGCCGGGTCCATCCACATGACCTGCCAGCCGTGGCCGTCGAGGTCGAAGAAGCTGCGCGAGCACATGAAACCGTGGTCCTCCAGCCCGTCGGCCTCGACGCCACCCGCGGCAAGCGCCGCCTGCGCGACCGTGTCGACCTCCTCGCGTGAGGACACGCTGAAGCAGTAGAGGGCCAGCGTGTGCGTGGTGGGGTCGGCGATCGGCAGTTTCGCGAACTCGGCGAACTTCTCGCGGGTGAGCAGCATGACGCTGGCCTGTTCGCCGACGAGCATGCAGGCGGCGCTGTCGTCGGTGAAGCCCGGGTGGAAGCCGAAGCCGAGCGCGGCGAAGAACGCCTTGCTGCGGGCGAGGTCGGTGACGGGAAGGTTCACGAACAGGGTGCGGGCGGGGTGCGCGGGGATGGTCACGGCGGGGCCTCCGGATCGGCAGGACAACGGCTACACCCTGATAGACACCGCGGGCCGGCGGAACTCATCGGTGGAGCACGGAACTCATCGGTGGAGCACGGTGGCGGACCAGCCGGATGCTCGGCAGAGGTCGAACGAACCACGACGATGTGCGCACCCACGCCCGACACGCCCAGCCCGCCGACGCACCATCGGTGACGCGGAGCGGCGACCTGCCACATTCGGTCGCAGTGCCTCAGCGACGAAGGCGGCCCGATGACCAGACGGACCGGGGTTGTCCTGAGTCTGTCGCTGGTGGCCTCCATCGCCACGGCGACGGCCGCCACCACGGCGGCCGCGGCACCGATCGGCGCGGTGCCCGACCGGAGGCCCCTCGCGGTCGAGGTGGTGACCGCCCGGGACATCGCGCCGGCGGACGGGGCGCTCGACACGGGAGCGGCCTCGATCAACGACCTGGGCCAGGTGGTCGGCTGGAGCGGCACCGACGATCAGTTCTCCGGAACCGGTTTTCGCTGGGACGGTGCCACCGGGCCCACCGTCACCGCCACCGGTCCGCTCGTCGACATCGCCGACAACGGCAGTGTGCTCGTCCGTGGGACCGTGGGCGGGTGAACCCCGTAGCATCCACTCGCACGATGACGTCAAGCGCGCAGGTCGATCCGTCTCGCCAGGTGCCGCCCGTCAGGAGGATGAGGCGGCCCCACCGGTGCGACATCAACGCGGATGGGTGGCGGCCGGTGTGCCGAGCGGTCCGGTGACCGAACCCTGATGGTCCGGGCGGTCAGCTTCGACGTCGACGACACGCTCATCGACTACTCCGTGTCGATTCCGCGGAGCCTGCGCGGACTGTTCGGTACCGATGCCGATCCCGACGTCTGGCTGACGTTGATGGACGCGCTGCACCCGCTCTACCTGGACGGCACACTCAGCCATACGGCCTACCTGCGCACCCGCATGGCGGCGATGCTGACCACGCTGGGTCGCCCGGTCCCGGACGACGCCGCGCTCGACCGGATGGAACAGCAGCGCATCACCCTCGCCGAGACGGGGCTGCGGCTGTACCCGGATGTGCTGCCGTGCCTGACGACGTTGCGCGCCGAGGGCATGCCGCTGGCCCTGCTGTCCAACACCGACGGCCGGCTCCAACGACGAAGACTGCAGGTCGTGGGCCTGACCGGGCTGTTCGACATCATCGCGCTGTCCGGGGAGATCGGTGTCGCGAAACCGAACCCGGCCGCGTTCGAACACGTGAGCGCGTCCCTGGGGCTGACCACCGCCGATGTCGTGCACGTCGGCGACAATCCGGCCGCCGACGCCCAGGGCGCACTCGCCGCGGGCAATCCGATGGCCCTGCTCATCGACCGCACCGGCCGCCACCCGACACCGGCCGGCGTGACCCGCATCATGGACCTGCGTGAAGTACCTGACCTGCTGCGAGGAGTCCGATAGGGCACTCGGTGTCCGGAGAGCACGATGCCCGGCCGGAGGCGTACCACCCGGCAGGCCGGGAAGGTCAGCTCGAAGTCGTCGAGCGCCCGCTCCACCTCCACCTTGTGCGCGCTGTAGGTGGACGTCGGGATTCCGGTCGTCGGCCAGTCCTCGGCGCGCGCGAGGCCGCCCTTCGAACCGTGGACGTCCACCGGCGCGACCGCGTAGGCGCCGACCGAGGAGGCGTAGACGAGCGCGGGCACGGCAGCGGCCCGGACCGCCTCGAGGACGCGGGCGGTCCCGTCCACGTTCGTCGCCCGCGTCAGCTCCGGGTTTCGGCTCGGCTGGATCAGCCAGGCCACGTGGACCACCGCCGAGCAGCCCCGGAAGGCTTCGGTCAGCGGTTCGGCGGCGTCCGGATCGGCGATGTCGATCGAGGTCCAGCGCACGCGGGCGTCGACCGGGTCGGTGGGCAGCCGGCGCGCGATGCCGACCACCTCCTCGACGGACGGATCCGCCAGCAGGGTGTGGACAAGGGCGTAACCGATGTTCCCGGTGGCTCCGACGATCGCGACACGCATGCCGCGGGCCTTCCCGGCCTGCCCCGGTTAACTCCCGCCGGCAGATGCCGGACGCATCGGCTACCTGAGGACGGCGTCGATGCTCTTCTTCAGAGCACTGGGCTGGGCCGGGCTGTGCGGAGCCTTCTCCCTGGCCTCCAGCAGACGTTCCCCGATCTCGGCGAGCTGCCTGCGGCCGAGGCGCTCCCGCACCTTGGGAAACCAGTCCTCTTCCTCCTCCTCGATGTGGTGTGACACGTTCTCGATCAGCACGGCCGTCTTGGCGGTGAAACGTTCCGCGTCGGGTGCGAGGACGGCGAGTTCGACGGTGATCAGGTCGGCCACGTGATGTTCCTCGTACGACTCCAGGATCTCGTCCGTCAGGTCGGGCAGCAGGCCCCGTACCTCCGGGTACATGACCTCGTTTTCGATGTAGGTGTGCACGGTGAGCAGCTCGATGATCTTCTCGCGGGCCTTTCCTTTCGCGGAGAAGGCCCTGTCTCCGGCGTCCTGGAACTGCTTGAAGGCAGCTTTTATCTCCTTGTGGTCGGCCTTCAGGAGCACGATCGCATCCGTCGACATCTGATCTCCTTCACCATTGCACCCGATGGAATGCTCGTTTCGGCGGGGTATTCCCCGGCCGCGCCTGTGTGTTTGGGGGGCGCCGCCCGGCGTGGGCCGACGCCCCCACACGACGGAGATCCGGCAGGGTCAGGGTCGGTCGACCTGGCCGCGCCAGGCTCCGGTCTCGCCGCCACGGTCCTCGATGAACGTCTTGAACCGTTTGAGATCGGCCTTGACCCGCCGGTCGTCCACACCGGCGACCGAGCCGACCTTCTCCACGATGCCCTCGGGCTGCCAGTCCAGCTGGACCGTCACCCGGGTCTCCTGGTCGTTCAGCCGGTGAAAGGTCACCACGCCGGCATGGGTGGGGCCGTTGGTGCTCTTCCAGGCGACGCGTGCGTCCTGGACTCCACCCCGTCCATGAAATGCGGGAAGGACTCGAACTGGGTCCACTGGTTGTAAGCGGTGCGAACCGGAACCGCGACGTCGACTGACTCAGCGACTGTGGTGGTCATCAGATCTTTCCTCCTTCGCCGGTGGGACCACCACTGACTCCCCGCTGTGCCCTCGACAACACCAGCCGTCGCCCCTCGATCCGATTCCTGTGGGCGGCTGCGGCGGACCGGTGACCGGACATTCGTGGACTGTTCCCAGAAAGAATCAGTGCCGGCCGGCGAATGCCCGGGCGGGCCGCGGGCCGACGGGATTGGCCCGTAGCGCGCGGACCTCCGCACGGCGGACCTCGACCCGCCCGTCGACCTCGCGCACCTCGTACACCGACTGCGGTCGGCTCGCCGGGCCCTGGACGGCCTCCCCGGAGCGCAGGTCGAACCGGCTCGCATGCCAGGGGCAGACCACGCAGTCGCCGTCGCGCTCACCGTCGGCCAGCGGGGCGCCCCGGTGGGTGCAGCGGTTGTCGATCGCGACAAGCCGGCCGTCGACCCTGGTCAGCAGCAGCGACACCGCGCCGACGTCGACCTGGCGCAGCGCCGTCGTGACCTCGCTGGCGGCGAGCACATCCGTCCATTCGGTCGGGCCGTGCTGGAACGCGGTCGTGTCGACGCCGACGCCGAGCGCGTAGGCGAGGTGGCCGCCGAGCCAACCGCCGAGGCCGAGGGCGGCGGCCCCGGTCAGCCCGGCGGCCAACCCGCTCCCCCCTCGGCGACGCTGCCACCACGAGGTCGCGTAGCTGGCGATGCCGACGGCGTTGGACGCGGCGTGCACCAGCCCGACGCGGCGTTCGGCGCCTTCGGTGTCGAGCCAGTCCGACCAGCCGGCGATCGCGGCGGGGGCGGCGCTGAGCAGGCCGATGCCGAGCAACCGGCGCGCGGCCGGGCGCAGACCCGGATCGCGGGTGAGGTCGAGCGCGGTCGCGCCCAGCAGTGTTCCCGCCGGGACGAGGACGGCCGCGGGGTGCAGCGGGTGTCCGATCTGCCGTCCGCTGAGCAGGTCACCCGGATATCCGAAGACGTACTCGACGCCCCACTCACGTAGGCGGGCGAGGATCTCTTGACATCCTCCCCGGCCTGAAGACCGGGGATTCCTACCCTCGCGGGCAGGTTTTCCTGTTTCACTGACAGACGC
>NZ_JALKFT010000054.1:0-9729 GCF_023242945.1 Frankia umida
TAGATTCAAGCGTGGCATGGTCTAGTTTCCGGCCGTCCGTCTCCCGCATGCAAGAATTAAATCACAATGTGCCATCCATGTCCAGTTACTTTCGTTCTTCTTAGTACAGCGTGTTCAGGGCGCCGAGGCGGTCGGTGCGTACGACAGTGCCGTCGAGCACTGCGAAGTTGTTCCAGGTCCAGGCCAGTGCCCACAGGGCGGCGGTCAGGCTGCGGGCCAGGTCGGCGAGCAGGTCGACGGCTTCGTGGACATACCGGTAGACGGTCGCCACCCCGATGCCGAACCCGTCGGCGAGGCGTTCGTAGGTGTCGCCGTTGCGCAGGTGCGCGAGCACGAGCAGCGCCTGCTCGCGGGCCGGGAGCCTGCGCCAGGTACCCAGCCGGTCCCGGCGGGCCTTGAGCTGTTCGGTCAGGAAGTCCAGGGTCGACTCGGGCAGGGCGATACGTCCGGGGTAGGTGAGCAACGGAGTCCTCGGTCAGGGAACACAGGCTTCGACACCTTGTGACCTACCGGGGACTCCTCCATTTCTGGTCTGCGCGCGGACAACCCGCGGTCAAACCTGACGCAACATCAACCGAACTGATCCGGCCTCCAATTCAAAGAACCAGGACGGAAAAGGTTCATTCCACCTCTTTCAGGACCCGTTCGAGCGTCTGCAGCCGGGCCTGCATCTCCGCCACCCGCCCACCCAACTCGGCGAGCTGGCGTTCGACAGCCTCCTGGACGAGCAGGGACCTATCTGCGATCCTGCGGTATTCGCCTTCGCGGGCAAGTGTGATCTTCGCACGACGGGTCGATGCGAACTGCCAGATCGACACGACGATCACGATGGCTATCAGCGAGAAGATCCCGATGGTCCCGATAATTTCTTGCCAGTCAGTTGTGCTCATTCCTCTACTCTCTTCTCCGATGGGCTGAGGGTCCGCGCCGCGATCATGATGACCTCCGGCGTCAGATGGAGGTCGAGCGGCGTGACCTCATAGAACTTCAGCGCCTTGCCGTCCGCGGAGAGCTCCAGGTGTGCGGTCACCAGCCCGGCCGCCTCGAGCTTGCGCAGATGAACCTGCAGCAACGCACGACTGATCCCCAGCTCTCTGGCGAGCTGGCTGACATAGTTACGCCCGGCAGCCAGCACCGCGAGGACCCGCAACCGGTGCGGGTTGGCCAGCGTCCCCAGCACCTGCACCAGTTCGTCCCCTGGCAGTTCCGAAGCCGTCACGGCAAGACCTTGTAGCACATGCAAATAAACATTAGCAGATGCCGGGACGGCCAGCTACTGCCGCCGTCTACCGGTCCGACGTTGCGTTCCGCCGCCGATCACCTCGCGTGGACCGACCAGGCGCCCGCCCGTCCGGGGTGCGGGAGCAGCTGACCACGCTCAGCGTGCCTGCGATTGCCCCTCGCCGCCCATCTGACGGAAACGCGGCCGACAGCTGGTTGGCCCCCGGTGGGACCGTTAGGTTCGGAGGATCCAGCGCACACCAGGGCCTCGGCGACCAGGATCAGACGGCGCGGGCGGGCTCGGCGAACGCGGTAGCAAGCCTGCACAGACTGTTCGGCGCCGATGCCGACCCCCACGTCTGGCTGGTGTTGATGGACACGCTGCACCCGCTCTACTTGGATGACACGCTCAGCCATGAGACGTAGCTGCGCGGCGTACCCGCATGGCAGCAATGCTGACCACGCTCGATCACCCGGTGCCCGACGTCGAACTCGACCGGATGGAACAGCAACGCACCGCGCTCGCCGAGACAGGGCGGCGGCTGTACCCGGACGTACTGCCATGCCTGGAGACCCTGCGCGCCGAAGGCATGCACCCGGCCCTGCTGTCCAAAACAGACGGCTGGCTCCAACGGCGAAGACTGCAGGTGCTGGGTCTGGTCAAGCTGCTCGACGTCATCGCGCTGTCCGGAGAGACCGGCGTCGCGAGTCCAGACCCGGCCGCCAACACCCAGGGCACACTCGCCGCGGGGAACCCGAGGGCCCTGCCGATCGACCGCACAGGTCGCCACCCGGTACCGGCCGGCGAGCCCTGCATCGCGGACTTATGTGACGGCCTGACCTCCTGAGAGGAATCTGAAGACGCAACGCGACCACGCCGGCGATCAGCACGGCGACCACGCACAGAACGAACGGCCTTACCCCCTGGTCGGCAGGTAGCGTGGAAGGCACGCCGTTCACCGCCCGAACTCCCCCTGACCTGCGAGAATGAGCTCATCGGACAGGGTGACCGGCGGTGGGGTAATGGTTCGATTCCCCCCTCGGACACAACCTTTTGAGATCAACATGGTCTCTGACCTGGTCATATAGGGTGTGGGGTCCAACTCCCCCGCCATGATGGGCCATTACCCCACATACCCTCCACCTGCACCTTTGTGAACTACGGGCAGGCGTGCTGCTCCCCTGGCGGCGTCGGCGCCGGGCCGAGTGCGCGCTTCGGCCAGCCAGAGATCCCAGAACCCGTGAGCACCGCCCGGGAACTGCCTAGCCGGGCGGCGGACCGGCTAGGTTCGGCCAACAGCACGAGAACCTGCCCGGTCGGATGCAACAGAACCTCCCATGGACCCGGAACAACATCAGCCCGAAGGCACTCCGTGTCAGGGCGTAGAGCAGCGGCCACACCGCAACCGTCCAGCCCGCCCGACGCAGGCCTCGTCCGGCGGGCAAACGTGCAGTTCATCATCCACATCGGGGTTCTGGAGCCCTACCGGGTCGGGCGGCCCGCAGGTGTCCGCGACCTGGCGGCGGGCGTCAGGAACCGTGCCGCCGTCACGCCCCACTGTCGCAGCTGAGCCCCTGATTCGGCGACGTGGAGCCGTGCGCCGGCCATCAGCTCGGCGAGTCGTTCGGCCGTGGAGACCGGATGCCCGGGATCACCGGCCCAGGCGAGGATCAGCACGGGCAGGTCGAGGGCGGTCAGGTCCTGCTCGGTGGGAAGATCGGAGGCCGCGGCGGCCCGCAGGACCGCGGGGAGGAGCTCCTCGCCGACGGCGGGGGCCGACGGCTGGCCGGGAAGATCAGGGAGATCGGCGAACGCCGGAGCGGCGAGGGACCGGGCGGCGAGCTCCGCGAGAGCGCCGGATCCGCGTGTTTCCACGAGGTCAGCCGCAAGCCGGTACAGGTCGGCCTGGGCCGCCCGGGAGGTCCAGGCGGTGGGCGGAGCGGTCAGGACCAGCCGATCGAAGCGACCCGGTTCCCGCACGGCGGCGTGCAACAGGGTGGCGGTGCCCAGCGAGCAGCCGATCCCACTGACCGGCTCCGGGCCGGCGACCTGGTCGAGCAGGGCAAGGAGGTCGCCGGCGAGCTGCGGCCAGGTGTACGAGGCGGGGGTCGGCGTACCGGTCGACTCGCCGTGGCCGCGGGCGTCGTAGCGCACCAACCGCCGTCCGGCGGCGACGACCGGTGTCCAGTCGAACATTCCCGACGCTCGCTCGGTGGCCCGGCTCTGGAGGAGACCATGGCCGTGGACCACCACGGGTCCCGAACCCTCGTCGCTGTACGCGAGCCGCGCTCCGCGGATGTGCACCGTTGCGTTCACCGGATCCGGGTGCGCGGTCCGCATCACACTACCGACCTTGTTCATCGCACCATCCGAGGTGGTCGAAGGAGCTTGCCAGGCCGGACCGGCGCTACCCGGTGGCCACGACCCGGCACCGGAGAGCAACATGTTCCGCCAGGACAACAGGATCCGCGCGGGCCTCGGTGCGGTGACACGGAGCCAGTGCACCATGTCACCGCACATTGACACTGCGTGTTTTCACTGTAGGAGTCCCGGCGACGGCGCGCGAGAGGATCTTGCCGCCGGCGGCGCGTGGATCCGTCAGTACAGTCCCTCCGGCGCCGACTGGGCGATCTGCAACGGACGGACGTTGGCCACGCCGTCACAGGGCCAGCCGTCGCCGGTGTCGTAGCGCACGGCCTGGTCCCGTTCCAGCACGTTCGGGAGGAACAGGTCGTCGTGCAGGACGGTGAGGCGTACCTGGCCACCCTCGCCGTAGCCGACTGTTCGCCGCCAGTCGCCCTTGTCGACGACCGCCATCGTGACCTGTGGATAGTTGGGCACGTAGGGCAGCAGATCGCCCTCGCGCTCGGCGGGAAGGCTGGCGGCGTTGCCGAAGGTGTTGCCGTAGCTGACCCCGCACGGGCCGCCGCCCAGGACCTCGACGAACTCGCGGTACATGTCCCCGCTGAGCTGGGTGCCGCTGAGCCGGGCCCCGGCGAGACGGCCCGCGAGGTCGGGGTGGCGGCGACTCAACGCCGCGAACAGCGCCGGGGTGGTGTTCAGGTAGTCGACCGGCTGGGTGGCCAGCACCGTACTGATCTGTTCGAGGAGATGGTCGGTGTAGTCGGCCGCGTCCTTGAGCCGTCCCGCACGGATCAGGCGTTTGACCCAGCGGGGATCCATGTCGATGCCGTAGACCAGCGAGGCGTAGAGCTCGGAGATCTCCCAGGCACCGTGGCCGATCAGGTGGGGGCCGGTCGGGGTGGCGTGCAGCCAGCGGCGCTCGGGCTCGAATCCCTCGGTCACGAACGACCAGCGCCGCCACACTCCCCGGTGCAGGATCATCTGTTCGGTGTAGAAGACCCGGCACGGGCTGCCGGTCGTGCCGCCGGACTCCCAGATCCGCCCGGTCAGCGGCCTGGGCACGGACCGGGGCACCAACGCGGTCGGATCCGTCTCGCGCAGGACGTCGAGGGGGAACGGCCCGAAGCTGGTCAGTTCGTCGTAGCGGGTGATGTCGCGCGGGTCGAACGGCAGGTCGGCGGCGCGGGCGAGCCAGTAGGGACTGCCTCCCTCGGGGTCGAAGTGGCGCCGTACGACCCGTGCCGTCCAGGCGTCGAGGTCCTCGGCCAGCCACTGCTCGGTCAGCGCCGCGTACCGCGCCCGCGCCGCCGACCCCAGCGTCGCGGGCATGTCAGGCTCCCTGTGGGAGCGCGAGGTCGATGCCGAGGTCGTAGATGGCGGTGCTCAGATCCGCGAGGTGTTCCGGCTTCTCCACATGCACGACCGGGAACGGAAAGGCGATGACGCCTTCCGGCACGGCCGGGCCCACCACCACGCCGAGCCGGGTGCCGCGCAGCGCGAGGCCCGAGATCAGGTGGACCATGCTGATCGGGGTGACGGCGTTGCGCAGGAACAGGTCGCGTACCTGGTCGCCGGTGGTCAGTGCCTTCTCCTCCAGGCAGGACGCCAGCGGGATCGTGGGCGCGCGGAACTCGACCGCCTCGATGTACGGCGCCAGGTAGTCGTTGGCCGCCTGCCGCAGCGGGCTGTGCACCGCCGTCGTCACACCGGGCAGGACCACCACCGTCCCGGGTGGAACCTGCGCGGACAGCGCCTCCAGTGCGTCCCGGTAGCCGGCGAGCATCAGCATGGCCTTCGTGCCGTCGAAGGCGGTACCGAAGTCGCCGGCGAGATGGACACCGGGTCGCGCCGGTTCGTGGTAGGTCCCGGTGTCCTCTTCGATCGGCACGAAGGCGAGCGCGAGTCCCTGGGCGGGGGCGTCCGGTGCCGGGGGCGGCGTGTTCCGGGTCTGCCACAGCAGGCCAAAGAACGCCTCCCGGTCGATCGAACCCGCCAGGCAGCTGCTGCTCATCGCGCCGAGGCTCAGTCCGCCCACCGCGCCGGGGCGTATGCCCTGCTCCGCGAGGATGTCGTGGATGCCCAGGGCGAGCGCCGCCTGACGGATGGCGCCGATCGACTGACGGGCCTCCTGCTCCTCGGGCAGCTCCTCGGTGCGGATCTGCGCCGGCGTCAGACCGGTCCATCCGCTGATGTCCGCGTAGAGCGCACGCATCACCTCGAAGGCGTCGTACAGCTCGGATCCGGCACCCGGATCGTGGCTGATTCCGCCGCCGAGAATGTAACCGATGCTCATCTCAGAATCCTTTCATTCGGCGCCACCCGGGGCGGCGTCAACGACAGAGCTGTGCTTATTTCCGGCCACCGTTGACCGGGCCGGCAAGGGCAGCCAGGTTTTCCGCGATGGCCGCCGTCACGCCGTCCAGTTCGTCGACCAGATAGAAATGGCCGCCGGAGAAGACGTGCGCCTCGAAGGCGCCGGTGGTGTGGTCGGCCCAGGCGCGCAGGTCCGCGACCGAGGCATGGGGGTCGTCGTCCCCGCCGAAGGCGACGACGGGACAGGTCAACGGGGGGCCGGGAACGTGGCGGTGACGCTCGACGGCCCGGTAGTCGCCGCGCACGACAGGCAGGATCATCTGCTGGATCTCCTCGTCGCCGAGAATCCTCGGGTCCGTTCCGGCGAGTTCGCGCAGCGCGCGCAGGATGTCGGCGTCGGTTCCCTGGTGGACCAGCTCGATTCGGGGCACCGAGGGGGCCCGGCGGCCGGAGACGAACAGGGCGACCGGACCGGGCCGGCCGGCCCGCCGGAGCCTGCGGGCCACCTCGAAGGACACGACCGCGCCCATGCTGTGGCCGAAGAACGCCAGCGGCGGGCCGGCGGCGGATCCAAGCAGCCCGGCCAGCTGGTCGGCGACGTCGTCGATGCTCTCGAAGGGCGGCTCCGACCGCCGGTCCTGGCGGCCCGGATACTGCACCGCCCACAGGTCGGCGACGGATTCCAGGGCCCGCGCGAAAGGCTGGTAGAAAGTCGCCGATCCACCGGCGTGCGGAAAGCAGACCAGGCGGATCCCGGTGTTCCGCGCGGCGGCGAACCGCCGGAACCACAGGCTTTCGAGGACAGCGATGTCGGTCATGGTCGGCCTTTCTTCGTCGTCGGAGGATGGCCGTCGACACCGTTCACGAGCGCTCGGCCCGGATGTGTCCCGCCTGCTCGCCGAGGGTGTTCTGGAGCCAGTCCCGGACGACGCCGGAGGTGACCTCCGCGTGCTGCTCGCCGATGGTGAAGTGGTTTCCTGGCACGTCGAGGACGGTGTGGGCGCTCGGCCAGGAGGAACGCCAGTCCGTGGTCAGGTCCTCGGGTGCGACATCGACCAGCGGTTCGGAGGCCCGTACGAGCAGGACGGGCGTCGACATCGGCTCCGGTGCCCAGCCCGCGAACAGGTCGCAGTACCAGCCCATGGCCGTCAGGCGGGTGTCGTTCATCGCGACGAACGCCCCCTCCCGCTCGAACATCCCGCCGACCAGCACGTCCTGGAACTGGGCGATGGCCTGGTCGCTGGCCAGGTAGGTGTCGAGCAGGACGACGGCCGCCGGGTCGAGTCCCCGGCGCTCCAGCGCCCGCGCCGCGGCGACCGCGAGCAGGCCACCGGACGATGCACCCAGCAGGACGGGCGGTACCCCGCCGCCGTGGACGGCGACGGTCTCGGCCAGCAGGTCGATCAGGGCGTCGACACTGGTCGGGAGCGGCTCGGTGTCCTCGAAGCCGGTGTCCTCGAAGCCGGGCAGCGCCACCACGGACACGTCCCGTTCGCCGCGGAAGAACGACGCGAACCGCAGGAACTGGTGGACGCCACCGAGCGCGACGAACGACGAGAAACAGATGACCGGCGGGTGGGCGGGCCCTCGGGCGATGCGGACCGGTTCGGGAATCCGGGCGAGATCGTCGACGCCGGTGAACATCGGCCGCAGCAGCGCCGCATCCCGCAGGAGGTCCAACCCGAGCTTGATCTTGCCGGCGGCGGTGGCCCGGCGAAACAGCGCGGTGGCCGGTTCGGCACTCGCCTGCGCCGCCGGAGCGGACGATCCGGGGAATCCGGGGGCGATGGGGTCCGGCGACGGCGCGTTCCCCCCGGCGGTCGGCCCGTCGTCCATGGTGACCTCGACCAGCTCGGCGGACAGGTACCGGGCGAGATCGACGGGGGTCGGATGGTCGAAGACGACGGTGGGCCGCAGCCGCAGCCCGGTCGCGTCGGCCAGCCGGTTGCGCAGGCCGATGCCGGTCAGCGAGTCGAATCCCAGCTCCAGGAAACTGCGGTGCGCCGTCACCGCGTCGGTGCTGGCATGCCCGAGCACCGCCGCCACGTCGGTGCGGACCAGCTCGACCAGCGTCGCCTCCCGGTCGGGCTCAGCGAGCCCGACGAGCCGGCGCGCGAACGCACCACGCTCGACGGCGGCGTCGACGACTCGGCGGGTGGGGCCCCGGCGGGTGAGGCCAGGGCCGGCGACGAGGCCGCGCAGCAGCGGTGGCACAGTGCCTGTTCCAGCAGTGCCTGTTCCAGCAGTGCCTGTTCCAGCGGCCCGCTCCCCTGTCGTCGATCGGCCGGACCGTGCGCGCAGGGCCACGGGGGTCAGCTGGATCGGCACGGCCACCGGCACGGCGGTCGCCAGGGCGGCGTCGAACAGGGCCAGCCCCTGCTCGCTCGACAGTGGTCGCGACCCGCCGGCCGACATCCGGGCCAGGTCGGCGGCGCCCAGGTGGGCGGTCAGCGCACTGCGCTGCTCCCACATTCCCCAGGCCAGTGACGTCGCCGGCTGGCCCGCCGCCCGGCGCTGGAGCGCCAGGGCGTCGAGGACGGCGTTGGCCGCGGCGTAGTTGCCCTGCCCAGCGCTGCCGAACACCCCCGCCGCCGACGAGTACAGCACGAAGGCGGTCAGGTCGGCGTCGCGGGTCAGCTCGTGCAGGTGCCAGGCGGCGTCCGCCTTCGGTCGCAGCACCGCGTCGATGCGCGCCGGGGTCAGCGCGGCGATGATCCCGTCGTCGACCGCACCGGCCATGTGCACCACGCCGGTGAGCGGAAACTCGGCCGGGACGGACGCCAGTGCGCCGGCGAGCGCGTCCCGGTCGGCGACGTCGCAGGCGGTGAGGGTGGCGTCGACCCCGAGGGCGGCGAGCCGCACGAGCAGGTCCGCCGCGCCGGCCGCCTGGGCGCCCTGCCGGCTGAGCAGCAGCAGTCGCCGCACCCTGTGGGCGGTGGCGAGGTGGTGGGCGACCAGCCGACCGAGCGTGCCGGTGGCCCCGGTGACCAGCACCGTTCCGTGCGTCGCCCAGACCGGCGCGCCGCCCGCGATCCCGTCCTCCGCCACGCCGTCGTCCGCGGTCTCCTCTCCCGTGGTCCCGTCCCCCGTCACGTCGGGCGGGGTGGTGAGCCGGACCAGCCGTTCGGCGCGGACCATCCCGGCATGCACCGCGAGCCGCGGTTCGTCGGTCCTCAGCGCCGCCGGGAGGACCGCGTACGACTCGACGTGATCGTCCAGGTCGACCAGCACGAAGCGGTCCGGATGCTCCGACTGGGCTGAGCGGACCAGACCGCAGACCGCGGCGGCTGCGAGGTCCCGCTCGGGCCGCCCCGACGCCCCGGGGCGGCCGTCCGCGGCGACCAGGTCCCGGGTCACGAACACCAGCCGGCTGGATGAGAACCGCGCGTCGGCCAGCCACTGCTGGACGAGCGCCAGCGCGGCGGCGGTGGCTGCCCGTACGGCACCCGGAACATCCGTACCCGGGTGCCTGTCGGGGACAAGGGTGAACACCAGATCCGGGCCGGGAACGCCCGGTGCCGTCACGTCGGCGAGCTCCTCTGCCAGTCGGGCCGGCGTGCCGGTGGCGACGAGCCCGGCGAGGAGGCCCTCGACGAGGCCGTCCTGCGCGGGCCCGAGCACCGCGGTGGTCGGTGGGCCGGTTCCAGCCCGAACCGCGAGATCCACCGTCACCGGCGCCCACCAGGTCCGGAACAGGCAGTCGCTCCTGGCGAATCGGCTGGCGCGGGCGTCGCCCGCCCCCCCCCCCCCCCCCCCCCCCGGCCCCCGGGGGGGGGCCCCCCCGCCGCCGGAGACCCCGGTGCGGCCGGCGGCGGCGGCGGCGCGCAGGG
>NZ_JALKFT010000054.1:9739-21455 GCF_023242945.1 Frankia umida
CGGCGGGCACCGGCCCGCCGAGGAAGCCGACGGCCTGGAACGCCGCGTCGAGCAGCGCCGGATGCACCCCGAACCGGCCGGCGTCGGGGTGCTGCTCCGGTGGCAGGACGACCTCGGCGAACAGCTCCTCGTCCCGGCGCCAGAGCGCCCGCAGTCCCTGGAAGGCCGGACCGTAGACGAAGCCGGACTCCGCGAACCGCTCGTAGCAGCTGTCGAGGTCGACCTGCTGCGCGCCGGTGGGTGGCCACACCCCGATCTCGTCCGCGCCCGGCCGGGAGGTGGCCCGGCCCGACAGCACCCCGGTCGCGTGCGTCGTCCACGGGGCGCGCGCATCCACGTCCAGGTCGGCGGGGCCGGGCCCCGACCCGGATCGGGCCGGTTCGACCCGGGACCGGATGTCGATGCCGCGCCGCCCCGACGGGTCGGCCGCACCGACGAGAACCTGGAGGTGGATCGCCGAATCGGCCGGGATGATCAGCGGCGCCGCCAGGGTCAGTTCCTCCACCTGGTCGAGTCCGACCTGGTCGCCGGCGCGGATCGCGAGTTCCACCAGCGCCGTCCCGGGCAGCAGGACGACACCGGTGACCGCATGGTCGGCGATCCACGGGTGGCTGCGGGTGGACAGGCGGCCGGTGAGTGCCACCGGGCCGGAGTCCGGCCAGTCGACGGCCGCCCCCAGCAGCGGATGATCGGCCGCGGCCAGACCGACCGACGAGGCGTCGCCGCCGGCACCGCGGTCCGCCTCCAACCAGAAGCGGCGCCGCCGGAACGGGTAGGTCGGCAGGTCGACGAGCCGCGCACCGGTGCCGGTGAACGCGGCGCTCCAGTCGACCGGCACCCCGTGGACGTGCGCCGCGGCCACCCCGAGCAGGAACTGGTCGAGACCACCCGCGTCGCGCCGCCCCGAGGCGATGGTCAGGACGGCGTCCGGACCGGCTCCGGCCACGCCCGCGAGGTCGAGTCCGGCGTCCAGGGCGATCTGCCCGATCGCGGCGGTCAGCACCGGATGCGGGCCGATCTCGACGAACGTCCGGTGCCCGTCGGCCAGCAGGGCGCGGACCGCGCGCTCGAACTCCACGGTCTGGCGGGTGTTCCGCAGCCAGTAGGGGGCGTCGAGGGCGGCGGTGTCGATCCGTTCGCCGTCCACCGTGGAGTAGAACGGGGTGGGGACGGAGACCGGTCGCACGGGCCCGAGCTCGGCCAGCAGCCGGTCGCGGACCCGGTCGACCGCCGGGGAGTGGGAGGCGATGTCGACGGCGATCCGCCGGGTTCGTGTCCCGTCCCTCGCGCAGCGTTCCAGTAGCTCGGCCAGGGCGGCGGTCTCCCCCGAGACGACGACCGAGTCGGACGTGTTGACCGCGGCGACGGCGAGCCGCCCGTCCCAGGGCTTGAGCAGCAGCTCGGCCTCGGTCCGGGGCAGTGCCACCGTGACCATCCCGCCCCGCCCGCCGAGTTCCGCCGCCAACACCGCGCCGCGGCGTGCACTGGCGAGGGCCGCGTCGGGCAGGCTGATCGCCCCGGCGACGCAGGCCGCGGCGATCTCGCCCTGGGAGTGTCCGAGCACCGCCGCCGGTCGGACCCCGAACGTCCGCCACAGCTCGGCCGTCGCCGTCATCACCGCGAACAGCGCCGGCTGGACGACGTCGGCCCGGTCCAGACCGGGTGCGCCGGCAGCGCCGCGCAGGACGTCCCACAGCGACCAGTCGACGTGCGGTGCGAGCGCCTGCGCGCACAGGTCGAGCCGGGACCGGAACACCGCCGAGGACTCCGCCAGCTCCAGCGCCATTCCGGCCCACTGGCTGCCCTGGCCGGAGAAGACGAACACCGGCGCACGGCTGGCGTCCGCCACACCGGTGGCGACCATGGAGGTGGGGCGTCCGTCGGCGAGCGCGGCAAGCGCGGTGAGCAGCCCGCCCCGGTCCGCGCCGACGGCGACCGCCCGGTGCGGGTGCCGTGCCCGGGCCGTCACCAGCGTGTGCCCGACATCGGCCGGGTGCCAGGATTTCTCCTCGGCCAGTCGGGCCCGCAGCCGCTCGGCCTGGGCCCGCAGCGTCTCGTTGTCGTGCGCCGACAGGACCAGCGGTACGGGGGGCGCGACGTCGGTGCTGTCGGTACCGTCGGTGCCGCGGGCGGGCGGCGGGTCGAGCGGAGCGTCCGTCGGGGTGTCCACCGGTGCCTGTTCGACGATCAGGTGGGCGTTCGTCCCGCTGACCCCGAACGAGGAGACGCCGGCGCGGCGCGGACGGTCCCCGGCCGGCCACGGCGTCGCCTCGGTGAGCAGTCGGACCGCGCCCGCGGACCAGTCGACGGTGCGGCTGGGCCCGTCCACGTGCAGGGTCCGCGGCAGCAGCCCGTGGCGGATCGCCATGACCATCTTGATGACGCCGCCGACCCCGGCGGCGGCCTGCGTGTGGGAGACGTTGGACTTCAGCGACCCCAGCCACAGCGGCTGCCCGGGGTCCCGGCCCCGTCCGTAGGTCGCCAGCAGCGCCTGGGCTTCGATCGGGTCGCCGAGGGTCGTCCCGGTCCCGTGCCCCTCGACGGCGTCGACCTGCGCCGGGTCGAGGCGGGCGTCCGCGAGCGCGGCCCGGATCACCCGCTGCTGGGACGGGCCGTTCGGCGCGGTCAGCCCGTTGCTGGCCCCGTCGGAGTTCACCGCCGAGCCGCGCAGGACCGCGAGCACCGGCCGGCCGGCCCGGCGGGCGTCCGAGAGTCGTTCGAGCAGCAGCAGGCCGGCTCCCTCCCCGAACCCGGCACCGTCCGCCGCGTCGGCGAACGACCTGCACCGACCGTCGCGGGAGAGCCCACGCTGCCGGCTGAACCCGATGAACAGCCCCGGGCTCGCCATGACCGTGGCGCCCCCGGCGAGGGCGAGCCCGCACTCCCGGCGGCGCAGTGCCTGGCAGGCCAGGTGCAGGGCCACCAGCGACGACGAGCAGGCCGTGTCCAGGGTCAGCGCCGGACCTTCCAGACCCAGCTCGTAGGCGATGCGTCCCGACGCGACACTCGACGCCGTACCGGTACCGAGAAAGCCCTCGACGTCGGCGGGGACGGCAGGCAGGCGGGCGGCGTAGTCGGTCGCCATCACGCCCACGAACACCCCGGTGGCGGAGCCCCGCAGGCTGCGCGGGTCGATGTTCGCCCGTTCGACCGCCTCCCAGGCGATCTCCAGCAGGACCCGCTGCTGGGGGTCCATCGCGAGCGCCTCCCGCGGCGAGATACCGAAGAAGTCGGGGTCGAAGGCGCCGGCGTCATCGAGGAAACCGCCCTCGGCCGCGTACAGGGTGCCCGGCCGGTCCGGGTCGGGGTCGAACAGCGCGTCGACGTCCCAGCCGCGGTCGGTGGGAAAGGCCCCGACCGCGTCGACGTCGTCGGCGACCAGGCGCCACAGCTGTTCGGGGGACCGTACCCCACCCGGGTACCGGCAGCCCATGCCGACGATCGCGATCGGTTCGTGCGCGGCGTCCGCGAGGTCGCGGTTGCGCTCGCGCAGCGCGTCGTTGTCCAGCAACGCCGTCCGCAGTGCCTGGACGACCTTCTCCGTCGACGTGGCCATCACTGACTCCACCCGTCAGGCCGGGACGCGCCATCGGCGTCTCCGGCTCCGTCCGATCCGGAAGCCCCGGGCGGGCCGGCGGCGGCGGGCGCCTCCTGGTCCCCGAGGACGAGCTGCACAAGATCGTCAAGGTCCATCGACGCGATCGCCGCCTGGCGCCCGAGCGCGGCGGCCGACCCGACGGCGCCCGCCAGCTCGGCCGTCCCGCCCGCTCCGGCCGTCGCCTCCCGCTGGCCCGGCACTCCGGGTCCGGCCGTCTCGCCCGCGGCGGCCGTCCCGCCCGGGGCGGGGGCGAGCTCGTCGCGCAGGTAACCCACCAGTGCCGCGGGGGTCGGGTAGTCGAAGACCAGGGTCGCGGGCAGCCGCAGACCGGTGGCCACGCCGAGCCGGTTACGCAGCTCGACCGCGGTCAACGAGTCGAAGCCCAGGTCACGGAACGCCCGCCCCCCGGCCGCCGCGGACCCCGGGGCGTGCCCGAGGACGGCCCCGACCTGGCCGAGCACCAGCTCGGCGAGGATCTCGTCCCGTTCCTCGGGGGACACCGCGCGCAGCCGCCGCCGCAGGGTGTCGGGCCCGTCGTCGCCCACCGCGGACACGTCCGCGGCGCGGCGCGGACGTGTCCGCACGAGCCCGCGCAGCAGCGGCGGGACGCCGCCCGGCCCGGCCCGGCCACCGAGGGCTGCGAGGTCCAGGCGGACCGGGACCAGCAGGGCACGGTCCGCGGCCAGCGCCACGTCGAACAGCCGCAGCCCCTCGGCCGAGGTCAGAGCCCGCACGCCCGCGCGTTCCAGCCGTCGCAGGTCGGGGTCGCCGAGCCGTCCGGTCAGCTCGCTGCGCTGCTCCCACAGCCCCCACGCCAGTGACATCGCCGGCAGGCCCGCTGCCCGCCGCTGGTGGGCGAGGGCGTCGAGGAAGGCGTTGGCCGCGGCGTAGCTGCCCTGGCCGGGCCCACCGAAGACGCCGGAGGCCGAGGAGAACAGCACGAAAGCCGACAGGTCGAGCCGGCGGGTGAGCTCGTGCAGGTGCCAGGCGCTGTCGACCTTGGGGCGCAGCACCGGGTCCAGCCGTTCGGGGGTCAGCGCCGGGATCACCGCGTCGTCGAGGACACCGGCGCAGTGGACGACGCCGGTCAGGGGGTGGTCGGCCGGGATGGCGGCGAGCACGTCGGCGAGCTGGGCCCGGTCTGCCACGTCGGCGGCCCGCACGGACACCTCGACGCCGCCGGCCGCCAGGTCGGTGACGAGCTCGGCCGCGCCCTCGGCGGCGGTGCCGCGCCGGCTGACCAGCAGCAGCCGCCGCACCCCGTGCACGTGGGCCAGGTGCCGGGCCACCAGCGCACCGAGCACACCCGTGCCGCCGGTGACGAGGACCGTTCCGTCGCGCCGCCAGCGGGCGGGCTCGTCCTCGTCGGTCGGCGGTGCGGCCGGGACCCGGACGAGCCGGGCGACCCGGGCGGCGCCGTCCCGGATCGCCAGCCGCGGCTCCCCGCTCGCCAGCGCCGCGGCGACCAGTTCGTCGGTCGACAGGGCGTCGCCGGGGTCCAGGTCGAGCAGCACGAACCGGTCCGGAGCCTCCGCCAGCGCCGACAGCGCCAGGCCCCACACCGCGGCGCCCGCGAGATCGCGCACGTCATCCCCGGGTCGCGCCGCCACCGCCCCCCGGGTCACCAGCACCAGCCGGGACGACCCGAAACGCTCGTCCGCAAGCCAGGCCTGCAGCCAGGCCAACGCCCGGTGGGTCGCCCGCCGCACCTCCTCCGGCGGGTCGCCGGGCACGTCCCGCGCCCCGGCCGCGACGGGGAGAAGGGGCAGCAGAACCACCGCCGGCGGATCGGCGATCGGATGGGCGGCCGCGAGCGCGTCCAGGTCGGGGTACGAACGGGTCGACAACCCCCGGAGTCCGTCTGTCGCCGGCTGTCCGACGTCGAGGGCGGCCCAGGGCTGGACCGTTCGCGGTGTCTGTCCGGCGGCCGAGACGACCCAGTCGAGTGCGAACAGCCGGTCGCCGACACCGGTGAGCCCCACGGGTTGGTTTCCGACCGGCCGCGTGACCAGGGAGTCCACCACGGCGACCGGGCTTCCGCCCTGATCGGCGAGGACGATCCGGGTCCGGTCGGGGCCCAGCGGGCTCAGCCGGGCCCGCAGCCGGCCGGCGCCCGCCGCGAGCAGGGACACCCCGTCCCAGGAGAACGGCAGGCGGGCGGCCTGGCCACCGGAGTCGGCGCCCTCGTCGGCCGTGGCGGCGACCCACAGGCTCTGCAGAGCGGCGTCCAGCAGCGCCGGGTGCAGCCCGAACGCACCGGCCGTGCCCTGGAGGTCCGGTGCCAGCGCGACCTCGGTGAAGACATCCGCCCCGCGAGTCCACACCGACCGCAGGCCCTGGAAGGCCGGCCCGTAGGCGTAGCCGGCGGCGGCGAAACGCTCGTACACGCCGTCGAGATCCACCGCCGACGCGCCCGGTGGCGGCCAGCTTCCCGCCAGCTCGGCGAACGCGGGTTCGTCGGCCGGATCGGGCCCGGCCACCCCGCCGGCCGTCGCCTCCCCGGCGAGCAGACCACCGGCATGCCTGACCCAGTCGGCGCCGGGGTCGCCCGCGGGGCGGGCGTGCAGGGTCAGGCCACGGTTCCCGTCGTCATCGGGACCGCCGATCCGCAGCTGAAGGTCCACCGCGTCCCGTTCGGGCAGGATCAGCGGGGCGTCGAGGGTGAACTCCTCGACCCGGTCGCAGCCGACCTGTTCGGCCGCGCGCAGCGCCAGCTCGACGAACCCGGTGCCTGGCAGCAGGACGGAGCCGGCGAACATGTGGTCGGCGAGCCAGGGATGCGTCCGCCGGGACAGCCGGCCGGTCAGGACGTGACCGTGGCCGTCCGCGAGCTCGACCGCCCCGCCCAGCAGCGGATGGTCGGCGGGAGTGATCCCCGCGGCGGCGACGTCGCCGGCCGCGGCGGGGGACGTCGCCGCCCACCAGTAGCGCCGCTCCTGGAAGGGATAGGTGGGCAGGCTGGTCGTCACCGCCGCGACGTCCGGCGGGTCGACCGGGGGCGGGCCGTCACCGGCGGCGTCCGGCCAGCGCACGTCGACCCCGTGCAGGTGTGCCTCGGTCAGCGCGTCGAGCATCCGGGGTGTCGCACCCTCGTCGCGGCGCAGCGTCGCGACGGTGACCGGATCGCCGGCGTCCGCGTTCGGCTCCGCCGGCGTCCCGTCGATCGTCTCCTGGATGCCGACCGTCAGGACAGGGTGCGGGCTCACCTCGACGAACACGTCGTGTCCGGCGGCGAGCAGGGCGCGGGTGGCCTCGTCGAAGCGCACCGTCCGCCGCAGGTTCGTCACCCAGTACTCGGCGTCCATGTCCGCGGTGTCGAGCAGGCCGCCGGTGACCGTCGAGTACACCGGCACCGACGCCGTCCGCGGGCGCACCGGTGCGAGCAGCTCGCGCAGCCGTGGCCCGATCTCGTCGACCTGGGCCGAGTGCGAGGCGTAGTCGACCGGGATGCGACGGATCCGGACCCCCGCGGCCTCACAGTCGGCTGACAGCGCGGTGAGCGCGTCGGTGGAGCCGGCCACCACGGTCGAGCGCGGGCCGTTCACCGCGGCGACGGACAGGTCCGCCGCCCACGGCGCCAGCCGCGCCCGGACCTCCTCGACCGGCAACGCCACCGCGACCATGCCCCCACGCCCGGCCAGCGCCCCGAGCGCCTTCGCCCGCAGCGCCACCACCCGCGCGGCGTCAGCCAGGGACAGTCCGCCCGCGACGCAGGCGGCGGCGATCTCGCCCTGCGAGTGTCCGACGACCGCCGCCGGTTCCACCCCGTGGGAACGCCACAGCGCCGCCAGCGACACCATCACGGCGAACAGCGTCGGCTGGACGACGTCCACCCGGTCCAGCGATGCCGCCCCGGCCGTGCCGCGTAGTACGTCGGGCAGCGACCAGTCCACATGCGGGGCGAGCGCCTCGGAACACTGCTCGATGCGCTCGCGGAAGACCACCGAGTCCGCAAGCAGGCCGGTCGCCATCCCCGCCCACTGCGTGCCCTGGCCGGGGAAGACGAACACGACCGACCGGCCAGAGCGGGCGACGCCCTCGCGGACCTCGGCCATGGGTGCGCCCGCGGCCAGCGCGTCCAGCCCGGCGAGCAGGCTCCCGCGGTCGCCCATGCGCAGCGCGGCCCGGTGCTCGAAGGCCGATCGCCGCCGCAGGGCCGCCCCGATGTCGGCGAGGGCCTGCCCGGGATGGTCGGCGAGGTGGGTGCGCAGCGCGGCGGCCGACGCGCGCAGCGCCGCCGGCGTACGGCCGGAGATCAGCCACGGCAGCGCGATCCGATCCGGTTGCCCGGTCACGGGTTCACCGGTCACGGCGCCGGTCGGGCCGACCGCGGGATCGACCTCGCCGTCGGCCGCCTCCGGCCCCGGTGCTGGGGGCTCCTCGAGCACGAGGTGGGCGTTGGTGCCGCTCATGCCGAACGACGACACCCCGGCCCGGCGTGGCCGCTGCCGGGCGGGCCAGGCCACGGGTTCGGTGAGCAGCCGGACCGCGCCTGCCGTCCAGTCGACGTGCGGGGACGGTTCCTCGGCGTGCAGGGTGCGCGGCAGCACGCCGTGGTGCAGGGCGAGGACCATCTTGGCGACGCCGGCCGCGCCCGACGCCGCCTGGGTGTGCCCGATGTTCGACTTCAACGATCCGAGCCACAGCGGCCGGTTCGCCGGGCGCTCCTGGCCATAGGTCGCGAGCAGGGCCTGGGCCTCGATCGGATCACCGAGGGTGGTGCCGGTTCCGTGCGCCTCGACCGCGTCGATCTCGTCGGCACGCAGACCGGAGCTGGCCAGTGCCTGGCGGATCACCCGCTGCTGGGACGGCCCGTTGGGAGCGGTCAGCCCGTTGCTCGCCCCGTCGGAGTTGACCGCCGAGCCCCGGATGACGGCGAGGACGGGATGCCCGGCGCTGCGCGCGTCGGACAGGCGGGCCAGCACCAACATGCTGACGCCCTCGGCCATACCCATGCCGTCCGCCGCGGCGGAGAACGCCTTGCAGCGGCCGTCGACGGCCAGGCCCCGCTGGCGGCTGAAACCGACGAACGCCCCCGGAGTCGCCATGATCGCGACACCGCCGGCGAGTGCCAGCGAGCACTCCCCACGCCGCAGCGACTGGCTCGCCAGGTGCAGGGCCACCAGCGACGACGAACAGGCGGTGTCGATCGTGACGGCCGGACCCTCCAGGCCGAAGGTGTAGGCGAGCCGGCCGGAGAGCACACTCGGTGCGCCCCCGGTGAGCAGATGACCCTCGGCGTTGTCGGGGGACGCCGCCGCGCCGAGAACGTAGTCCTGGTAGTTCGCGCCGACGAACACCCCGACCGGGGCACCGCGCAGCGAACCCGGCTCGATCCCGGCCCGCTCGAACGCCTCCCACGAGGTGGTCAGCAGCAGCCGCTGCTGCGGGTCCATCGCCAGTGCCTCCCGCGGCGAGATGCCGAAGAAGTCGGGGTCGAAGTGCCCGGCGTCGCGCAGGAAGCCACCCCGGCGGGTGTAGGAGGTGCCGGGATGGTCGGGGTCGGGATCGTAGAGCGCGTCGAGGTCCCAGTTGCGGTCAGTCGGGAAATCGCCCACGACGTCCTCGCCGGCCGCCAGCACCTGCCACAGATCCTCCGGGGTCCGCACCCCGCCGGGGAAACGCAGGCCGAGCGCGAGGATCGCGATCGGCTCGTCGTCGGCTCCCGGCACGGCGCCGGTTGCGGCGCTGGTCGTGGCGCGGCGGGGAGCGGCCGACGTGTCGTTCGCCGCGGCACCGGCGAGTTCGCCGCGCAGGAAGTCGGCCAGCGCGGTGGGGTTCGGGTAGTCGAAGACCAGCGTGGTGGGCAGACGTCGACCGGTGGCCGCGCTCAGCCGGTTCCGCAGGTCCACCGAGGTGAGTGAGTCGAACCCCAGCTCACGGAACGCACGGACGGCGTCGACCGCCCCGGCGCCGCGGTGCCCGAGCACCGTGGCCGCCTCGGTCCGGACCAGGTCCAGCAGCACTCGGCCGGCCTCGGCCACGGGCAGGCCCCGCACCCGGTCGACGAGCGCCGACTCCGCCGGCGTCACGGCGGACCGGTCGGTGCCGGCGCCGTTCACCGCGTCCCCGTCGGCGCCCAGCGCCTGCCGGACCTGCGGGATCTCACTGAGCAGCGGGCTGGGCCGGGCCGAGGTGAACACCGGCGCGAAGCGTTCCCACTCGACGTCGGCGACGGCGATGTGCGTCTCGTCGTCGGCGAGGACCGTCGCCATGGCCGCCATCGCCACCTCCGGGTCGAGGAACGGCAGCCCCTGGCGGCGGACCCGGTCCAGATCGAGGCCGTCCGGGGTGGCGGTGCTCGCCCACACCTCGGAGCTGTCCCAGACCCCCCAGGCGATCGAGGTGGCGACCAGGCCCTGGTCGCGACGCCACTGGGCGAACGCGTCGAGATAGGCGTTCGCAGCCGCGTAGGCGCCGTGGTCACCGCTGCCCCACACCCCCGCGATCGAGGAGAACAGCACGAACGCGTCCAGCGGGGTGTCGCCGAGCGCGTCGTGCAGGGTGCGCGCGCCGACCGTCTTCGCCGTGAGGACGGCGGCGAGGTCGGCCGCGGTGAGGCCGGCGAGCGGGGCCAGCTCGATGACGGCGGCGGCGTGCACGACCGCGCGCACCGGCGAGCCCGCGGCGGCCAGGTCTGCCACGAGGCCGGCCACGGCGTCCGCGTCCCGCAGGTCGCATGCCGTCACGGTCAGCCGGGCGCCCGCGGCGGTGACGTCGGCGTCGACATCGGCCATCCCGGCGACCTGCGCGCCCCGCCGCGAGACCAGCACGACGTGGTCGGCGCCGGCATGGGCCAGCCAGCGGGCCAGCCTGGGGCCGAGCGCGCCGGTGCCACCGGTGACGAGGACGGTGCCGCGCGGTCGCCACTGCGCACCGCTGCCCCGGTCCGCCCGGTCGGCGTGGTCGGCGTGGTCGGTGGTCTCGCGATGGCCGGGGGCTGCCCGGACCAGCCGGCGGGCGAACGTTCCCGCGGGCCGGATCGCGAGCTGGTCCTCACCGCCGTCCGCCGGGTCGGCCGCGAGGACGGCGAGCAGCCGAGCCACAGCGCGTTCGTCGCACCCGTCAGGCAGATCGATCAGACCACCCCAGCGGTCGGGATGTTCCAGGCCGACGACCCGGCCCAGTCCCCAGACCGCGGCCTGGAGGGGGGCGTCGATCGGCTCGAACCGGCCGAGGGACACGCCTCCCCGGGTCAGCATCCACAACGGCGCCGTCACCTCGAGGTCGCCCAGTGCCTGGGCGAGCACCAGGTTCAGCGCCAGTCCCGCCGGCAACCCCGGATGCGCCGGGTGGGAGGTCTCGGCGAACGCCAGGGTGGACAGGATTCCGACGGGTCGCACGGTGCCGGCCAGAACGTCGGTGCCGGCCAGAACGTCGGTGCCGGCCAGAACGTCGGTGCCGGCCAGAACGTCGGTGCCGGCCAGAACGTCCGTCAACGCGGCGACGGCCGCGGCGCGGTCGGCCGCGCCGTCCGCGAGCTCCACCAGGATGACGTCGACGCCCGCCCGGCGCAGGCCGTCGGCGGTGCCGACCACCCACGGATCCGTACCGTGGCCGACCGGGTGGACCAGCAGCCAGGAGCCGGTGGGGGCGCCCGACGTCGTGGCCTCGACCGGACGCCAGGTGACCCGGTAGCGCCAGGTGTCGATGACGGACGCCCGGGCCTCGCGACGGCGCCAGGACGAGAGCACCGGCAGGGCCGCCCGCAGCGGCTCGAGCGGGACGTCGGCGTCGAGGGCTGCCGCCAACGCGGTCAGGTCCTCCCGGTCCACCGCGGCCCAGAACCGGGCGGTGGCCGGATCCACCGCCGCCCGGTTCATGCTCTCGGGCGCCGTGGTGGTGCTGGGCGCGTCCACCCAGTACCGCTGTTCCTGGAAGGCGTAGGTGGGCAGGTCGACCCGCCGCGGCGGCGCCCCGAGCACCGACGCCTCGAACGCCGGCGCCCAGTCCACCGCGACACCGTGCGTGAACGCCTCGGCCAGGCTCGCGAGGAAACGACGGGGACCCCCGTCATCACGGCGCAGCGTCCCGATGGTCACCGCGCTCGAATCCGCTGCCGCGTCGATGGTCTCCTGCATACCGACCGTCAACACCGGATGCGGACTGACCTCGACG
>NZ_JALKFT010000055.1:0-19494 GCF_023242945.1 Frankia umida
GATGCGTCGAAGGCGCGGGAGGTGTTGGGGTGGCAGCCGCGGGTGGCCTTCGAGGAGCTGGTCGCGATGATGGTCGAGGGCGACCTCGCACTCGAGTCCGACGCCGCCGCCCGTGAGGGTCTGCGGCCCCCGCCGCTGGTCACCCCCCGGCCCGACAGCGATGCCCCGGTGTCGGCGACCGGCCCCGCACCAGCCACAGTCGACGAGGTGTCGTCGTGACCCGACCGTCGCCCGTACCGTCGCCGCTACCGCCGCCCGCGCAGCGGACGGCCTCGCCGGATGGTGCGCACGCGGTGGTCGTCGCGGGCGCGCGTCCCAACTTCGTCAAGGCCAAGCCGGTGCTGGACGCGTTGGCCGCCACCGGGTTGCGCACCACGTTCGTGCACACCGGGCAGCACTATGACGAGGCGATGAGCGGAGTGTTCTTCGCCGATCTCGACCTGCGTGCGCCCGACCATCACCTGGCCGCGGGGTCCGGTTCGCATGCCGTGCAGACGGCGGCGGTGATGACCGCGTTCGAATCCCTGCTGGATCGGCTCGCCCCCGACGTCGTCGTCGTGTTCGGCGATGTGAACTCGACGTTGGCCTGCGCGCTGGTCGCGGCGAAGGCAGGGGTACGGTCCGCCCACGTGGAGGCCGGCCTGCGCAGCGGCGACCGGTCGATGCCCGAGGAGATCAACCGGATCGTCACCGACCAGCTGTGCGACGATCTGTTCGCGACGTCGCCCGAGGCCGTGGAGCACCTGCTGCGCGGGGGGGCCACGCCGCATCAGGTGCACCTCGTCGGCAACGTCATGGTGGACACCCTGCTCGCCCGCCAGGCGGACGCCTTCGCCCGGCCCGTGCTCGCCGAACTTGGCCTGCGTCCCGGCGGCTACGGGCTGCTCACCCTCCACCGGCCGGCCAACGTGGACGATCCGGCGACGCTCACCGACCTGCTCGCCGCACTCGGCGAGATCGCCGCCCGCTGCCCGTTGGTGTTCCCGGCGCACCCACGCACGGCCGCGCGCCTGGCCGGCCGGCTGCCCGCCGGGATCCGCCTGCTCGGCCCGGTCGGCTACCTCGACTCGATTGCCCTGCAGGCCGGTGCCCGGCTCGTGCTCACCGACTCCGGCGGCATCCAGGAGGAGACCACCGTGCTCGGCGTGCCATGCCTGACCCTGCGGGACTCCACCGAACGTCCACTCACCGTCACCGAGGGCACGAACCGTGTGGTCGGACGGGAACGCGCGGCCGTGGTGGCCGCCGCCTTCGAGGCCCTCGATCATCCGCCGTTCCCGCGTCGCCCCGCCCTGTGGGACGGCCGGGCCAGCCAGCGCATCGCCGCCATCCTCGCCCGTGCCCTCGCCGTGACCACCGCCCGTCCCGCAGCGACCGCCCAACCGCCTGGAGCGTCCGCGGGTAGCCCCGTCATCCGCTGACGTCGGATCGGACTGGCCGCCGGGGGCGGTCCCATGACCGACCCCGGCGGCCACCTGTGCTCCGGTGAATCGGCCGGATCGCCGCCGTTCAGCTGGTCGCGGCGGGCGGGCGGGCGGCTTCGGTCATCATTCCCAGGTGCCCAGCAGCGTGTAGCCGCTGAACCCGCCTCCGGCGATGTCCTCGGCCCGGGCGACGCCGCTCACCTGCACGGGGCGCAGGCTGTAGGGAGGTGTCGTGGTGCCGTTGCCGAGCTGCCCGTAGTAGTTGCTGCCCCAGGCCCACACGGTGCCGTCCCAGCGCCGGGCGTATCCGCTGAAGCTGCCCGCGGACAGGCCGATCACTCCGTCGAGGCCGGTGGAGCCGCTGACCTGGACCGGTTCCAGGGCGCTCTCGTCGTCGCCATTACCGAGCTGACCGGTGTTCCCCAGGCCCCAGGCCCAGGCGGTGCCGTCCCGGAGTAGCGCATACCCGGTGTTGCCCTCGCTGCTGGCAGCGATGGCGGTCACCCCGGTGAGGTTGTGCACGGCGACGGGCTGCGCCCGGGTGATCGTGGTGCCGTCACCGAGCTGCCCGTGCTCGTTCTCGCCCCAGGCCCGGACGGTGCCGTCCCACAGCAACGCGTACCCGCTCTCCTGGCCGCCGGCGACCGCGCGAACCCCGCTGAGGCCGCTGACCCGGACCGGCACGTTGCTGTCGGTGAACGTACCGTTGCCGAGCTGGCCCTCGTCGTTGTACCCCCAGGCCCAGACCGAGCCGTCGCCGCGCAGCGCGTAGCCGGTCGCGCCGCCGCTGGCGATGGCGAGGATCCGGCTCAGGCCGCTGACCTGGACGGGGACCCGGCTGTTGGCGAAGGTGCCGTTGCCGAGCTGCCCGTAGTTGCCGTACCCCCAGGCCCACACGGTGCCGTCCTGGCGCAGGGCGTAGGCGTGGGTGCTGCCGCCGACGATGGCGGAGACCTGGGTCAGACCGCTGACGCGTACGGGCACGGTGGTGTTGGTGGTGGTGCCGTTGCCGAGCTGTCCGTAGGCGTTGTAGCCCCAGGACCAGGGAGTGCCGTCCGCGGCGACGGCGTACCCGGAGTACCTGCCCGCGCCGATTCCCACGACACGGCTCAACCCACTCAGACCGCTGACCCGGACCGGCACGGAGCTGTTGGCGGTGGTGGCGTTCCCCAGCGCACCAAGACCGTTGTAGCCCCAGGACCATTCTGTGCCGGAGGCCGCCGCTGCCCAGACCGGGGCGACTGCTGCCGCAGCCGGCAGGGCCACGAGGCCGGCGGCGGCCAGCGCGGCCGTTGCCACCCCAAGCCGTCGTCGTCGACGAAACATCGCATACTCCTCAACAACTGTGGGCGCACTGTTCGGCACCCGCCAATTGCGAAGAGTAATTTTTTTTTAACCTTCGCCGGACCGGCTGGATGGTCTGTGCGTTGCGCTGCGTGTCGACTCGTTGGCGCGAGATGCGGCCCCGGTACCAGCGCGCCGCGCCGCTCTGCGAGACGGCCAGGTTGGCCGGCACCCGCGCCCGCCCCGCACCCTGCCCGGCCTGAGTCCTGCCCGCTGGCGCCAGCACGGAAAGCGGGCCGGTTGGCTGCTTCGACGAGGGTTTGTTTGGCGCGAATGGCGTCGGGATGGAAGGGGGCGTGTTCGGGCATGGCGTCGGAGCGCCGGCCGGCCTGGTGGTAGGTGTCGGCAGGGGTGGTGCGTCCGGCTTCGGTGTCGGGGTGGTCGGCGGCGTCCCGTCCGAGGCCGGGGGCGCGGTCGGCGAGCAGTGCCACCGACTCGGCCCGTGCCATCGGCCCGACCGACGGCACGGCGCCCGCCGCGTCCAACCGGCGCAGGGCGGCGGACGGTTCGGCGTGGGCAGCGGACTGTGGCACGCTCCAGGTCACCCGCCCGAACATCGGACAAAAGACGCAAAAATCTGCTACCGGGAGTCGCGGATGGCCTGGCCTGGGACACGTCAACATGGCTACATCGCTTAGCGTATTCGATAAGCAACAATCTGTTCATGTCATCGAACAAGCTGGTGGTGATCGGGCAGGGGTACGTCGGTCTGCCGGTGGCGATGCGAGCTGTCGCCGCGGGCTGGCGTGTCGTCGGGGTGGAGATCGACGGGGGCCGGACGGCGCGACTGGCCGCCGGGCGCTCATATGTGGAGGACATCTCGGACGGTGAGCTCGAGGCGGCGCTGGCCAGCGGGAACTACCTGCCGACCGCGGACTACGGGCAGGCCGACGGCTTCGACGTTGCCGTGATCACCGTGCCGACGCCGCTGCGGGAGGGGGCGCCCGACCTGTCGTACATCGTCGACGCCGCGCAGGAGCTCGCGCCGCTGGTCCGCAGGGGGGTGACGGTGATCCTGGAGTCGACCACCTACCCGGGCACCACCGAGGAGCTGCTCGCCCCGCTGCTGGCCGAGGGCTCGGGGCTGAAGCCGGGAACCGAGTTCCACCTCGGGTACTCCCCGGAGCGCATCGACCCGGGCAACCCGACCTGGAACCTGGTGAACACTCCCAAGGTCGTCTCGGGGATGAGCTCGGCATGCCGGTCGGCCGTGACCGCCTTCTACGACAGTCTGGTCGAGCGGACCGTGCCGGTGGCCTCGACCCGCACCGCAGAGCTCACGAAGCTGCTGGAGAACACCTTCCGGCACGTCAACATCGCGCTCGTCAACGAGCTGGCGATGTTCGCCCACGAGCTCGGCGTGGACGTGTGGGAGGCGATCGACGCGGCGTCGACCAAGCCGTTCGGCTATCTGCGGTTCACCCCGGGACCGGGGGTTGGCGGGCACTGTCTGCCGATCGACCCGTCGTACCTGTCCTGGCGGGTGCGGCGCAGCCTCGGGCGCAGCTTCCGGTTCGTGGAGCTGGCCAACGACGTCAACGACCACATGCCCGATCATGTGGTGCGCCGGGTCGCCGAGATGCTCAACGCGCGCCACCAGCCGGTGGCCGGCAGTCGGGTGCTGCTGCTCGGCCTTGCCTACAAGAAGAACACCGGGGACGCACGGGAGTCGCCGTCCATCCGGATCGCGGGGCTGCTCGCCGAGCTCGGGGCCGACCTTCGGGCGGCGGATCCGCACGTCGACCCAGCCCGGCTGCCCGCGGGTGTGCGCCTGGTCGAGGCGAACGCCACCGAGCTCGCCGTGGCCGATCTGGTGGTCGTCCTCGTCGACCATGACGCGTTCGACCGTGAGCTGGTGGCCCGGCATGCGCGGCTCGTCCTGGACACCCGCCGCTGGCTGCCCGGACCGCACGACATCCGCCGCCGCGGCCCGGCCGCAGGTGCGTTCGGTGGCACCTTCGGCGCGACACCGAGTCTTCCGTTCGACGACGCCGCAACCGCCGACGCCCCCGATGTTGCTGCCCCCGACGCTGCCATCCACGGTGGGGTCGATCCGGCCGGGGCCGGCCCCGGCATGGTTGGTCCGGGGGCGGTCGGTTCTGGGATGGGTGACGATTCGGGCGCCGACGGCGTGTGGGTGCCGGCACAGGCCCGACCGCGCGAAGGTGCGGGTCTCACTGTGGAGTCCCTCTGATCCGACCGTACGGCGACACGCCCGGAAGTCGCTCAGTGAAACCATCTACCTGCAGGTAGTCACATCATTACACCTTCCCTCCCTAGAGTTATCACTGAAAGTGTTCTCTAGCTAACGGAAAAGAGGGATTTGATGCGAAGCTCGTTCCGCGCGGGCCCCCGGTTGGGACTGCGTCGGCTGACGGCCGGCGTCGTGTCCGGCGGCGTCCTCGCGGCCACCCTGGTTGGCGTGGGAGTGGGCACGGCCTCGGCTGTCCCCTCCCCGCTTGCCTACGAGCAGTACGCCTACGGGGCATCGGCCTCGGTCGGCGGTGTGGTGACGGTCGGGCCGCTGTTCCCGACCGGCATCTCCTGCACGATCCAGCCGGGGCTCGTGGCGACCGCAGGGGGGCTTGTCAACATCCCCGGTGTCATCACGGCCGCTCCCACGTTCCAGTCCGCCACCACGGCGCACAGCGGGCCGAACAACAACCAGGTGGCCGTCACCCGCAGCACGGTGGCGAGCATCAACCTGCTCGGTGGGCTGGTCGGCCTGACCGGTCTGGGGGTCACCTCGACCGCGGTCAACACCGGGGCGGGCGTGGCCTCGGCCGGCTCGGTCTCGCTCGGGGCGCTGACCGTCCTCGGGATTCCGATCCCGCTGGGCAGCATCGGGGCCAACACGACAATCGCGATTCCGTTGCTCGGCTCGATCACGCTCAACGAGCAGACCGTGGCGGCCAACGGCATCCGCACCATCGGGGCGCACATCCGGCTGCTCGCCGGGCCGAACGCCGGCCTGGATGTGATCATCGGTCTCACCCAGTCGCGGTTCCTGCCGAAGCCGCCGGTGTTCATCACCGGGGTGGCCTACTCGAACCTGATCGCGGCGGGACCGCTGTCGGTCAACCCGTTGGTCGCCCAGAGCGTGCCCTGTAACGGGGGCACGTCGAGCTCGAGCCTGGCCGGCATCAACCTGCCGGGCATCATCACCGCAGGGGCGATCACCGCCTCGGGGACAGCGGTGCCGGGTAATCCCACCGGTGGCACCTCCAAGATCTCGCTGGCGAGTCTGAACCTGCTCAACGGCCTGATCACCGCCAGTGCGATCACGTCCCAGGCGAATGTCGTCAAGAGTCCGGGCTCGCCGCCCGTACTCAGCTCCACCGGGACACAGTTCGCCGATCTGACGGTCGCCGGTGTACATCTGCCGGTCGACGTCGCACCCAACACGGCAGTCGTCCTGCCCGGAGTCGGGTACGTGGTGCTCAACCGCCAGGTGCAGACGGCCACGGGCCTGGAGATACGGGCTGTGGAGATCGTGATTCAGATTGGCGGAGTGCTGCCGGTCGGGGCCGTGGTCCGGCTCGGGGTCGCGTCGATCAACGCCGCCGACACCGGGGTGAGCCCGCTGTCGGCGGCGATCGATCCCTACAACACCGACCAGCTCTCGGAGCCGTTCGCGGCGCAGCTGTGTGCGGACGTCGACGACCCGGCGAGCTGCAACAACATCACGACCAGCACCTTCTGAGAGGGCCGGGCGGCCACCGCTGCCCGTCCGCCGTCCGTCGGTTCGCGCCGGGCAGGCAGATCTGCCGGCGTGGTGCTGATGGACGCGGGGGCGGGGCGGGTGGGCGCCCGGCAGGTCGTCTCGCGGTGACGGGACGTCGGATGTCCGGCAGCTGGTTGTCGGAGGTCGGACGTCGGACGGACCGGCACCGTGAGATCGCAGGGCTGTGGAATCGCAGGGCTGTGGGACTGCGGGACCGGGCGGGTGGGCGCTACGTGCCTCACCCGCCCGTTCGCGCGTGAGGCGGGGAAGCCGCCGGGGCGTCGTAGATCGGACGGAGGCGGGGCGGTAGCGCCGCCGCGTCCGGACTCTCCGTGAGTGCTGTGTCTCTATGTAGTCAAGTGCTGGCTGTAGGTTGTGGACGTCCTTGAGGGGAGAGTCGGCGAAGGGTGGACGCCATGCGGGTTGTGGTCGCGACGGAGGCACGGTTCCACCGGGACGCCCAGGACGTCGTGGTGTCCCGTACCCCGAGCGAGGCCTACCGGCACTGGGCCTCCTACCTCGGCGTCTTCGATGAGGTGGTCGTGCTGGGCCGGGTCGGCGCCGCGCCGCGCGACGAGCCGGCCGCGGCATCCTCGAAGGGCTCGACGGCTGCGGCGTCTTCACCGGCCTCCTATCCGGTCGCGGGCACGGGCGTGCGGGTGGTGGAGCTGCCGCCCTATCAGGGGCTGGTCGGCTACCTGCGGACCCGGCGCCGACTTCGCCGCGCGGTGGCCGCGGGGTTCAGGCCGGGCGGAGCCCTGGCGCCCACGCCTCGCCAGCGGGCGGGCGGCTCCGCCCGTCCGGCCGGCGCCAGGTATTCGCCGCACGTCGTCGACACCCGATATCTCGCGGTGATGCCGGGCCTGGTGGGGGCGACCCTCATCGCGGCGCTGCGCCGCCGCGACCTGCCCTACGCCATGGAGATCATCGGGGACGCGGAGGCGGTCGCCGGGGGCATGTTCGGCCGCTTCGCGCGCCGTCCGGCCCGCCGCTGGCTGGCCCGCCGGGCGGTCGGCGCCCGCGCCGTCGGCTATGTCACCCGCGAGACGCTGCAGGCCCGCTACCCGGCGGCGCCCGGGGCGTTGCAGGCCCACTATGCCTACGGCCGGCTGGGCCCCGACGACTTCACCCCCGCCCCACGACCGCGGGCATCCAGACCGCCCACGCCGGCGACCGTGGTGACGATCGGCTCCCAGGAGCGCCGGTACAAGGGCCACGACATCCTGCTGGCGGCCGTCGGGGTGCTCGACGCCTGGAAGCACCCGCTGCGGGTCGTCATCGTCGGCTCCGGACGTCACCATGACCAGCTGGTGCGAACCGCGCAGCAGGAAGGGCTCGACGGGATCGTCGAGTTCGTCCCGACGCTGGACCGCGCCGGCGTGCGTGCCCTGCTCGACGACGCGGACCTGTTCGTCCTGCCGTCGCGGACCGAGGGGCTGCCCCGGGCGCTCATCGAGGCGCTGGCCCGTGGGGTGCCGGCGCTCGGCACCGCGGTCGGGGGCACGGTGGAGCTGCTCGCGCACCAGGACCTCGTCCCGCCCGAGGATCCGCTGCGCCTGGCGATCCGGATGTCCGAGGTCCTCGCCAGCCCCGAGCTGCTGGCGCGGATGTCGGCGCGCAACCGGGCTGCCGCCGAGGAGTACCGCGGCGAACGGGTGGACCAACAGGCCAGCGCCTTCTACCGGGCCGTCGTCGGCTGGGACGCGCCGGACCGCGCCCGCCCCATGGCCCACGCGCCCGCCTCCGCCGCTGCCACCACCACCGGTCGGGTGCGGCTGGCCGCGGCCTCCATCTCCGCGGCCAGCCCACTCGTCCCGGCCAAGGCCATGAGCCGTGCAGCACGGTCCCCGCGGGCCGCGGACTCCCCGCGGACAGCGGATGCCCGCCGGACAGCCGGCTCTCGGCGCACACCGGATCCACAGCACCCGGGGGACTCTCCGCGGGTGGCAGCTGACACCCGATCCCGGTCGGGTGGCCGCGCGGGCCGGTCGTCCGGTGCCGTCCCGGCTACCCGCACGACGCGAGCGGAGAAGCACCGTTGACCCCCGAAGCCATGCCGACGTCCGATCCGCCGACGTCCGATCTGTCGGTGACTCCGCGGACGGTGCCGCCGGCCGATCGGCCGGACGGCGACCGGCGGGCATCCGACCAGCATGCGGCGGGCGTGGCAGGGCCGTCCCCGACCTCAGGAACAGGGACGCGGCCGGGGACGGGAACGGTGGTGGCCGAGGAGCAGGCGGCGCCGGTGCCTGACCCGGAGCCCCGGCCGCGGCGACCAGTGCGGGTGCTGGAGGTGCTCGGCCGGATGGACCGGGCCGGCGTGGAACTGCGGGCGTTGAACCTGCTGCGCCGGCTGGACCCGGCGGAGTTCCGCCTCGAGTTCGCCGTCACCTCCGGGGCGCCGGGCTCCCTGGACGACGAGATCCGCGAACTGGGCAGCGAGGTCCACTACTGCCGGGTCGACTGGCTGTTCCCGATCCGGTTCCTGCGCCTGGTGCGCCAGGTGCGCCCGGACGTCGTCCACTCGGCCGTGGCGACCTTCTCCGGAGTGGTGCTGGCTCTCGCCCGGGTCGGGGGAGTGCGTCGGCGGATCGCCTACTTCGTCAGCAGCGCCGACCGGCACGGGACGAGCCTGCGCGGACGAGCCCAGCGCGCCGTCGGCCGGTGGCTGCTCGACCGGTGCGCCACCGACATCATCGCGGTCAGCGAGGCGGCGATGCGCGGGCTGTGGCGCGAGACGTGGCGCCTGGACGAGCGTTGCCGGGTCATCTACAACGGCGTGGAGCTGGAACCGTCCGGGGTGGCCATCGCCGCCCGCCGGCGGGCCGGCGAGCCCGAGGTGGACGAGTCCGACGGCGTCACCGTGGTGCACATCGCGCGCCCGGATCCGTTGAAGAACCGGGTCCGGGCGGTCGAGGTGTTCGCCGCGCTGCGGGCGCGCTCGGTGCCGGCGCGGCTGCGCATCGTCGGCCGCCAGGATCCCGCGGAGACGGCGGAGCTCACGGCGCTCGCCGAGCGGCTGGGCGTCGCCGACGACATCGAGTTCACCGGCGAGGTGCGCGAGATCCCCCGGCTACTCGCCGGATCGTCGCTGCTGCTGGTCACCTCGCTGCACGAGGGCATGCCCACGGTCGTGCTGGAGGCGCTGGCGGTGGGCACGCCGGTGCTGTCCGCGGACCTGCCCGGCGTCAGCGAGATCGCCCGGCTGCTGCCCGGGGTGACGACCCTGCCGTTGAGCGCCTCCGACGTGCTGTGGTCGGACACCGCCGAGATGCTCACCGCCATCCCGCCGACCCTGGAGCAGCGCCGCGAGGCCATGCGGCTGGTGCGCCGCTCGCCGTTCACGATGGACACCTGGCAGCGTGACATCACGGCCGTGTGGTCCTAGTCGATGCCTGCCCAGACCCGGGCCGGGGTGCCTCGTGCCCCCCGGCTGCCGCTGCCTGCCACGGTCCGCCGTCCACGGTCGCGGACCGCCCGCGCGCAGCGCTCGGTGGCGGCCGCGCAGCGGGCCGCGGCGCTGGCGTTCGTCGGCTGCGGGCTGGCGCTGTTCGTCGTCGTGGCCTGGTCGTCGTCGCTGGCCGCGCTACCCGAACGCACGGCGGCCCGGGTGTGCGTCCTCATCGTCGTCGGCGGTGTGCTGCTGTGCGTGCGGGCCCAGCCACGTGGGGTGTGGGCCTGCTCGTCCGTCTACCTGATCACCCTGTCGGTGTTCCACTTCGGGGTGGCGGTGCTGTACGCCACCGACACCTCGTTCGACCGGATCCGGGCCCAGTACGACTTCCGCTGGCTGGCCGTCTACCCGATGAGCCGGCTGTTCACCATCGCCACCATCGGCGTTCTGGCCGCCACCGTCGGGGTGGCGGCGATGACCTTCTGGGGGGCGCTACGCCGCCCCATCGCTCCCGTCTGCGCGGCTCCCGTCTGCGCCGTTTCCGTGGCAGTGGGGACGGCGCGGCCGAGCTTCCGGGCACCAGCAGGGTTTGCGCTGGTCGCGGCCTCGGCAGCTGCGCTGGTGGCGATCGTGCTGAGCACCGGCGGGCTCGGGCTGCTGTTCGGTTCCTATACGGACGTCGGGCAGACCGCGCTGCGATCCCCGTTGGTGCCCTACGTGCTGTTCGGCCTGTGCCTGGGTCTGGTGCTGGCGGTCATCGACGGGCCCGGCCGGTGGCGGCGCGCCACCATCGTGGTGTTCGCCCTGTTCGCGGTGATCGCCCTGCCGCTCGGGCTGCGCTCGGAGGTGATGTTCCCCGCGGTGTCGGCCGCGGCGGTCGCGGCCCGTCGACGCGTCGTCGTACGCGGCGTGATGGTGCTGCTCGGGGTGGTGGCGCTGCTCGCCCTCATCGGTGGGCTGCGCGAGATCCGCCAGTCGGGGCTCGCCGGGGTCCGGCTGAGCGCCGTCACCTTCAGCCCGGTCGACGGGGTCGCCGAGCTCGGCGCGTCGATCCGCCCGATCGGCGCGGTCCTGGACTGGCGCGACGGCATGGGTGAACACCCACCGCCAGGCTCGACCTTCTACGGGCAGCTCGAACGCCTGGTGTCCGGCCGGGTGCTGGGCCACCCCCAGCCCTCCCAGTTCGGCGACGAGCGGCTGTTCAATGTCCTGATCATGGATCGGGAGGGTCCGATCGGTGGGTCCCCGATCGCCGAGGCCTATTACAACTTCGGCCTCGGCGGCGTGCTGCTGTTCCTGCTGGCCACGGGCCTCGCGGTGGCCTGGATGGACCACGGCCGGTCCCGGCGGGGGACCGAGGCGGCCTGTCTGGTTCTGCTCGTGCCCCTGGTGATCGAGGTTCGCAACGCGTTCGCCGCCGTGCCCGTCCAGGTGATGCTGGGCCTCGTCGTGCTCGGCCTGATCCATGCTGCGGAGTCCGCCGCGGCCCGCCGGGCCCTCGCCCGCTCCGCCCGGCCGCCGGCAGCCCACCTGGTCTCCGGTCGGCGCCGGCCCGATCGGCGCCGACCGGAGCAGCACCTGCCTGTCCAGCGCTGGCCCGAGCCGCGCCGGCTCGAACCGTCCTCGCCCGGGCAGCTGCTACCCGTGCCGCTGCTGCCTGCACAACGCCGGCCCGTGCATCCTCGGCCCGTGCACCCTCGGCCCGTGCATCCTCGGCCCGGACGGCCGGAGCCCCGCGGCCCGGTCACGTCGTCGGACGTCCACCGCGACGCCGTGACCATCGGCGCCAACCAGCCTGCGACACCCCCCGGCCCTCGGACGCCCAGACTTCGAGCGCCCAGACCGCAGGTAGCCAAGGCACGAGCAGCCCACATTCCGGCGGACCACGTTCCGATGGAGAAGGTTCCGGCGGGCGGCGTGGGTGCGGCGAGGAGACCGGACGGTGTCCAGCGGGGCATCGGACGGGTCGGGACGACCGTCACCGGATGGCTGGGGCTGGCCGCCGTCGCGAGTCTCGGGCAGGCCGTGGTCACCGCCCGGATGCTGCCGCTGGCCGAACGCGGGGCGCTCGTCGTGCTGATGACCGTCTGTGCGTTCGGCGCGCTCGTCGGCGGGCTCGGCACGAACGTCGCGTTCCGCCACTACTTCGGCCGTGCCGATCCACAGGTCGGACTCGGCCACTACCTGGGCCTGACACTGGCCGTGATGCCGCTGGCCGTCGGGCTGGTCACGGTCTCCTCCCTGCTGCTACTCACGCTCAGTGGCGGTGCCCGCATGAACGGGCGGCTGCTGGCCGCCGTCGCCCTGCTCGCCGCGGCGAACCTGCTCGCCGCGCAGGTGCTCGACGCGCTCAACGCCGCCGGCGAGATCAGCCTGGCCGCGGCCCTTGTCGCCGGGACGAGTATCGCCCAGCTCGCCGCGCTGCTGCTCGGCCCGCGTCATCCTGGACTCACCCACATCCTGGTCGTCCTCGCCGCCTGCTGGAGCGCGCAGGTCGTCGTCTGCCTGGTGGAACTGGCCCGCCGCGGCCTGCCGGTGCGCCCCCGCCGCGACCGGACGGCCTGGCGGCTGCTCGTGCGCAAGGGCCTGCCCGCGCTCGGGCTGAACATCGGCGCCACCGTCGCGTTCCGGTTCGACCGGCTACTTGTCGCGGCCTTCGGCGGGGCGAGTGCGGCGGCGGTGTACTCCGTTGCCTCCGCGTCCTGCGAGGCGTTGCGGCTGCTGCCCGGCTCCGTCGGCCAGGTGATCTTCCATCGCAGCGCCCGCGGCATGCTTGACGCCGCGACCCTGCGCCGGGTGACCCTCACGGTGTGCGGGGTGCTGCTCGTCGTGGCCGGTGCGCTCGCGCTCGCCTCGCCGTGGCTGCTGGCGGAACTGTTCGGCGCCGGGTACGGCGCGGCCGTCACCCCGATGCGGCTGCTGCTGGTCGCGGAACTGCTGCTGGCACCGTTTCTGATCGAGTGCCGGATGCTGACCGGGCTCGGACGCACCCGCGCGGCCGGCAGTGTGGGTCTGATCGGCCTGCTGCTGTCGGTGGTGACCTACCCGGTGCTTGTGCCCTGGCTCGGTGCGACCGGTGCGGCGATCGGCAGCATGATCGCCTACGTGGTGATGACGCTGCTGGTTCGCCGTGCCCTGCGGGCCGAGCTCGCTGGCCGCCCTGCTCCCGTCCTGCCCGCCGGCCCGCCCGTGCCGGCGCTGCTTCCCGGCCTGCCCACGCTTCCCGACCTGCTCACGCCATCGGTGTCGCCGGCCGTACCGGCACCCGCCACCAGAGGGGCCAGCTCTTGACATCGTCCATCCCCCCGCAGTCCGTCGTCGCACAGCCCGTCGTCGCACAGTCCGTTCCCGCCCGGGTCACGCTGGTCGTCCAGCCGGGGCGGCACCGGGGACGGCTGGCCTTCTACCGCCAGACCGCCGACGCCGCCTTCTGGGACGACCTGTGGGATGCCCAGCCGGTGGACTACCTGCGGGCCCGCACCGGCCATCTGCCGCTGCACCTGCGTCGGGCGGTTCGGCGCTACCTGCATCCGGGCGGACGGGTGCTGGAGGCCGGCTGCGGGCCGGGGGAGTTCAGCGTCGCCATGGCGGTCCGCGGCTTCACCGCCGACGCCGTTGACTGGGCTCCCCGCACCGTCGCCCGGCTGCGCGCGGCGGCACCGCAGCTACGGGTCTGGCAGGGCGACGTGCGGGCGCTCGAGGTGCCCGACGGCTGTTATGACGCGGTCTACTCGCCCGGGGTCTGCGAGCACTTCGAGACGGGCCCCGGCGAGGTGCTGCGCGAGACCTTCCGGGTGCTGCGCCCCGGCGGCATCGCGCTGGTCTCCACCCCCTGCTTCAGCCCCCTGCTGCGCGCGCTGGGCCGGGTCGCCACCTCGCCCGTGGCCGCTGCCCGGCCCGAAGCCGCCCCCCGGTCCGATGGCGGTGGTTCGTCCGCGGATATCCGTCCGACCAGCGTGGATGGCGCTGCTGAGCGCCGTTCGGCCGGCGCGCCTTTGTGGCTGCCGCGTCCCCGGGAGGGAGAGTTCTACCAGTACGCCTTCACGCCGGCCGGCCTGGCCGCCGAACTGCGGGCGGTGGGATTCGAGGCGGTGCGTGCCCATCCGTATGGCGCGCTGGCCACTGCCCTGGAGTTCACCGCCGCGGGGCGGGCCCTCGCCGCCCGGGTGGACCGAGGACGACTGCGGCCGGTGGAAGCCGGCCTGGACCTCGTCGGCGCCCCTTGGCTGTCCGGCCGCGCCTGCCTGTGGGTGGCCCGCCGGCCACGACCGGGGGCGGAGCCGAAGGCGTAAGGGTCGGGGGACCCGCGCGCGAAGTGGCGCGGGACGCTGCGTCACCCGCTGGGAGGACCCCGCACGATGAAGATCGCCACGCTGGTCAAGACCGGGGACGGTCCATTGTGGATCATCCCGCACGTGCTGGCTGCCCGGGCGGCCGGCGACGAGGTGGTCGTGCTGCTGCCGGCCCCCCACCACCGGGACAGCCAGGTCGCACGGGAACTGGCCGCGCATGACGTACCGGTGGTCGAAAGCCCGGCGCCGCTGGCCGGAGCGTCGCTGCCCGCGCAGCTCGCCGCGGTCGGGAGGTTGCGGGCCACCCTGCGTGAACTCGGCGTCGACGTCGTGCACTACCACCTGTACGCCTCGGCGCTGGCCGCGCGGCTGGCCACCGTGGGCACCCCGATCACCCGCGTGCACATGGTCGCCGGGCCGCTCTACCTGGACAACACGCTGATCCGCCGGGCCGAGCGGGTGCTGTGCCGCCTCGACCACCTGCTGATCGCGAGCACCGGGGACATCCGGGACCGGTATGCGGCCCTCGGCCTGCCCGAACACCGGATCCGCACCCTGCCCCACGGCATCGATCTGGACCATTTCAGCCCCGCATCGCCGCGGCAGCGCCGGGCGGCGCGTGCCGACCTCGGCTTCGGCGCGGACGAGCTCGTCGCCGTCTGCGTCGCCTACTTCTATCCGCCGAAGCGGATGGTCCATCCGGGCCGGGGCGTCAAGGGACACGAGGTGCTGCTCGAGGCCTGGTCCCGGTTCACCGAACAGGGCGGGCGGGGCACCCTCGTCCTGCTCGGCAGCGGCTACGGCGAGGCCGGCGAGCGTTACCGCGAACAGCTGCGGGCAGCCTGGGCGGCCCGCCCCGGGGCCGACCGGGTCCGCTGGGTGGACAGCGTCCGCGACGTCCGACCGTTCTATGCGGCCGCCGACGTCAACGTGGTGTCCTCCTGGTCGGAGGGCTACGGCTCCGGGCGGGAGGCAGCCGCCTGCGGCGTGCCAACGGTGGCCACCGCGGCCGGCGGGCTGCCCGAGATCGTCGACGACGAGACCGGCTGGCTGGTCGATCTCGGCGACGCCGCGGCCTTGGCCGAAGCCCTGCTGGATGCCGCCGCCGGTTGCGGCACCCCGGCTGCCCGACAGCGGGCTGAGGCCACCCGCCGTCGCGCCGAGCGGATGCTTGACCGTCGCCTGCTCAGCCAGGACACCGTCGCCGCCCTGCATGACGCCGCCGCCCGCCGTCCACCGCGGTCCCGGACCGCCCTCGCCGTCGACGCTCTGCTCGCCCGGCTGTCCGCGGCTCGCCGCCTGCCTGCGCGCGCCGCCACCTCGCGCATCCCGAATGTCCCGCATGCCCCGGCGTCGGCTGCTGGGGGGCTGGTGCGGCGACTGCCGGAGCTGCCGGGGCTGGCGCGGCGGGTGGGGTGGGCGGCCTACCGCAGCTACCTGTTGCGCACCGATCCGGTCTGCTTTGCCCGGCGGATCGGGGTGCGGGTGGGCGACGACTGCCGCCTGGTCGAGATCACCCCGGCCACCTTCGGCACCGAGCCGTACCTGATCCGGCTGGGCCACCGGGTTGGCATCGCCGGCGGGGTCCGGTTCATCACCCACGACGGCGCGGTGACCCGGCTACGCCGCGAGCATCCCGACGTCGACGTCGTCGCGCCGATCCGGGTCGGCGACAACTCCGTGATCGGGCTGAACGCCGTCATCATGCCGGGGGTGACGATTGGCTCCGACGTGATCGTCGCCGCCGGGGCGATCGTGATGCGGGACGTCTCGGCCGGCAGCGTGGTCGCCGGTGCGCCCGCCCGGGTCATCTCCGACGTCGAACAGTGGGAACGTCGCGCGCTCGCCCGATCGGTGGGCACCGGGCGGATGAGTCCGCGACGCAAGCGGGAGGTGTTCCTGGCCCGCTTCGCCGCACAGCTCGACGCCGACCTCGACGCCGACCCCAAGGCGGACCGCAGGGCCGATGCCAGGACGGACCGCAGCGCCGACCGCAGTGCGGACGTCGGTTCCGCGGCGGAGTCCGGGGCGGAGCGGGAGCCGTCTGATATTGTTAGTCTTGCTAAGTAAATGACGCGAGGTGCGACCCTGAACGACAGGGGCAAACCGGGCGCCGAATCGAAGGTCACGTTTCGGCCAACGATTGGTCGATCGGGTCCGTCGGCTGTGTCACAGACCCTCAGGAGCGATCCCTCCCGGTGAGAAATGCCAGGATGGACCCAGAGCCGGCCGAGGATGGCTGACGCCGCAGGCGGCCCTGCGCCATGGGTTCGCCGCCAGCGGGGTCGCCATGGCGTTGCCGCAGGGGCGTGGCCATGGTGGCGAGCCCCGCCGCCCGTGGGTGACGGGCGGCGGGTGACGAGGAGGAGAACGATGGACAGCTTCGGCAGTACCGGATCGCTCGCGGTAGGTGACCGCACCTACACGATCAGGCGGCTGGACGCGGTGCCCGGGGCCGGTCGACTCCCCTACAGTCTGAAGGTGTTGCTGGAGAACCTCCTGCGCACCGAGGACGGCGCCAACATCACCGCGGACCACGTCCGGGCGCTGGCGAACTGGGACCCGTCGGCCGCACCGAGCCAGGAGATCCAGTTCACCCCAGCCCGGGTGATCATGCAGGACTTCACCGGTGTTCCCTGCGTGGTGGACCTCGCCGCGATGCGCGAGGCGATGGCCGCGCTCGGCGGCGACCCGGCGAAGATCAACCCGCTGGCACCGGCCGAGCTGGTGATCGACCACTCGATCATCGCCGACCACTTCGGCCGGCAGGACGCCTTCGAGCTCAACGCGACCCTCGAGTTCGGCCGCAACCGGGAGCGCTACCAGTTCCTGCGCTGGGGCCAGGCGGCGTTCGACAACTTCACCGTCGTCCCGCCGAACACCGGCATCGTGCACCAGGTCAACCTGGAGTACCTGGCCCGCGTCGTGTTCACGAAGGACACCCCCGAGGGCACCCTCGCCTACCCGGACACCCTGGTCGGCACCGACAGTCACACCACGATGATCAACGGTGTGGGTGTGCTCGGCTGGGGCGTCGGCGGCATCGAGGCCGAGGCCGCGATGCTCGGCCAGCCGGTCAGCATGCTCATCCCGACCGTCGTCGGCTTCAAGCTCACCGGCGAACTGCCCGTCGGCACCACCGCCACCGACATGGTGCTGGTCATCACCGAGATGCTGCGCAGGCACGGTGTCGTCGGCCGGTTCGTCGAGTTCTACGGCGAGGGCGTGGCGAACCTGCCGCTGGCCAGCCGGGCGACCATCGCCAACATGAGCCCCGAGTACGGCTCCACCTGTGCGATCTTCCCGGTCGACGGCGAGACGCTGAACTACCTGCGGCTGACCGGGCGTCCCGCCGAGCGGGTCGCCCTGGTCGAGGCCTACGCCAAGGAACAGGGTCTCTGGCTCGACCCGAGCTTCGAGGCCGACTACACCACCACCCTTGAGCTCGATCTTTCCACCGTGGTGCCGTCACTGGCCGGCCCGAAACGACCGCAGGACCGGGTGCCGCTGTCCACCGCGAAGGCCGCCTTCCGCACCGCGCTGCCCACCTACGCCAAGGCCACCGTCCTCGCGAACGGCGGCGCCGACGAGGCCGACGCCGAGTCGTTCCCGGCCTCCGACCCGGCCGCGGCCTTCGCCGACAAGCCGTCGGACGCCCCGGTGTCGGTCAACGCGGTCGCCGGCCCCGTCGCCGACCGTCCGTCCCGGCCGACGCCGGTGACCCTGGCCGACGGCACCGTCGTCGAACTCGACCACGGCGCGGTCGCGATCGCCGCGATCACGTCCTGCACCAACACGTCCAACCCGCAGGTCATGATCGGCGCGGCCCTGCTGGCCCGCAACGCCGTGGAGAAGGGCCTGACCCGCAAGCCGTGGGTGAAGACCACCCTGGCCCCGGGCTCCAAGGTCGTCATGGACTACTACAACCGGGCCGGGCTCGTGCCCTACCTGGACAAGGTCGGCTTCAACCTGGTCGGCTTCGGCTGCACGACCTGCATCGGCAACTCCGGCCCGCTGCCCGACGAGATCAGCGCCGCGGTCAACGAGGCCGACCTCGCGGTGGTCAGCGTCCTGTCCGGCAACCGTAACTTCGAGGGCCGGATCAGCCCCGACATCAAGATGAACTACCTGGCGTCCCCGCCGCTGGTCGTCGCCTACGCGCTGGCCGGCACGATGGACATCAACCTCGACACCGACCCGCTGGGCACCGGTTCGGACGGCCAGCCGGTGTACCTGCGCGACATCTGGCCGAGCGAGGCCGAGGTCACCGCGGTCGTCGCCGACGCCGTGCAGGCGGAGATGTTCGAATCCGACTACGCCGACCTCTCCGGGGACGAGCGCTGGCAGGCACTGCCCATCGGCGACGGCGGCGCGGTCTCCCAGACCTTCGGCTGGGTACCCGACTCCACCTACGTCCGCCACCCCCCGTACTTCGAGGGCATGGCGGCCAAGCCCGAGACCCGCACCGACATCGTCGGCGCCCGGGTCCTCGCCCTGCTCGGCGACTCGGTCACCACCGACCACATCTCACCCGCCGGCAACATCAAGAAGGACTCGCCGGCCGGCCGCTACCTCACCGAGCACGGTGTCGCCCCGCTCGACTTCAACTCCTACGGCTCACGGCGCGGCAACCACGAGATCATGATCCGTGGCACCTTCGCCAACATCCGGCTGCGCAACAAGCTCGTCCCCGGGGTCGAGGGCGGCGTGACCCGCCACCTGCCGGACGGCGAGCAGCTCGCGATCTACGACGCCGCCCAGAAGTACGCCGCCGAGGGTGTCCCGCTGGTCATCCTCGCCGGCAAGGAGTACGGCTCGGGCTCGTCGCGTGACTGGGCCGCCAAGGGCACCTCGCTGCTCGGCGTGCGCGCCGTCATCGCCGAGTCCTACGAGCGCATCCACCGCTCCAACCTGATCGGCATGGGCGTGCTGCCGCTGCAGTTCCCCGAGGGCCAGTCGTACGAGTCGCTCGGCCTCACCGGCGAGGAGACCTTCACCATCACCGGCCTGGCCCACGTGGACGAGAAGACCCCGACCATCACCGTCCAGGCCGGGGACAGGTCCTTCGAGGCTGTCGTGCGCATCGACACCCCCGGCGAGGCGGAGTACTACCGCCACGGCGGCATCCTGCTCTACGTCCTGCGCTCGCTGCTCTAGTCGCTCCACCGGCGCCACCAGCTCCACCGGCGCCACCAGCGCCGTCAGTCCACCCGGCCCCGGGGGGGGGGGGGGGGGGGGGGGGGCCGGAGGTGTCCTGGAGAACCTGGGGGCCGGTGCCGCCTGCTCGACCCCGTCGATGGTCACGATCGTCGACCG
>NZ_JALKFT010000056.1:0-17493 GCF_023242945.1 Frankia umida
GTCATTCTGGCAGCCGAGTTGACGCGCTGACCCCGCCCTGAAGGACGGGGCCTGCACGCTACGTTTCCCGGTCACCTGCCCAACCGCCTGCGCCGCCCGCGCCAGTGCGCCGCCCGGGCCGAGGACCTGCGGGTTCGCCTCGATGATGGCCGCCATGGACGGCGGGTAGCTCCACTGGTCGACGACGTCGCCGAGCAGCACCACCTCGGAGAAGGTGTCGGCATGCTGCGTGACCCAGTCGAGCGCGGCGACGAGATATGGCTCGTGCACGCCGCTCTGATACCAGACCGTCGGTGTGCCATCACCGATGTGCACATCACTGAGCACCGCCACGTGGCGGGCTCCAGGTTTCTCAACCATGTTGCCGGACTCCCCCGAGTTTCCTGACAGCGTCGAGCACGAGTCAGGATGAAGCGAGGGAGATCGTCGTACCGGCTCCGCACCGCGCCGAACGAGCACGCCAATCGTCTGGTCTGAGTGACAGTTTCATCCCGCTCGGGTAACGGCGGGGCCGGGTTCGACGTCTTCGTGTCCTGTCCCGCGCCGCCCACGACGCGTGGCGGCCGAGTGGATCGCGTCCGCGGACGGCCCGGCGGACCGGTGAGGACCGGCCTGGCCGGTCAACCCGGCTCAGTGCGTCTGGGTGAGCTGGATGAGGTTGCCGCAGGTGTCGTCGAAGACGGCGATGGTGACGGGGCCGGCATCCTGTGGGTCGAGAGTGAAGTGGACGCCGAGGCCACGCAGGCGGGCGGCCTCGGCGCGGATGTCGTCCACGGCGAACGAGGTGAAGGGGATGCCGTCGGCGGCCAGCGCCGCCTTGAAGGTCTTCGACGCTGGATGGGCATCCGGTTCGAGCAGAAGCTCGACGCCATCGGGTGCCTCTGGCGAGACGACCGTCAGCCAGCGGTGCTCGCCCAGCGGGACCTCGGTCTTCTTCACGAAGCCGAGAACCTCCGTGTAGAAACGCAGCGCCCTGTCCTGGTCGTCCACGTACACACTGGCCAGGTTCACTCTCATCCGGTTCCACCCGTCTCTGTGCCGACCGCCGCCCGACGCAGGCTGGTGTAGCCCGCTCTGCCGCCTCGGTGGCCCGCTCTGGCTGCCTGCCCCGTCATCGTGGATGTTAGGCGGACCCACCGACAGAAACGGCCAGGCGAGTCGCCGCGGACGGGCTCCTCGTGCCGGGGCGACGCCGGTGCCGGTGCCGGTGCCGGGTGGTGCCGGTGGTGCCGGCGGACCCGGTGAGGCAGCGATCGATGGTGTCGTGGGTGGTGTGGGAGGCCGAAGGTCGCGCGGTGACGTCAGCCGGACCGCGCATACCGGTGCCAGAAGCCACAAAAGACGTGCGTCCACCAGCCCTTTGGTAGATCCCGGTGAACCCGGGCTCGACTGGGTAGGCGTAGCACGGTCGGGTGGCGCCCGGTTGGACCGTTCGCCCGGGGTGCATCCGCTGCACGCAGCAGCCGCTTCACGCAACCTGAGGAGAGATCCATGGGGTTCATCACCGTCGGACAGGAGAACAGCACGCCGATCGAGATCTACTATGAGGATCACGGCACGGGGCGGCCGGTCGTGCTGATCCACGGCTATCCGCTCAACGGGGCGTCCTGGGAGAAGCAGACCCGGGCGCTGCTGGCCGAGGGCTACCGGGTCATCACCTATGATCGGCGCGGCTTCGGAAAGTCGAGTCAGCCCACCGTCGGCTACGACTACGACACCCTCACGGCCGACCTGAACGCCCTGCTCGAACAGCTCGACCTGACCGACGTCTCGCTCGTCGGTTTCTCGATGGGCACCGGGGAGGTCACCCGCTACCTGGGGCGTTACGGCTCCCGGCGGATCGCGAAGGCGGCCCTGCTCGGTGCCATCCCGCCGTTCCTGCTCAAGACCGACGACAATCCGGACGGGGTCGGCGGATCCGTGTTCGACGGGATCAAGGCGGCGGTACTGGCCGACCGGCCGGCCTATTTCAAGGAGTTCCTCGACAACTTCTACAACGTCGACGTGCTCGGTGGCACGCGCATCAGTGGCCAGGCCTGGCAGAACAGCTTCGTCGTCGCCCTCGGCGCCTCCCCCCACGCGGCGCACGCCTGTGTCGACTCCTGGCTGACCGACTTCCGCGACGACCTGCCGAACATCGACGTGCCGACCCTGCTCATCCACGGCAATGCCGACCGCATTCTCCCCTACGAGAACACCGCCGCCCGGCTACCGGGGCTCATCAAGGACCTGACCACCGTCGCCGTCCACGACGGCCCGCACAACATCGCCTGGACCCACCCCGACGAGGTCAACGCCCCCCTGCTGGACTTCCTGCGCTGACCACGTCGACCAGCCCGGCGCACGTCGATCAGCCCGGCCAGGTGACGGCCAGCGAGGTGGCTGCGGCGAAGGCGTCGGCGGGGTCGGCTCCGCGTCCGATGGCCAACCCGACGAGGAAGGCCGAGACCGGCGCGGCCGGGCGAGCGATGCCATGGGCGGCGTCCCGGGCCAGATCCAGCACCGCTGTGGTGTCGACCTGACCCGGGTCGAGGCCGAGCGCGCCGCACAGCGCTGCCACCCAGGCACTCAGATCAGGCTCGCTCATCGGGCTCCTCCACCTCCACCAGGCTGGCGAACCACCTGTCGCAGGAACGGGATCCAGAGGCAGTCCCGACTTCCCCCATTCTGACCCCCGCCCAGCCAACGGTGGCTACTCCCACCCCCATCACCTGGCCAGATCGGTGACTCAGGGCGATCAGTACCGGCGGCGCCGGCCCGACCGCTCGCCAGAAAGGGCTCGCCGGCCGGCCGGTACGGCCACGCCGACACAGGCCGCCCGGATTTCTCAACGGGAGTCGACTGTCCACGCTCTCCACCAAGGCCGTACATCGTCGTACGTTGGCCAGGCAGCTCCCGCCAAATGCCGGACGGAAAGCAAAAAAGCCCCCTGACCAGGGTCGATATGGACGACGGCAGCCAGGCATCCACTGCGGCACAGCATGATCGTCAAAAGATGACGACATGGTGCCCACTCGGCGCCCGCAACACGACAGAACACGGTGTATCTTGCGACGGTGCGCAGACATACCCTGCCTCGTTACACGAAAACGTGTTTCGGCGGGTATCTCGTGGCTCAACCGCGAGCGCATGAGTGACCTGGCACCCGGGGGGTCGGGCGCTGCGTGAGCCTTGGGGGAGGCCACACTGATGGCGAACCGAACCGTTGGCTCCGTTCGCGGGCTGGCCCGTGCGCTGATGGCCGCCGCGGGTGCCGTTGTGCTGGTCGCGCCGCTGGGGGCGCCGGCTGTCGCCGCACCGGCTGGCGGGCCCGCCACCGTGGGTGCCGACGGTCGGCCGCGGGTGCACGCCGTGGTGCTCGTCGACGAGTCGGGAAGTGAGACTCCCGAGACCATCCGGCAGGAGGCCGAGGCCGCGGGCCTGATCGCCAGCAGCCAACAGGTCGACAAGGACTCGAAGATCGCGGTGGTCGGGTTCGGCACCGACGACTTTCCCGAGGTCAGCCGCGGGCAGCATGGCGCGACCGATGAGGTCTGCCCGCTCGCACAGGTCGGCAGCACCGACTTCCGGACCTGTCTGGGCAAGCTGCACCCGCGCAGTATCGAGGAGGGCAACGGCACCGACCACGCCGCGGCCCTGACCAAGGCGCTGGACATCCTCGAGGCGGCGAAGGATCCGTCCTACTTCAACGTGGTGTTCCTGCTGACCGACGGCGGTCTGCGTGTGGACAACGTCCAGCGTTACGGGGCGAAGCTGCCCAACGCCGACGCGACGACGCAGTCGCGGATGACAGCCGCGATGGGCGTGACCGAGAACGACGTCGCGCCGCGGGCCAGGGCGCTGGGCGTGCAGATCTGGCCGGTCGGTTTCGGGAACGGTTTCAACCGGGAGTGGCTGGCCAGGCTGCCCGGCTTCGGCGCCGGCACCAGCCAGGACTGTCAGAGGGTCCCGGTGGCCGCGCCGGCGCCCCTGTACGCCGAGTCCGCCGCGGACATCGCCGAGGCCCTCGACCGGGCGCTGGCGAACGCGAGCTGCATGGGCTTCGCCACCAGACGTGGCCAGGGCGGACCGGGTAGCCCGGTGACCCTGGCTCTGAACATCCCGGCCACCGCGTCCAGTGCCACCATCAACGCGCTCAAGCGCGAAGCGGGCATCAAGGTCAGCTACACCGACCCCCGGGGCCGGGTCATCCAGGGCTCCGGCCAGCAGGACGGCTCGTTCTTCACCCTGAACAACAGCGCCCCCACCTCCGAGTCGCTGTTCATCGCCAACCCCTACCCGGGCACCTGGAAGGTCCTCTTCACCTGGCCCCCGGACGCCAGGCCGCAGACGGTGCAGGCCGACCTGACCTGGATCGGTCAGCTGAGCTCGGTGGTCCGCCTCTCGCCGGCGTCCCCGAAGCCAGGCGAGTCCGCGACGGTGCACGTCACGCTGCAGACCAGCCGTGGGCAGGCCGCCGACCCCCGCGACCTCGCCGGGCTCGTGTTCGACGCGCGGCTGGCCGGGGACGGCTTCACCCCCGTGCCGGTGGCCCTGAGCGACAACGGCCAGGGCGGTGACGAGAAGGCCGGTGACGGCAGCTACGCCGGCCAGGTCACCGTGCCCGCCGGTGCGACCGGGTTGCTGTCGCTGACCGGCAGCATCACCGGTACGGGTCTGCGGGGCACCGTGCAGCGCGCGACCTACCGGATTCCGGGGGCTCGCGGCGGCGGCGCGGTCGTGGAGGTGCGTACGCCGGCGGACGTCCACCGCGGGGCCTCGGTCAGCGGTGTGCTGCGGGCGGACAATCCGTCGGGCACGCCCCGTGAGGTCGCGTTGAGCCTGGCTGGCCTGGCCGGGGTGTCCCTCGATCCGGTCACGGTGACCGTGCCGGCCGGGGCCAGCGGCTTCGAGCGGAAACTGACCCTGTCCGTGGCGTCGGACGCCGCCTACGGGCCGCGGCGCGGCGTCATCCGCGTCTCCGTCACCCCCGGCGGCGCGACCGGCGGCGCGACGAACGGCGACAGCGCCACGAGCACGGGTGTCGTGCTCACCGAGGAGCCGGTGAGTTTCGACGTGGACGAGCCACCCGGGTGGTTCGCGAAGTACTGGTCGTACCTGCTGCTGGCCGCCGTCGTCCTGCTGCTCGCCGTCGGCGCCGCCCTGCTGCTGCTGGCCCGGCGGCGGCGCGACGGCGACGTCTCCCAGCTGCGGGCCTTCGCCACCCGCGGGGACGGGGCCGGCGCGGACCTGCCGGCGTCGCGACAGCGAGCGTCCCTGTTCCGGTTCACCCTCAACGACATGCCCGGGGTCGCGCTCACCCTCACCCAGGCGAACCCGGGCGAGACCGGCGTCTACATCGTGCGCCGAGCCAAGCACGGGCAGCTCGCCGTGCAGACGCCGGGTGGTGAGGTACGCACCCTGCCCGCGGGCACCCGCTTCCCCGCCGGCATGTCCGGCACCGAGCTGTGGATCGAGGACCGGCGGCTGCAGGGTGGCGCCGCGGCCATGCCGCCCTCCGACGATCCGTGGAGCGGGGGCGGCGCCCACGCGAACGGTGCCGATCCGTTCGGTGGTGGCGGCGCCGAGGCCGATCCGTACGCGACCATCGGCGGCCAGGACCCGTTCGGCGGCGCCGGCAACGATCGACACGTCAACGGTCACGGCAGCACCCCGCCCGGCAACCCCGCCCACAACGACAACCCGTATGGCGGCGATCCCTACGGCGGCAGTCCCCACGGCGGCGATCCCTACGGCGGCGATCCCTATGGCGGCAGTCCGTATGGCGGCAGTCCGTATGGCGGCAGTCCGTATGGCGGCAGTCCGTATGGCGCTCCGGCCCGATCGGCGCCAGACGACGACTACCGAAACATGTCCGAGGCACCCACCGTCCAGCCTGGCCAGCGTCCGGCGGCTGGGCCCGGGCAACCGTCGGCGACCCCCCGGCCGGCCGACGACTGGAACGACACGCAGTTCTGACCGACACCAGGCACCAGGCACCAGGCACCAGGCACCAGGCACCAGAAGCAGGGCACCAGGCAGGAACGGGCAGGAGCGACCCGCCCGACACCGGGGCACGACCCAGCGCAGAACACGGATCGGGATACGTATGCCGACACGCGACACCGCCTTCGGGCTGAACATCTACCAGCCGCTGGTCTTCGTGGGGCTGGGGGGCACCGGCTGCGCGATCGGCACCGAACTCGAGCGGCGGCTGCGTGAGTCGCTGTGCGGGCCGGACGGCATGGCGTTCGCCGAGCGGATGGGCACCCACGGCAACTCCGGCTATCTGCCCTACCAGCTGCCCGGCTGCCTGCAGTTCGTCTACGCGGACCTCAACGAGGCCGAGCTCGACCGCATCCACGGCGCGACCGTCCCCGCGCCGACGCACCATCAGGCGGCGGCCCGTAACGCCCAGCTGGTCCGCGGGCTGGTGCCGAAGTTCCAGACCTACGCGGAGGTCGCGGCGAACCTGCGGATGACCGCCGGGCAGTTCGTCCAGTCGTGGCTGCCGCCGATCCTGGACGAGCCGCTGGTCGCACCGATCACCAAGGGTGCGGGGCAGCTGCCGACGGTGGGCCGGGCGGCCTTGTTCGAGACGGTGCGCGAGGACATCGGTCCGGGCCAGCAGCCGCTGCGCGATGCCATCGACGCCGTCAGCCGGGCCGGTGCCGAACTCGGTGTGCTCGGCGGGCGGTCGAACCGTTCGTGCGACGTGTTCGTCGCCTTCTCGGTCGCCGGCGGCACCGGCACCGGCATCTTCTACGACTACCTGCATCTCATCGCGGACGCGTTCGACCGGGCCCGCATCGGTGCGCAGATCTATCCGCTGGTGCTCATGCCGAGCGCGTTCGACGAGGGCCGCGGCGGGGGCCGTTCGGCGCAGCTCAACGCGGGACGCGCCCTGCTCGACCTGTTCCGCCTGGTGGACGACCAGAACGCCCGCAAGGCCCGGCGGGTCCTGGGCCATTCGGACAACATCGGCCGTCCGATCGACGTCGCCTACCCGGGACGCAAGATCCAGATCGCGTCGGGCACGGTGCAGACCGGGTTCCTGTTCAGCCGCACCCCGGGCATGGACAAGGACGACATCCACCGTTCGATCTCGTCGCTGGTGCTGTCGCTGATCACCTCCGAGCAGCAGGCCGAGCAGGCGGCGGTGGTCGGTCAGTCGTTCCAGTCGTTCGCCGACTCGTTCATCAACAGCGCGGCCGAGCGCCATACCGCCGCCGACTCCGGCATCGGCCATCGCGGCGTGTCCACGGCGCTGGTCGCGTCGCTGACCGTGCCCGGGGACGCGCTCGCCGAGCTCGTCGCCGGCCGGCTGCTGGCCCGGGCCGTCCCGCTGCTGGAAGGGCCGACGCCGGGCGGGGAGCGCAACGTCCCGCTGATCGGGAAGATGGCGCGGGCGGCGAACCTCGACGAGATCCTCGACCGGCCGGACCTGCCGGTCAGCACGCCACGGGTCACCGACGGCGCCGCGGAGATCAAACGTTCGCTGACCGACTACTCCGACACCATCGGCGCTGTCCTGCGGGCGCAGGCCACCCAGCTCAGCGGCCAGGTGCAGGAGATCGCCGGGCAGCGGTTCCAGCCGGTGCAGGCCGCCCGGACGATGCTCGGCGAGGTCGACGTCCTGCACCTGCGCCGGATCATCCGTGGGCATCCGGCACTGCTCGACCCGCCGGACCGCAGCGGCCTGATCGGCCTGCTCGAGGCACGCAAGAACACCCCGCCGCAGGTCCCGAACCGGCCGCCGGTCAGCGCCGCGGCCCCGGTGCTGCCCGACATCCGCAACCGGTTCCCCGGCAAGGCGAAGTGGGGCGACCCGCCGGTGCAGCAGGCCATCGCCACCCTGCAGCACTGGCACCGCTGGAACACCTGGCGGCTGTGGCATGAGGCGTGGGGCCGCCAGACCCGGGTCTGGCAGCAGAAGATGAACGTCGCGATCGGCCATGTGGACGACTTCGCCGACGCCCTGATCGTGTTCGCCCGCGCCGAACCGGACGAGTTCGATCGCCGCACGGTCGCGCTCAGCCAGGACCGCACCGGTATCCGCCAGCTGCTGCCCGCCGGTGGCAACCTCGAGGTGTTCCACCGCACCGTGTTGCGGGCGTTCCTGCAGCGTGGCGGCCTGCCCGAGGGTTCCACCGAGGCGGACGTGCTGCGGCTGCTGCTACGCGGTTCCGACTGGCAGAAGGCGTTCGAGGAGATCACCGAACGGTCCGCGCCACAACGGGCGGTGGCGATCCTGCGCGACCGGCTCAAGCAGGAGGTCCGGTCGCTGTTCGCCGAGGCCGAGGGCGGTGGGGTGCCGTTGCTGCCGTCGATGGGCCGGCTGCTGGCCCGGGCCGCCAGCAGCGCCGCACCCGACGTCGACCCGCTGGACCTGCGCCAGTTCCTCGACCAGCTGCGCGCGCTGCTGCCCGGCGGGTTCAGCCCCGACGGCTCCGGCCGCCTGAAGATCCTGATCGCGCATCCGGCGGTGAAGCACGCCGGCGCCGGCGAGGTCGAGGCCTGTCTGCGCGACGAGTTGGCGCTGCCCACCGGACAGGGTGTGACACCGGACTTCCGGCCCGGGCAGTCCGACTCGATCGTCGTGGTGCTCTTTCGCAGTTCGATGGCCGTCAACGAGGTGCGGGAGGTCCGGGAGCTGCTGCGGTTCTGGTCGCAGGCGGTCACCCACAACGACCCGGCCGACTATCTGCGCTGGCGGCAGCGGCTGAGCTACAACTACGGCTGGCTCGCGATGACCGAGGACAACCGCACCACGATCCTGCACCGGCTGCTGTGCGCGATGTGGAACGGACGGGTGCGGGTCACCGGGTCGCTGGAGTCACCGGAGTCGATCCAGGTCAGCGCGGTCGAGTATGACGAGGCGCAGGCCATGTACCTGCCGCTGCATCGGATCGGGCAGACCTCGTCGTGGGGGTCGTTGCTGCGGGTCTACGAGCAGGCGATCGTCGAGGACGACGACGAGGCGCGCCGGGCGTTCACCCGCAGCCTGCGGATGATCCGTCCGGAGGGGCTCACCCACGAACCGGTGCCGCCCGCCGCGGTGTTCCGCGCCTTCGTCGACGTGGCCGGGTCGGAGGTCGCCCGGATCGAGAAGTTCCGCGCGGGGCTGCCGCCGGCCAGCCGTGGCCGGCTCGACCAGGGCCTCGAGTTCTGGTCCACCACCGTGCCCGCCGCGCTGCACCGACCGTTCACCGAGGAGGGTGCGATCCGCGGCAACCTGCACGACCTCCACGCCTACCTGACCGAGGTCGAAGGGGCGGACGAGCGATGACGTCCACCGTGGCGCCGCCCGGCGCCGGCGATGACCATGCCGGGGGCGACGAGGACGACGCGTCGATGGTGGTCGTCCTCGACCTGCGTGACGATCCGCGTCGGGTGCTGTCCACCCCGATCGGTGCCCTGCAGCGCGAGTACGCCAGCCAGGCGGGCCGGCGCGACGTGGACACCAGCCGGATCCTGGTCGTCGCCGACGTGGCCCGCCTCGAGGAGTACAGGGACTTCCTCGTCCGGGTGTCCGCGGCGGCGACGCAGCTGCTGGTGCTGGGCCTGGGCCGGCGCCCGCACCCCGAGCGGCTGTACCTGCCGGCCGTCGCCGAACTGCCCGTCCTGTGGGCGGGCGACCTGCGCGGGGTGCGCTGGACTCCCGGTCGGCCCGGACGGGTGCTCGGCCCGGACGAGGACGCCCAGCCGAACCTCGCGGCGCTGTTGCAGGCGTTGAGCATCCCCAGCGTCTTCAGCCGGGCGCGCGGTGTGGTCCTGCGCTGCACCTACCAGGTCGCCGCGCCGGCGATCCACCTGCTGCTCGGTCGGGTGAGCCGGGACGTCCTCGACCAGGCCGCAGGGCAGGCCTTCGAGCATTTCACCCAGGACGACAACGGCATCCCGCCTGGTCCCGGTGGCGCCGGTCTGCCGGGTGGGGCGGGCGGCGCGGGCCCTGGAGACGGGACGAGATCGGTGGTGCCGCAGGAGGCAGCCCGCATCGACCGGCTGCTGACCGGTTCGGCCACCACCGATGTCGCCGGCATCGGCTCGATCATCAACCCGAACGGCCAGCTGCCGGCGGCCGCCGTCGCCGCGCGCCGGCATCTGGACGAAGCCGCGGCCCTGATCACCGCGCTGCGCGACGAACCGTTCGCCCCTCGCCGTTCGGTGGCCGCGGAGGGTCTCGTGCCCGTCGGGTCGCTGGTCTGGACGGAACTCACCCAGGCCGGCGCCCACCTGGGCACACTCGCCGTGGAGCTGCACCGGGCGCTGACCGATCAGGGTGGCAGCGACGGCGTCGGCCCGCAGCAGCGACACATCCTGGCGCTGCTCGGCGTGCAGATGGTGCCCGTCCCCGCGGCGGCGGCCGCCCAGGTGCGCACGGCGCTGGCCCGCCAGACCGACGCGGCGCTGGGCGCCCGCGAGACGCTGGCCGCCACCGCTCGCCGCCTACGTGACCTGGCCGTACGGGCCCGCCCCACCGGTAGCGCGCAGTACGCGCAGCGGGTACCGCAGATCTGCCCGCCCGAGCTCATCACGACCCTGCGGACCCCACCGCCGTTTCCCCGCTGGCTGCACCCCGGCATGCTGTCGACCGCGTTCCTGAGCACGCTGCTGGCCGGACTGTGGTTCCCGGTGGGCGTTCTCGGTGCTCTGGTCGCCGCCGCGCTCACCGTCGGTATCGCCGTGCGCCTGTACCAGCGCCGGCCGATCCCCCAGCCCCGCGAACCCGCCGACCCGCGGGACCTGCCCCTTTCCGCCCTGATCTGGTACGGGTTGGACGCGCTGGGCGGCGCCGTCGTCGGCATCGGCGTCGGCGTGGTCCTGCCGAGACCGAGCCTGGGCATCGGTGTGGCGCTGCTGCTCGTCGGGCTCGCCCTCGCGTTCGCACCGCTGGTGTGGTGGCGGCGCGCGGTGAACGCCTGGCAGCGCAGGCTGCGGCTGAACGAGGCGGCGAACGCCATCAGCGGGCTCGGCGCGCTGCTGGTGTCGGTCGGCCTCAACGAATGGGTGCTGGCCGACGAACGGCTCGGTACGGCCCGTCTGGCCAGCGCCGTCGCCGACGCGGTCGACGCCGCCCAGGCGACGCTGCGCGAACTGCGCCCGACGCCCGTCGGTCCCCGCGGTCCCGCCCGGCCCGGTGGTTTCGGCCCGTCCGGTGGTTTCGGCCCGCCCGGTGGTTTCGGCCCGTCCGGCCGCCCCGGGCAGCCCTGGGGCTTCCCCGCGCCCGCTCGGCCCGGACAGCCGGGTGGATTAGACCCGACCCCCGGCGGTGCCGCGGCGAACTCGGGCGTCCTCGGCCCGGCCGGCGACGGCAGCACCCTCGGCGTGGGCTCGGCCGTCGGCCGCCAGCTGCTGGCGCACCAGGGCGAGCTCGCGGACATCGTGACCGGGGACGTCGCCGCCGCCATCCGCACCGTGCTCAACACCCACGGCGAGGAGATCGCCCGGATGCGCCGCGAGGACCTCGGCCGGGACGTCCACGACGCCCTGCACACCCTGCTCACCGCCTACGACCGGCATCTGGAACGACGTGGCCCGCTGGCACCGCCGCCGTTCGACACGGACCAGCGTCGACGCGTCGAACTCGCCCGCAGGGTCTGGCAGCAGTCCCCCGAGCTCGGCCAGCTCGGCCGCGCCACCTCCAGCCACCCGCAGCTGCTGCAGCTCACCAACGAGGAGGACCTGCGCCTGCTCGATTCCACTCCGGACACGGCGGCGTACATCCGGTTCATCCCCCGCATCGCCAACCCCGGACGGGAGGAGGCCACCGGCTCCCCCGACATCGCCGGCCTCATCCGGCTGACCGAGCTCACCTCCGGCTCTGTCCGACGGGCAAGCCCCCCGTCCACACCACAGCAGCGGCCCACCTCCCCACCTGCACCGCCGGTGCCGGCCGGGACACCGGATGTCGCGCAGGGGCCGACCGGCCCGGCAGCGAACGACGACACCTCGCCCTCCCTCGCCGCGCCGCCCACTCCACCAGCACCACCGACACCGGACGGCCCGCCACCCCAGCGCCCGGTATCCGACCCGCCGCCCCCCGCCCCGGCGCGCCCCGCCGACTCCGTCGCGGACGAGGTCTGGTCCGGGGAGACGACCGTCGGCTCCCCCGGCACACCACCCGCGGCCCAGCCGGTCGAGGCGAGCCCCGCCGAAGCCCTTCCCGCCGAAGCCCTTCCCGCCGAACCCAGCCCCGCTCAGGCGCGACCGGCCCCGCTGACGGCGGCCAAACCGGATGTGCCCGCCCCCGTCCCGCCAACCGTGCGTAGCGCACCGCGGCCGGACGTGCCCGAGGCCGCATCCGCGGTGGTGCCGGATCCCGCTGCGACACGGGTGGAGCGCACCTCGACCGAGGCGGACGATCTCTGGTGATCCTCCAGCTCCTGATCCTTCTCGCGATCCTCGTGGGCCTCGGCGTCCTGGCCGCCTGGCTGTGGTACCTCCCGAGCGACCTCGCCCCTGGCCGGAGCCTGGACGACCCGGCCGGCCACGACGCCACCACCAGCGGTGCCGGCGCACCAACCGCCGCGCGCACCGCGGCCACCACCGGCCCCCAGGACGCTGACCCGACCCGCCGCGCGGGTTCCCCGGAGACCGGCGGTGGGACGGGCGAACCGCCGACGCGCCCGCCTCCCGCGCCGCTCGGCCACCGAGCGCGACACCCCCAGCGCATCCCCGCGGCAGGTCCTCGCACGTCGCCTCGGCGCGCCGACCCGAGGGATGAGCGGCCACGGTGAGCGATCTCGAAACGTTGACGTTTCGCCGTCCGGATGGCAGCAAAGCCGTCTGGGAGGTCGAGATGGATCCGGGACCACCCGAGGAGACCAGGAACTTCCGGACCCGGCGCGGGCTGTACCAGAACTTTCCGATCGCCATCCGCTACGCGATCGGCGGGGAGAACGCGGAACTGCCCCTGGAGAACGCGATCGCCACCGGCCTGCGGATGCTGCGCCGGTTCGACGCCGATCGGCACTTCCCCTGGGAGCAGGGCGCCACGTACTACCCGTGGCAGCTGTCCCGCCTGTTCGGTTACGAGGTCGACCGGGACGAACCGTTCGCCATCACCGCCGAGTACGGGGTGCCGATCGAGCACCTGAGCAGTCCCCTGGTCTCCCCGGATGACCTGGGGAAATTCGCCGGTGGCCTGGCCCGTGGCCTGATCCTGCTCGAGCAGCTGGGGATCTCCCACCGTCAGCTGCGCGGTAACACCCTGCACTGGGATCCCACGAGCCGGACGCTGCAGATCAACCGGTTCGAGTACGCCCGCCGCCTCGGCGAGCCACGCTCCCGGCTCGCGCAGGTCCCCACACCGGCCGACCGGACGCCTCGCGAATGGGCATCGCCCGAGCAGATCCTCGGTCGCGGGTTCATCGACGCCGGCGACGACCTGTACGCCGCGGGTTGCGCGCTGCTGAGCGTCGTCACCCCGGGCGACCTGCACGTCGGTCTGGGTGGCCGACCCGATGTCGCCGCCAGCGGCATGCCGTGGCTCGGGCAGATCCTGCACGGCGTGTTCGACGCCCCCGACGCCCGACCGACCGCCACCGAGCTGCTGCGCCGGCTCGGGCAGATCATGGGAGCGGACGAGTCGCCCCGCCACGAGCCGGACACCCTCGCCGAGGGCCGCCGCGCCTACGACCAGCTGATGGCCGCCAAGGGGCAGCCGGCACCGGCCCGACCGGCTCGGCCGTCCTCGCCACCGCCGAACGAACCGCCGGGCGGACACCCACCGTTCGCATCCGGCCCGGACGACCCGACCGGTCCGCGCACCGCACCCGGCCAGGACGGCTACCCCACCCCGCACACGATGACCGGTCCAGGCGCGAGCACCGATCCGGAGACCCTGACGCGGCCACCCTCCTCCCACGGCGGTTCCACGAGCAGCATGCGTCCGGAGAAACGGCGCCGACGAGGCCGGAGGTAACCGCGATGGCCGTCAACAGCACATCCCCGGGCACGAAAAAGATCACCTGTGTGATCTGCCTGGAGGAATTCGAGTGGAACGAGCGTGACGCGTACCGCCGTGAGAGCAGTGGACCGGCCGTCCGCATCACTCTGCCGCCCCGGAACAGCGCCAAATGGGGGGCCGAGGTGCAGAGCGCCGTGCTGCGCTGCCCGAACGAGGTCAACCGGGTGCCGCACTACTTCCCGGTGGATTTCGTGCTCTACGAACGGCCGGTCGTGATCGGTTTCGTCGGTACCACCATGGCCGGCAAGACCTGCCTGCTCGCCGCCATGTCCGGTGAGATCGACCGGCAGCGACTCACGCCGCGGGGGCTGCGCACGGTACCGGTCAATCTGACCGAGCACTACAGGTACCGCACCGAGGTCGTCGATCCCTTCTTCGACGAGGGTCTCGCCCCGCCGCACACCAATCGCCGCGAGCTGGTCAGCTACACGGACGCGGTGCTGATCACCACCGATGACGGACGCACGTTCCCGCTGGTCTTCTTCGACGCCGCCGGTGAACAGCTGCGCGGGCTGCAACAGGATTCGATGGCCCTGCGGTTCCTGCAGCGGGTGGACGGTCTGATCTTCGTCGTGGATCCGGACCTGATCGGCGACGGCAGTGGCCGCGCGGGCACCAGCATTCTGGACGATCCGACGTTCGGCGCCACGATAGCCGGTCTGCGTTTCCGCCCCATGCGGGGCGGCCGGTTGCAGCTTCCGGCCGCGATCGCCATCACCAAGTCGGACACGCTGCGTTTCACCGCACCGGTGGACCGTTGGCTGAGCCGGCCGACCCCGGCGAACGCCGACCGGGAGGCGATCCGACAGGAAAGTCAGGACGCCTACGCGTTTCTGCACCAGCGCCGGGCCACCGCCTGGCTCGCACCGGTCGACCGGTTCCAGTGGTGCACCCTGCACTTCGTCTCGGCCAGCGGCGCCTCCTACCTGAAATCCGACGGCACCCCGGGGGCAGGCCGATTCGTCCGACCAGCGCGGCCACGGCGCGTACTGGAACCGCTCATGGCCCTCCTGGCCATGATCGAGGAGCACACCACGCACGCACAGGGGGACTGACGCTCCGATGACCGAACCGGCACAAAACCCTGTGCACCAGGTGATCCTGCTCTACAGTCGGCAGGCTGGCGGGTTCCGCCCGGCCGCGTCCACCCTGCCGACGGACGATCCCGTGTTCGCCGGCAGCCAGTTGACCATTCTCGCCGATGCGGCCTATCGCAATCAGGACGCCCACGTCGGTTCGAGTTTCTGCTACGCCAGGACACCGGACGATCGCGGCATGATCCTGCACCGCTTCCCGGACGGCGACACCGACCGTCTCTCCGCGGCGACACACGTCCTGATCGGCGACAAGGTGGCCGCCGGCATGGCCCTCGGACTCGCCTCGGGCTGGCCACACTGGTGGCGAGGTGGCCCGTGGGGCGAGCTCTACCCCCTCGACCGCGACCACCTTCTCGAACAGGCCCAGGAACAACTACGCCGGCAACAGCACACCGCCCGCTCCCGCACCATCGAGGAAGAACTCACCCGCCTGATCGTCGCCCTGGTCGACGTCGGCTCCGCACCCCTGGCCATCACCGGCCACACCCACGACCCCGCCCTGCTCCTGATCGCCGCCCGCGACATCCTGCGCGACTGGGCCAGCCCGGACTGGAGCTTCTCCACCGGCGAACCAGTCCAGCACTCCGGCGTCCGCATCACCTTCCTGCTCCCCGACGGACAACCCCACTCCGACGGCTACGCCGACCTCGCCAGCTACCCCCAGCACTCCCCACAGCTCATCACCATCGCGAACCTCGTCCGCGCCTACACCAACTCCCCCGACCCCGCCACCTGGTCCACCCTCCTCGAAAAAGCAGGAATCAACACCCTCGACGACCTCCTCTCCTGGGCCGAAGGATTCACACCCACACCCGGCACCGAAGACCTGAGACGCACCCTCAACGACAACCACAACCAGCAGATCACCGCACTGAAAGCCACCGCACAGTCCGCCCAGGACGCACTACAACACGAGATCTTCGAACTGACAGAACAGCGGGACGGCGCGGCTCGGGCCAGCGTCACCCTGCAGAAACAATGGACCAGCGCACGGAACCAGTGGACCGAGATCCGCGAGGTTCTCGAGACCGAAAACCAGCAGGCAGCCGCACGACTCGCGGAACTCGAACAGCGCGCACTGAGCGCGGAACAGCAGAACGATCACCTCTCCGCGGAGAACGACTCGCTGCGCGATGACGTCAGCAGGATGCAGGACCAACTGGTGACCGCCCCCCCACCGGCGAGTGCACCCGCCGGGAGGGCAGGCCTGATCCATCCTGATCCGGACGCGACGGTGGGTACGCTCCCCGGCTCCCACACCGGACCGTTCACCCTCCCTCGCGCCGCCGTCGCACAGCCGCACGTGACGGGCGACAACGAGAACGGCGATGACCACCTGCCTGTCCAGCCCCTCGACAGGTTGCAGCTCATCCTTGTGGGTGTTGCCTACATCCTCCTGATCCTGGTCGCGTTCCTCAGCGAGACGCGGTGACGACCCACCAGCCAGGCAGCCCTGTCCCCACCTCGGCGACCGGACCCGCTGCCGGCCGGCCCAGCGGCACCCCCGCCAGACGCAGGGCACGGAGCACATCCGCTGACACGCTCCGGGCACCGCTCGGCGGAACGCCGAGCCGCTGGGCCTACACCGGGGCCGTCGCCTTCCTGCCAGCGCTCGTCGCCTACCTGCTCGTCGCCGGCCTGCAGCGACACCGCCATGATCTGGATCTGGCCCTGACGGCGCCCACCGTGGTGATCGTGGGGCTGGCCGGTTGGATCACCCTGCGTGCGGTCGTCTCCATCACTGACCGTCCGGCCCGACCCAGCCACCCTTCGGCCCGGCTGGCGCCACGCCGACTGGCCGGGAGTCGCTTCGCGCCGACACACCGACCCGAGTTCGGGAACCTCGCCCGGCTGGCGGTGCCACTGGTCGGCGCCGTCTACCTGCTGGTGGCGGTCGGCGTCCTGGTTCGGCTGCGACTGGCCGGGTTGCCAGGCAGCCCTCGCTATCCGCTCGCGGGTCTTACCGTGTCACTCGCGATCGGCAGCGCCGGTCTGATCGCGCTGACCATACTGGTGCGCTCGCAACCCGCCAGACGCGTCGTGCGGTTCACCGAGGACGGCAGGGGCACCCCCGGTCCGACAGGTGTCGCGATCATCGCGGTCACGCTGGTGGGTGTGGTGCTCGCGGGCCTCAGCCGGAAAACCGACAACACGTTCGCGCTGGGCACGGAACAGATCCGTCCCTCATCCCTCGTACCGCTGCTGACCCTGGCCACCTTCGCCATCGTCGTGGAGCTCTGGACCCGACCGCCCATCGACGACGATCAGAACCAGGCCTCGGTGTATCTGGTGCTGCTCCTCGTCGCCGTCGGCGCGGGGCTGGTCCTGGCCATCGGCCCCGACCGTCCCAGCCCGTCGATCGCCGCCGCCGTCGGACTGATCTGGCTCGTCGCCGCACGCACCAAGGACCGCTGGGCACCAGCCCTCGGACTCGCCGCCACCCTC
>NZ_JALKFT010000057.1:0-17419 GCF_023242945.1 Frankia umida
CGGTCGACGATCGTGACCATCGACGGGGTCGAGCAGGCGGCACCGGCCCCCAGGTTCTCCAGGACACCTCCGGCCCCGCCCCGCCCACCCGATCCCGGTGCCACCGACGCCGCGGCGGCCCTGCGCGCCTGGGCTCCGTGACCGGGACCTCCCCCGGCCGGGCCCCCGGTCACGTCAGTGGGCGCTGCCAGGGGTGACGCGTTCTCCGCAGAAGTTGGGAGAGACGAGGACCAGATCCGTGCCGGTGGCGTTGACCGCGGTGAACGGGTAGCAGACAGGTGCCCTGCCGAAGTCCCTCTCGAAGTCGACGGTCGGGATGAGGCCACCGGCCGTGTAGTTCTTCACGGCGCGCAGGCCGGTGATGAAGCTCTGCCGGGTGGGGCAGGGGCCGGAGGCTTCGAGGCCACGAACGAACATGTCACCCAGGAGATACCCGGTCTCGGCGAGAACGCTGAGGCTGTCGTCCAGTTCAGGAGCGAAGCGGGCTGTGGCGGCCCGGTAGGCGGCGGCACTCGGCGACGCCGAATCCGGCGATATAATAAGATACGTGGTCAGGCCGGCCAGTAGTGGACCGTACTCGCGGAGCAGGTCGTCGCCGGGAGGCTGACTGCCGCTGAGGATGACCTTCAGTGGAACCCCGGCCTGCCGGACCGCGGCAACGATGCGTGCGAAGGTGTCGGTCGTCAGGGTGCTGGCCAGAGTGTCCACCTGTTCGGTGCGAATCAGGCGAATAATCTCTCTGATCTGACTGTCGGTGGGCGACTCGTCGGCGTTCGCGGAGAGCGTCGGAATGCGGACCGAAACAAAGCTGGCGCGCATCTGTTCGGCGATGTCGTCCGTGATGTGGAGGCCGGCGGGATCGCCGACGACGAGGGCACGGGAACCGCCCTGTTCTCGCGCGTACGCACCGAGGGTGGTCACAACTTCCGCAGCGGGGGTGGCGCTGCTGGGAAGGGCGTAGGTGAACATGTTGCGGTAGCGAGACCAGGCGGCATCCGTTCCGATACCGACCACCGGGACGTTTTCCGCGGCGAGATAGCCGGCTCCACCGGAGGATGCGGCGGTCGCCTCGATGACGGCGAAGGCATGGTCCTTCTCCACGAGGCCCCGACTGACCACCGCGTTGGTGTCCGCCCGACCCCGATCATCCGACCAGGTGTAGTGAATCTGGCGGCCGTGCACGCCGCCAGATTCGTTCACGACACCCAGCCTGGCGTTCAGTCCCGAGCGCACCGGCTGGAAGGTTCTGGCAAGTGCTCCGCTGTCCGGATAGACGAGACCGATCCGGACCTCGTTCCTCGATACCCCGGGGGTGTTGCAGGACGAGGCTGAGCTGGCCATACCGTTGTGGCAGCCCGCCAACGGGGCCAGGAATAACAGCACGGCGGATAAGGCCGACAGTGGGCGAGCTTTCACGGCAGGACCCTTCCGGGCTTCGATCCTCTATTTTGGCGCACAGCACGGTCATGATGTGGAGCTCTGGGAACAGTCGTTCCTCGATCGGCCCGGTGATGGTGCCGTTCCGGCTCCGTGGGATCGCGGTGACCATCGCGGGCGGCTGTCGATACCGTGTTACGATCTCGCCCGCCGCCTCGGTGGGGTCGATGGACGGGGCTACGAGCCCTGGCTCGTCCCGAGCCGTGTGACGTCCACCGTCGGCAGGAAGGTGCGCTTCTCGGGTGTGAGAACGCGCCGATCTCCGACAATCCGCAGCGACGCCTCGTGTCGCCGGTCGTCGGAGGACGCGCCGACGAACAGGTCAACCCTGGCGGCCTCGACCGCGATCCGATGGTCGAGGCCGCTGAAGGCGAACTGGTCGGCCGAGAGCTGGAAGGTCACCCGAGCGGCTTCGCCCGGGTCGAGTTCGACCCGGGCGAAGCCGGCGAGCTGCTGCGCGGGTCGGGTGACCACCGCCGCGTTGACGCGGGCGTAGAGCTGCACGACCTCCGCGCCGGTCCGTTCGCCGACGTTGGTCACGGTCAGTGTCACCGTCGCGGTACCGTCGGTGCCGATCTCCGACGTGGTCTCGAGGTCGGACAGGTCGAAGCTGGTGTAGCTACGGCCGAATCCGAAGGGGTACTGCGGGGTGGCCGACAGGTCACGGTAGTGCAGGCCCCGGATGACGGCCGGTCGGCGATATCCGCTGTCCGCGCGCTGGTAGTGATAGATCGGGAACTGCCCACCATGCCGAGGGACGGTGTAGGGCAGTTTTCCGCCGGGATTGACCTCGCCGAACAGCACCCGGGCGAGCGCCCGCGGGCCCGTCTGGCCGGCGAAGGTCGCCACCATCAACGCGGCGGACTCGAGCACGGCCGCGGGCAGCGGGTAGGGCCGGCCCTGGATCAGAACGGTCACGTGGGGCGTACCGGCCGCGGCCACGGCGGCGGCCAGCTCGCGTTGGACCGCCGGCAGTTCGATGTCGGCCGTGTCGGTGCCCTCGCCCTCGGTGCCGCCACCGATCGCGGCACTGTGGCCGCCCAGCGCCAGGACGACGACATCGGCGTTGCGGGCGGCGTCGACCGCTCGGGCGAGTGCCTCACCGTCGAGGTGCTCGGTCAGCCCGCACCCGGGCTCCACGACGACCTCCGTGGCGAGGTCGGCGATCTCCTCGGCCAGCGACCGGGTCCCGTAACGGAACCGAATGTAGGCCTCGGAATCCAGGTCGCGGGTCTGCTCGCCTTCGGGGTCGGCGCGGAAGAAGTCCATGCCCGCCAGGTTCCCGAGGCCCCCCGCCTCCATGAACCGGTACATGTCCCGGCCGACCGGGTAGGTGTAGGTGGCGAACTGCTGGCGGGCCTCGTGCCCCAGCGGCCCGACGACGGCGACCTTCAGCCCCGGTCGCAACGGCAGTATGCCGTTGTTCTCGAGCAGGATCACGCTGCGTTCGGCCAGTTCGAGAGCCAGGTCGACGCCCTCGGCCGTGGTCGGGGTGATCTCCACCGGGCCTTCGGGCGCGTACGGCTGTTCGAACAGACCCAGCTCGAACTTGACCGTCAGCAGGCGCAGCACGGCGGCGTCCAGCTCCGCCATCGGGACGCGACCGGCCTCGACCTCCTCCGCCAGCGTCTCGCCGTAGGCGAAGACGAACGGCGCCTCGAGGTCCAGGCCGGCGTGCAGCGCGTACCGGGCGATCTCGGCCTTGTCGGTGGCGACCCGCTGGCGGTCCAGGGCGTGCTGCAGTGCCATGTAGTCGGCGACGACGAAGCCGTCGAAGCCCATCTGCTCGCGCAGCAGATCGTGCAACAGCTCACGGGACACCCCGGCGGGAACGCCGTCCACGTCGCCGTAGGAGGTCATCACCGACCGCAGTCCGGCGGAGTTGATCGCGGCCTCGATCGGGAAGGCGACCACGTCCCGGGTGAACCGGCTACCCGCCTCATAGGAGGAGGCGTTCAGCCCGCCCTGACCCAACCCGAAGCCGAGGAAGTGCTTGGCGGTGGCCACGACGCCCTGCGACAGGTCATCACTCTGGATTCCCCGGACGAACGCGACTCCGAACGTCGCGGCCAGCAGCGGGTCCTCGCCGTAGGTTTCGTGTACCCGCCCCCATCTGGGGTCGAAGGCGATGTCGAGGACCGGCGACAGCGCGTGCCGCAGACCCAGTCTGATCATCTGCTTACGAAGGATGTCGGTCATCTGGCGGACGAGCTCGGGACTCCACGTCGCGGCCAGCCCGATCGGCGTCGGAAAGACCGGATGCCGTGGCGTCACGACACCGTTGAGCGCCTCCACCTGGAACAGGGTCGGAATGCCCAGCCGGGTGCGCTCGACCAGGAACCGCTGGATCTCGTTGACCCCCGTCACGACGCGAGAGGGATCCTCGGTGTGCAGGGACACCACGGCTCCGATACCGGGGGTCAGCATCGTCGTCGCGGCGTCCTCGATCAGATGCCCCTCGCGCAGCAGCAGCATCGGCATCAGACATGTCAACTGTCGGGACTTCTCCGCGACGGTCATCCGCGCCAGGAGTAAACGGGCCCGCTCCTGAGGAGTCCTGGTCGGATCCAGATGGTCGGTGGCGACGGTCATGGCATTCTCCCTGGGAAGGCGGTACTGCTCAGTCGAGCAGCTGGGCGGGGGCCGACTGGTCCAGCTCGTTGGGGGACGACGGCGGCGACCTGCCTGGGTCACCGGTGAGGACGGAGCGCACCTGGTGGCAGTCCGGCCACACTCCCACCTCGCCGCCACGCGCGTCGAACACGCGGCCGGTGACGCCCGCGGCAGCGTCGGTGCACAACCACGACACGATCGGTGGCACGTGCGTCAACGGACCCGGGCCAGCCCTGGCCGCCTCGAACATCTCAGTTCTCGTCTGACGTGTGCGGATCGCCCGGCGGGGCGTCGCTCGGCCGGACATCACGCCGTTGGCGTCGACGATGAGCGACCGCCTGGTCGATGGTGCGGCTCTCGTCACCGACCAGGAGCGGCGCTGCCTCGACCCGCGGGCGCACGCTCGAGCTGCTGCTGGTCAGCAACGGCTCCGCTGCCACGGCCGTCCTCCCGATGCTCTGGCTGGGTCGTGTATCGCCGGAGCCTAGCCTATATTTCCCCTGGGGGAAATATAGGCTAGGCTCCACCCATCGAGGCGGTACGCGCCCGCGTCGGTGCAGGCCGGCGCGGCGCGCCCGTCCTGCCCTCACCGGTTTTTCTCCCGGCGGTTCGAGACCCACCTGTCGCGAACAGAGTCCGTGGAAAGGGAGTCGCACGTGGCAGAGCGCTCGCGTCGTGGTGGCACCAGGACAGTCGACCGTGACGTGGAGATCCGCGACGTCGACGTCCCGGTTGGTGATGTACGGATCCGGGCAAGGCTGTACGGGCCGACCACGGCGCCGAGTACGACGGCGCTGCTGTGGATGCACGGCGGCGGCTTCTCCGGCGGGTCGATCGACATGCCGGAAGGGGACGCGGTGTCCCGGGCGTTCGCGCGCGGGGGAGTGACCGTGCTCAGCGTCGACTACCGACGCGTGCCGCCGCTGAGCCGCGCGCGGCGTTGGCGCGGCGCGGCGGCGGTGCGGTTCCCCACCCCCGTGCTCGACTGCCTCGCCGCCTGGCATCGGCTTGTGGCCGAAGCGGAGTCGCTGGGGCTTGCGGCCGATCGGGTCTTCGTGGGCGGGGCGAGCGCCGGTGCCAACCTCGCCGTCATGAGCACGCTGCGGGCCGCGACCGAGGGGCTCGTGGCGCCGGCCGGGCTGCTGCTGGCCTACCCGCTGCTGCATCCCGTGCTGCCGGCCCGGCCGCTCGCGGCCAACCGGGGACTGCGCACCCGGGTGCTGAGTCGGGTCGCGCAACGCTCGGTCCGGATGATGGCGGCCAACTTCGTCGGAGCGGCGAACATCGCCCGTGCCGCCGAGGCGTTCGCGCGCCCGACGGACCTCGACGGCTTCCCACCGACCCTGGTCATCACCGGCGAGCATGACCCGCTGCGCCCGTCGGGCGAGGCCTTCGCCGACGATCTGCGGACCCGCGGGGTCGAGGTCGACTGCCAGACGGAGCCGGATGTTCACCATGGCCACCTCAACCATCCCGCCACGGCGCCCTTCGACCACACGATGTCGGCCTTCGGCGCCTGGCTGGCCGCACACGCTGGGTGACCGTACGCCTCAGGTGAACATGTGATTAGTAGACGCGGGCCGCGCCGTGGGATGGGCGCGTCTCGAAGGCCCGCGGTGAGAGGAAGCCGTGGGCCCCGAAGGCCGCGGTCACCGCGGCGGTCGCGGCGGCAACGGCCGTTTCGGGCAGCAGGGCCACGGCGCAGCCACCGAAGCCGCCGCCGGTCATGCGGGCAGCGATCGCGCCGGCGTCGAGCAGGGTGTCCACGGCGAGATCGAGCTCGGCGCAGGAGATCCGGAAGTCGTCGCGCATGGATGCCTGTGACGCCGCGAAGATCTCGCCGAGGCCGGTCAGATCGTCGTGGCGCAGCGCGGCCACCGCCAGCCGGACCCGCTCGATCTCCGTGACCACATGTCGGGCGACGCGTCGCTGCTCACCGACCAGCGTGGTCCGCACCGCGGTGACCGTCGCGTCCCGCAGCGCCTGGACGCCGAGAGTCCGGGCGGCATCCTCGCAGGTCGCGCGCCGCCGGGCGTAGCCGCCATCGGCGTTGGCGTGGCTGACGCGGGTGTCGACGACCAGCAGAGTCAGGCCCGACTCCCGGCCGGGCAGCGGGACGGGCTCGAACGCCAGCGACCGGCAGTCGAGCAGCAGCGCGTGGTCGGCCCGCCCGTGCATGGCCGCCATCTGATCCATGATCCCGACGGGCGCGCCGACCATGTCCGTCTCGGCTCGGCGGGCCACGGTCGCCAGGGCGGTGCGGTCCGTCTCCAGGCCGGCGAGCTCGGCCACGGCCAGCGTGACCGCACAGGTCAGCGCCGCCGACGAGGACAGTCCAGCGCCGGCCGGCACCTGCGAGGTGACGACGATGTCCAGGCCGGGCGGCCCAGTCCGCGGCCAGCCCAGCGCCCACACCGCGCCGAGCACATAGGCCGGCCATCCGGTCACGGCGCCGGGCCGCAGGTCGCCGGTGTCCACGGCGGCCGTGCCCGGACGGTCCAGGGACTGACAGGTGAGCCTGTCGTCGTCGCGCGGCGCGACCGCGGCCAGCGCGGCGGAGTCGATGGCGTACGGGAGGACCAGGCCATCGTTGTAGTCGGTGTGCTCACCCATCAGGTTGACCCGCCCCGGCGCGGCCCACACCCCTGCCGGTGGCCGGCCGTGGCGCGCGCGGAACTCGGTGGCGAGCCGGGCCGCGAGAGCGTCCCGGTCGCTCATCCCATCGCCCCCCGCAGCGCGGCGGCGGCCCGCTCCGGTGCCACGTCGGTCAGGAAGGCGCCCCCGGCGAGCTCCGAGCCGGCCAGGTACTTGAGCCTGGTCGCGGACCGGTGGGGCGGTGTGAACTCGACGTGCAGGTGGGAGACCGGGTCCCAGTCGCGTTCGTCGTCGGTCGGCCGACCGTGTACGGCCATCACGTAGGGCAGCGAGAAACCGAACAGCCGGTCGTAGCCCCGGGTCAGCCGGTGCAGAAGCCCGCTCAGGTCGGCCCGCTCCTGTTCGCCCAGCGCGCCCAGGTCCGGGCGGTGGGCGCGCGGAACCACATGCACCTCGTAGGGAAACCGGGCCCAGAACGGAACGAACGCGATCGCGGTCGGGGCGGTCAGAACACACCGCGGACCGGCTGCCTCCGCCGCGACGACGTCACATTCCACGCACCGGCCGGTGCGGTCCCGGTAGGCGCTGGCGGCCCGCAGCTCCCGGGCAGGTCGCGGCGGCACCTCGGGATAGGCGTAGATCTGACCGTGCGGATGGGCCAGGGTGACCCCGATGACCTCGCCCTTGTTCTCGAACGGCATCACGTAGGAGACGCCGGGTGTCGCGCCGAGGACGGCGACCCGATCGGCCCAGACGTCGACGAGCATCCTGACCCGGTCGGCCGGCAGATCGGCGAAGGTCGTGTGGTGGTCGTCGGAGTAGACCACCACCTCGCAGCGGCCGAACGCCGGCGCCACCGGGTACAACTCGGTTCCCGCCACCTCGGGTGCCGGTGGCTGGGGTGACAGCGACGGGAAACGGTTGTCGAAGGTCACCACCTCGTAGGCCGCGCGTGGCACCTCGGTCAGCCGCCCGCCCGGACGGCTCGGGCACAACGGACAGTCGTCGGTGGGCGGCTTGTACATCCGATCCTGGCGGTGCGTCGCGAACGTCACCCACTCGTCGGCGGTCGGGTCGTACCGACGCTCGGTCACCGCGCGCTGTCCGTGCCCCGGCGAGCTTCGTCCGCGGAGTCCGGGCCGACCGTCGGGAGACTGTAGTAGGTGATCCGTCGACCGTCCGGGAGGGTGGCCACCCGACGCAGCAGACCGGTCCGGGTGCCCGGAACGCGCTCGACCGGTCCGTCGGCCGGGTGACCCGAACCGCCGGGCCCGTCCGGCTCGCGGGGCACTTCGGCAACCTCGGATCCCTGCATGTCGGCCTCCTCCATACCAGCAACCCGCCCTGTCGGATCCGCCGCAGGATCTCGGCTCCGCTGGCGACGACCCGCGCGCTCGGCAACCGAGGGGACGCCGGACCCGAGGAACGCGAACGGGTGGCTCGAGGCCGGTCCGCCGCGATCTCGAAACGTCGACCGGCAGCAACGGGAGGCGCCGGGTTCGCCCGCGGCCGGTGACCGTGACTTGACCGGTAACACACTCGCTAGTAGTTTCTCCCGCCAGGGAGATATTAGCTCCTGGTGGCGAGTTGTGGGCAGTGTCAGGTGTCACAGTGGAGCGTCCCGGAGGGGCGGGTGCCGGGTCGGTCGGCAGAAGACGGCCCGCCGCGGGCTCGGCGACGCGATCGCGGGCGACCGACCCATTTCCCGATCATGGTGAACGGTCGACCCGGGCCGCCCGCCTCATGGCTCATGGCGATGGGCCGGATGTGTAGGAGTGCTCATGATCCGCAGTTCGTTCAACCAGGGCTGGCACGTCAGCAGGGAGCACGGTGACGGCTCGGGGGTGTCGATCGGCCCGGTGACGGTTCCCCACGACGCCATGCTGTTCGAGCAGCGGGACCCGAAGGCCGTCAACAGCCACAACACCGGATACTTTCCCGGGGGCGTCTACCGCTATACGAAGACGTTCCGGGCGGCCGAGGAATGGCGTGGTCGTAGCGTCACCCTGGAGTTCGAGGGTGTGTACATGCGTTCGGAGGTCTTCGTCAACGGGCGTCTCGCCGGCGGCCGCCCCTCCGGCTACGCGGTTTTCCAGGTCACGCTGGACACGTTTCTTGACTACGGCACCGACAACCGCGTCGAAGTCGTCGCACACAACGATCGTGGGCCGAACAGCCGCTGGTATTCCGGCAGTGGTATCTACCGGCCGGTGCATCTTCTCGTCGGCGACCGCCTGCGGGTGACCCCCGATGGTCTGCGGATCAGCACGAAGTCGGTCGAGCGCACCGAGGCGGTCGTCGAAGTCCAGATCGAGACCGTCAACGACGGTACCGAGAGCCGTACGGTGACCGTCACCACCACCCTGCGGGGCCCGCGCGCCACCACCGGTCCGATCGAGGAGCGGCTGTCGCTCGGACCCGGTGAGAAAAAGACACTGCGCCAGCGCGTCACGGTGCCGGCGCCGGCGCTCTGGTCCCCGGAAAGTCCACAGCTCCACACCGCCACCGTTGTCCTGGCCGACGGCGACCAGATCGTCGACGAAGCCGTCGCCGACTTCGGGATCCGTACGGTGTCCGTGGACGCCCGCCGCGGCCTGCGCATCAACGGTGAGCCCGTGAAACTGCGCGGGGCAGCGATCCACCACGACAACGGGGTCATCGGTGCGCACACGCTGGACGCGGCCGAGGAACGCCGGGTCCGCATCCTGCGGGAAAGCGGTTTCAACGCGATTCGCAGCGCACACAACCCGATCTCCCGGGCGACCCTGCGCGCCTGCGACCGCCACGGCGTGCTCGTCATGGACGAGCTCACCGACGTGTGGTGGCGGCCAAAAAGCAGAGCTGACTACTCCGCGGAGTTCGAGCAGTGGTGGGAGCGGGACCTCGAAGCGCTCGTCGCGAAGGACTTCAACCACCCGTCGGTGATTCTCTACTCCATCGGCAACGAGATCCCCGAGACCGCGACCGCCCAGGGTGTTCAGCGCAACCGTGAGATGGCCGACCGTACCCGCGAGCTCGACCCGACCCGCCTCGTGACCAACTGTATCAATGGCTTCCTCAACCTCATCTTTCGCGGGAAGGGTGAGAAGGTCGAGGTGAAGACCACCGGTGAGAAGGGCGGCGACGCCCCGAACAAGAACCTCATCGCCGTGCTCAACCTCCTCATGGGGATCCTGCACCCGGCGCTTCGCCGCATCGTCCGACTGCCGGCGGTCGATCGCCGGACCCGTGACGCCTACGCCGCCCTCGACGTCGCCGGATACAACTACATGGCCGGCCGCTACCGAAAGGACGCGAAGCTCCACCCCGAGCGGGTGATCGTCGGCAGTGAGACGGGGCCGACGGAGACGGTCCCGATCTGGCGCGAGATCGAGACGATGCCGCACGTCATCGGCGACTTCACCTGGACCGGCTGGGACTACATCGGAGAGGCCGCCATCGCGGTACTCCCGTATGGCCGGCGACCTAGCCTGTTCGGCCCCTGGCCGGCGCTGCTGGCGGGCGAGCCGGTGATCGACATCACCGGGCATCGCCAGACCCAGTCCTATCTCAACGAGATCGCCTGGCACCTGCGCAAGGCCCCCCATCTCGCCGTCCAACCGGTGAACCACTCCGGCGAGAAGCAGTACTCCAACGCCTGGCGCAGCACCAACTCCCTCCACAGCTGGAGCTGGGAGGGCCATGAGGGGCGGACCGCGGTGGTCGAGGTGTACGCCGACGCCCACCGGGTCGAACTGCTGCTCAACGGAGACCGGGTCGGCGACGCGCCAGCGGGACCGGAGCAGGACTACCTGGCCACGTTCTCCCTCCCGTACCAGCCCGGGAACCTCACCGCCGTCGCCTATGACGCGGACGGCGGGGAGCTCGGTCGGGACACCCTGACCAGCGCCGGCCCAGAGCTGCGGCTCCAGGTACAACCCGAAGGCAGCGAGCTGCGGGCCGACGGAGCCGACCTCGGCTATCTCCCCATCGCGCTCACGGACGCCGCGGGAACGGTGCGCCCCCTGGCCGACCGCACGGTCACGGTCCAGGTGACCGGCGCCGGCACACTGCTCGGATTCGGGAGTGCCCGACCCGTCACCGAGGAGAGCTTCTCGGCCGGCCGGTACTCGACCTACTGGGGACGAGCGCTCGCGGTAGTCCGGGCCGGACACGAGGCCGGCGACGTCACGGTCACCGTGACCGCCGCCGGCTGCGAGCCGGTGACGGTCGTTGTGCCGGTGACGGCCGTTGCGCCGGTGACGGCCGTGGGCCGCGCCGTCCCCGCGAAGTCCGGCCAGTAGCTGCCCTGACCCGTCTCGTCATGGGGCCCAGACCGCTGTGGCGATCCATGAACCCCAGCCTTCGTCGAACCCCAGCCTTCGTCGCCGCGTCGACCGGCGCACGGGAAGAACTTCTGAGAGGACGAACCAGATGCGCCGAGACCGAGCACGGAGAACAAACCGGATGCGCCTGCGCGCGTTATCGGCCGGTGTGGTCGCACTGGCGATCGCTGTCGTCGCGGCGGGTTGCTCGTCGAGCTCCGGCGGCACCAGCGCAGCCGGGTCGACCTGGAAGCTGGGCAGTCCCCTGACGTGTAGCGGTCCGCTCGCCTCGTCCGCCGGCCCGTACTGCGACGCGGTGAGGGCGTGGGCGAAGTCGGTCAACGCCAGCGGCGGCATCAACGGCCACAGGATCGACCTGATCGTCAAGGACGACGCCGGCAACCCGGCCACCGGGCTCAGGAACGTCCGGGAGCTGGTCGAGAAAGATCATGTCATCGCCCTGGTCGGCCTCCCACCCGCCTATACTTTCAGTGCCTATCTCAAGGCAAAGAAGATCCCCGCGATCGGTATCATCGGAAATTCCGACTACCGGAACCCCTCGTTTTTCAACGTGGGTCTCAACCCGTTCGCCAGCGTCTTCTCGGTCAGCCAGGAGACGAGCCGTGTCGGCGTCAGGAACTTCGGCTTCGCCTACTGCGCGGAATCCGCGGGGTGCGCCCAGTCACTGCCGATCATCCAGGCGGCGGCCGGCGGGTTCGGGCAGACCACGACGTCGGTCAAGGTCTCCTCGTCCGCTGCCGACTACACCGCACCGTGTCTGCAGCTGAAGAACGCCGGAGTGCAGGCGATGCTCATCGGCGCGGGGTCCGACGTCGTTCTGCGTGTGCTGGACTCGTGTGTCGCGCAGGGCCTGAAGGCGCGGGTCGCCGCCCCAGCCCAGGCGATCGAGCCGAACGACTGGCTCAAGGACAGGAACACCGAAGGCGCGATCGCGATCAGCGGCTATGCGCCGTGGTACGACACCACGATCCCGGGTATCAGGGCCTTCCAGGCGGGCATGGCGAAGTACGCCCCCGGCACCGAGACCGGGGCGGCCGCCTCGGCTGCCTGGTCGATCGCCGAGGTGTTCAAGGGGGCAGCGCAGGCCGCTCACCTTGGCGACAACCCCACTCCCGCGCAGGTGACCCAGGCGCTGCACGGACTCCAGGGCTTCACCGCGGACGGACTTCTTCCGCCGCTGAGCTATCCGCAGGGGGCGGAGCAGAACCTGGCCTCGTCCAACTGCTACTTCACCTTCACCATCAAAAGCGGCGCGTTCGCCTCTGTGAACGGCGGCAGGGCCGAGTGCATCGACCAGCAGAAGCTGGCCCCGTTCGTGAAGCTGCTTCCAGCCAGCTGACAGCCACCGGACCGGGTGGGGCGACCGAGAACCGGGTCGCCTCACCCGCGATATCCGTTGCCGTGAGCACGAAAGGGTCATGGAATTGTTACCCTTCATCATCGCCGGACTGGTTACCGGCGCGGTCTACGGGCTCGCGGGCGCCGGTCTGGTTCTGACGTACAAGACCTCGGGCGTGTTCAACTTCGCCCATGGCGCCCTCGCCACCATCGCCGCGTACGCCTTCTACTTCCTCCATGTTCAGCACGGGGTGCCGTGGCCGCTGGCCGGTGCCCTGGTCCTGGTCGTTCTCGGCCCGCTCGGCGGGGTGGCGTTCGCCCGTTTCGCCAGAGCCCTCGCCGGCGCCAGCCTCGCGCTGCGGGTCACGGCGACGGTCGGTGTCCTGCTGCTGGTGCAGACCGGATTCCAGCTCATCTACGGGACCCGGTCCCGCACGATCCCGTCCTTCCTGCCGACGAACGTGGTCACGATCTTCGGCACCCGGGTCACCGCTGAAAAAATCATCATCTTCGTCGTCGCGGTGGCTGCCACCGTCGCGCTTTCGGTGTTCTTCCGCCGCGCGCGGCTGGGGATCGCGATGCGCGCCGTCGTGGACAACTCCGAGTTGCTCGATCTGGCCGGTACCAACCCCAACCGCGCCCGGCAGTGGGCCTGGACCATCGGCATCGTCTTCGCGATGACCTCCGGCCTTCTGCTGGCCTCCTCCGTGCCCCTGGACCAGACGACGCTGACCCTTCTGGTCGTCCAGGCCTTCGGCGCCGCGGCCATCGGATCGTTCACCAGCCTGCCGATCACCTTCCTGGGGGGACTGGCGATCGGGCTGCTGGGCTCCCTCGGCACGAAGTACTTCACCAGCGGTTTTCTCGCCCAGGTGCCGGCGAGCCTGCCGTTCATCGTCCTGTTCCTGGTGCTGCTGCTGTTCCCGAGGCGGTGGCTGCAGTCCCGCGTCCCGCGTGCCCCCGACCGTCGGGCGAACTGGGTGGCGCCGTCCGCGCTGCAGGTGGGTGCCGGCGTCGTGATTCTCGTGGTCCTCGTGCTGGTGCCCAGCTTCGCGGGTTTCCACCTGGGGGACTGGACGGTCACGCTCACCATGGTGATGCTCTTCCTGTCACTCGGCTTGCTGGTCCGGACCTCAGGGCAGGTGTCGCTGTGCCACATCGCGTTCACCGCGATCGGAGCCGCCGCCTTCTCGCACCTGGCCGTCGATCACCACTGGCCCTGGGGTCTCGCGCTCGCCGCGGCCGGACTGGTGGCCGTTCCCATCGGCGCCCTGCTGGCCATCCCGGCGACGCGGCATGGTGGCATCTACCTGGCTCTGGCCACCCTCGGGTTCGGCATCGCGGTGCAGCAGCTCTTCTACACCAAGAGCTTCATGTTCGGCGAGCTCAACCTCGGGCTGGCGATGCCCCGCCCCGCCCTGTGGGGCCTGGACTCTGACAGGGGCTTCTACTACGTGTGCCTCGCGCTGGCCGTGGTGACCACGTTCGCGATCATCGCCCTGGACCGTGGTCGGCTCGGCCGGCTGCTGCGGGGGATGGCCGATTCGCCGGTCGCGCTGGCCACGCACGGGGTCTCGGTGAACACGACCCGGGTCCTGGTCTTCTGCCTGTCGGCCTTCATCGCCGCGGTGGCCGGTGCCCTGGCCGGTATGGCCCAGCTGACCGTGGCGGCGGACAACTACCAGCCGTTGATCTCCCTGACGTATCTGACCCTCATCGTCGTCACGACCGGCACCGAGCCCTGGTATGCCCTGCAGGCGGCGGTGGCGCTGACGCTGGCCCCTTCGTACATAACCCTGGACAACATCGGGAACTACATCACCCTCCTCACGAGCGTGACCGTGATCCTCTACGCGCTGACGCCGGCTGACAGGCGCGCCGTGCCGGCCTGGCTGCGCGAAGCGGTCGACCGGGTCTTTCGGCGACCCGAACGATCCGCCCACGCGGGGCGGGACGGGGCGGTGCCGGCGCGAGCCACCTCGACAGCGACGCGGGTCGCTCCGCTGTCGCTGACGGTCGAGGGACTCCGGGTGCAGTTCGGTGGTCTGGTCGCGATCGACGACGTCGATCTCGCGGCCCGCACCGGGACCATCACCGGGCTCATCGGCCCCAACGGCGCGGGCAAGACCACGACGTTCAACGCCATCTCCGGGTTGATCCATCCCACCAGGGGTGGCCTCCGGCTCGATCTCGTGGACGTGACGCGACGCGGCCCAGCGGCCCGGGCGCGGCGAGGGGTCGGGCGGACGTTCCAGATCATGGAGCTGTTCGACACCATGACCGTGCGGCAGAACGTCGCGTTGGGGCTCGAGGCCGGACTGGCCGGTGGCAGTCCGGTGCGCCAGTTCCTGCCGCGCAGGTCCGACGCTGGCCAGGTGCGCGCGGCGGCCGCCGGCGCGCTGGCGCTGTGTGACCTGGTCGACCTGGCCGACCGGCAGGTGGGAACGCTGTCCACCGGGCAGCGGCGCCTGGTGGAGCTTGCTCGCTGTCTGGCCGGGGACTTCCGGATTCTGCTGCTGGACGAGCCGTCGTCCGGCCTCGACCGGGCGGAGACCGCTCGGTTCGGTGAGATTCTCCGTCAGGTGGTGAGCGAACGTGGGGTGGGCATTCTGCTCGTCGAACATGACATGGCCCTCGTCGGCGAGGTCTGCGACGAGCTCTACGTGCTCGATTTCGGGAAAATGCTGGCGTCCGGTCCCACGGCCGAGGTGTTGTCATCCGATGCCGTGCGCGCGGCGTATCTCGGCGGGGACACCGAAAACACGCCGGCCACGGCTTCACGATCAGTGAGCGAGGTCCAGCCGTGACCGGTCCGCAGCTGCGGCTCGAGGGTGTCAGCGCGGGGTACGGCCGCACGACGGTCCTGCGCGACATCGACCTGGAGATCCCCGCCGCCTCGGTGGTGGCCCTGCTGGGTTCCAACGGCGCGGGGAAGACGACGCTCCTGCGAGTGGCTTCCGGCCTCATGCGTCCCAGCGTGGGTCACGTCCTGGTCGACGACCAGGACGTGACCCACGAGGCGCCCAGCGAGCGGCGTCGCCACGGGGTGTGTCTGATTCCGGAAGGCCGCGGCATCTTCCGCTCGCTGACCGTCCGCGAGAACCTCCTCCTGCAGATCCCGCCGTGGGAGAAGGACACCTCGCTCGATCCCGCTCTGGAGATGTTTCCGGCGCTGCGGACACGCCTCGGCGACCTCGCGGGCCGGCTCTCGGGCGGCCAGCAGCAGATGGTCGCGCTCTCCCGGGCCTTCTTCGGGTCACCGTCGCTTGTGCTGCTCGACGAGGTCTCCATGGGCCTGGCCCCGATCGTGGTCGACACGATCTTCGAGGCGCTGCACGTGCTGGCCGCTCGCGGTACCGCCCTGCTGATCGTCGAGCAGTATGTGAGCCGGGCGCTCGCTGTGGCGGACCATGTCTACCTGATCGGCCACGGCAGCATCATCTTCCAGGGCAGTTCGGCCAGCCTGGACCAGGCCGCGGTGATGCGCCACTACCTCAGCCATGACCTGGCGGCCGGCCAGCCGGCGGCCGGTCACCCGGCGGTGGACCGCGGTCCGACCTGACCCGGCCCGGCCGGGCCTCGCCCCGGCGAGCCCCGGCCGCAGGGCGGCACCGGTGGTCGTCTCAGTCCTGACGGTGCTGTTCGAGCCACCGGGTGAGCCCGGAGACGATGGTCTCAAGGTAGAAGTCAAGGCTGTCCGGCCTGGACCAGTGACTCGTGGCGAACACGCGGCGAATCGTGGGCAGCGCCTCGTCGGGTAGCTCGGCGAGAACACGTCTGCTCGCGACCTCGGTGGGGTGCTGACCGAAACGCCTGGCCAGCAGTTCTGCCCGGGCATCCTCGAAGACCGCCGCGCAGATGAGGGTCAGCGCGCGGCCTGCGGCGGCGTCGTCGAACCCGGCGCCGAGCAGCGCGTGAAGCAGCTGGTCCGCGGGGCGCAGGACCCCGGCGCTGGGTAGCGTGCTGACATACAGGGACAGGGAGTTGCTGCTCAGCAGCGCTGCCCGCAGGCCCGTGGCAAAGACGCGGGTTGCCTGCGGCCAGTCGTCGAGCGGAAGAACGAGCTGGCCGAGCTCGGCGACCAGCGACCGGGCCGCGACCAGCGCAAGCAGCTCGTCGCGGCCCGGAATGTGGTAGTTGATGGCCTTGCGGTCCACGCCGAGCCGGTCGGCCACGGCCTGCAGTGTCAGGGCCTCGGGGTCGATCTCGGCCGCGGCCGCGACGATGAGCTCGCGGTTCAGGCGGGGTGGCCGTCCCGGGCCGCGGCGGCCCTCGGCTGGTGCGACCTTTGCCGGTGCGGCCGGAGGCGGTGTGCCCGCACCGGGTGGCCCGGAGGGCGTGCTCACGCGCGTTCCCCGGGAGCAGGGGGCCTGGCCAGGCGCCGCGCGCTCGGGTGGGCGAGCAGGTGCGGGCGCAGGATCTCGACCCATGCCCGGTAGCCGGCCGCGTTCAGGTGCAGGCCGTCGACGGTGAGCTCGCGCCGCAGCGAGCGATCCGGGGCCGCGAGAACCGGCCACAGGTCGAGGTACTGCGCTCCGGCGGTCGCCGCGATCCGCCGATAACGCGCGTTGAGCGCCTCGATGCGGTCGGCGAACCTCTGCTGGCGCGGCAGGACGCTGTTCACCAGGAGCGCAGCCTCCGGAGCGCCGTCCCGCACGGCTGCGACGAGCAGGCGGAACCGGTCCGCGATCGCGTCCGGCTGCCGGGAGTCACCGAGGTGCAGGTCGTTCGTTCCGGCCAGGATGCTGACGACCGCGGGCCGGTGCAGCGCGCTGTCGAGGCGCGCGGTCATCTGGGCGACCCGGTCCCCGCTGATGCCGCGATTGGCGGTGCGCAGCTCGGGAAACCATCCCTCCCAGGTACATCCCTCGGTGATGCTGTCGCCGAGGAAGACCACCGCGCCCGTCGGCGGCGGCAGCGCTCGGAACAGCGCCACCCGCTTGGCCGAACTCCGCAGCTGCAGCCGCGCCTGGCGGCTCATCGAGGTTCCTGCCCGGGGCGGGTCTCGACCGACGCGAGCCCGACCGGCGGGAGAAAGTGCCCCTATGTCCTTCGTCAAGCCGGTGAGGGGGTCGGGGCCTGGTAGAAGGTCCCATCGCGAAGCATCGCGT
>NZ_JALKFT010000058.1:0-16375 GCF_023242945.1 Frankia umida
GATGCGTCGAAGGCGCGGGAGGTGTTGGGGTGGCAGCCGCGGGTGGCCTTCGAGGAGCTGGTCGCGATGATGGTCGACAACGACCTCGCACTCGAGTCCGACTCGTCCGACAAGGCCCTGACGATCAGGTGAACCTCTCCCCCGGGCACCGGACGCCGCCGACCACCCCCATCGGGGTGAAGCGGCCGGTCACGGGGGTGAAGCGGGTGCGGCCGCGGTTGTCCCCGCTGGTCCGCCGGGCAGGACGCCCGCGTGGGTTGCCGCAGAGCCGTCTGCTGCCGCAGAGCCGTCTGCTGCCGCGGAGCAGTCCGTCAGCACCGAACGGTCCGCCGCCGGGGCGTACCGCGATGACCCGGCACGCGCCGGCGGTGACGGCGGGCGGCGCCGCGCCGGCGGGCGGCCCGCCACCCGCCGACCGCGACCTGCCAGCGGGAGACCCGACCGCGACCGCCTCGGCGACGCCAGCCAGGGTCGGGTCCGGGACCGCCGCCGGGGGTGCCCGGCGCGGTGGGTCGCTGCGCGGGGCCGTCCCACTCGCCGCGGCCGGGCTGCTGGCCAACGTCGCGAACCTCGGCGTCACCCTGGTCATCGCCCGCCAGATGAGCACCCGCTCCTATGGCGCGGTCGCCCAGCTCATCGCGGTGTTCTTCGTCGTGTCGATGCCCGGCAGCGCGCTGCTGGTCGGCGTGGTGCGCCGGGTGACGATCTGGCAGCACACCGGTCGCCCCGACCTGCTGGACGGCTGGGTACGCCGCATTCGCCGGGCCGGGGTGGCCACGGTGCTGGTCGTCGCGGTGCTCGCCGTCGCGGGACGCGGCGCGGTGGCGCACGAGCTGTCCCTGCCGGGCCCCGGCGGCATCGCTGAGATCATCATCGCCGGGGCGGCCTGGTGCCTGCTGTGCGTCGACCGCGGGCTGCTCCAGTGCGCCCGACAGTACGGGGCGCTGGCCGCGAACCTGCTGGTGGACGCGGGCGTCAAGACCGCGGTCACGATCGGTCTGGTCCTTGGCGGCCTGGCCGAGGCCGGGGCGGCGATGGGCGTCCTGTGCGGGGTGTGCGCGGCACTGCTGCACACCCGCCGGGCGCTGGCCCGCCACCCGCAGGCGCTGGGCATGCCCCGACCGGACCTGCCCGGCGCACCCAGTGCCCCCGCGCTGGTGTCCCCCACGCCGGCCGTCGCCGAACGGACGTCCCCCGAACTGGCGTGCCCCGACGGGATCACCCCCGGCGGGACGTCGTTCGCGGCGGAGTCCGTCCCGGTGGCCGGCGAATCCACGCCCGGCACGGGGCGGGCACCCGCGGCGGGCGTCGCGTCCAGGCGGCTGGCGGTGGAGGTCGGGGCGGCGCTCGTCGCGCTCGGACTGCTGGCAGTACTGCAGAACGTCGACGTTCTGATGCAGGGACGGCTGGCGCCCGGCCGGTCGGGGTCGTACGCGGCCGTGTCCGTGGCCAGCAAGGTCCTGGTGCTGGCCGCGGTCGTGCTGGCGGGCTTCCTGCTGCCGGAGACGGCCGATCGGCGACACCTCGGACAGCACGCCCTGCACCAACTGGGTGCAACGATCGCGATACTGCTGGTACCGGCAGCGGGGCTGCTCACGGCCGCGCTCGTCGCACCGGACACACTTCTTGCGCTGGCCTTCGGGTCCCGCTTCACCGACGCCTCCGGCGCCCTGTTTCCCCTGGCCGCGGCGATGACCTGTCTCGGAGCTACCGTGCTGTTCACCCACTATCTGCTCGCCCTCGGCGAGCGTGGCGTCCTGCTGGCGCTGGCGCTGGCCGCCGCCGTCACCGTCCCCCTGTTGTGGTGGGCCGACGGCGACCCGGCGGCGACCGCTCGGGCGGATCTTGCCTGCCAGGCGGTGCTCGCCGTGGTCACCGGCCTGTCGGTGCTGGCCGCGGCTCGACGTACGGCCCGTGAGGCAACTGGTCGACCGGCTGGACGGATGGTGCAGGCATGACCGCTTCACGTAACGGACGGGTCCCGAACAGCACCGGCGGCCCGAACAGCACCCTGAACCCGAACCGCGCGCCGGACCCGAACGGTGCCCTGGCGCCGACCCCGGCCCGGCTGGTCCTGCCGTCCTCGGGCACGGCCGGCTCGCAGGTCGCGCCGAGCCTGCTGACCCAGCAGCTGGGCGCGCCGAGCATCGAGGCCGTGGTGGGGCGCCCACCGAGCCTCGCGGAGCTCGTCGAGACCTCGGGGATGCGTCGAGTCCACGTGCTGGCCTGGCGGGACCTGGACGATCCCGAGTCCGGTGGCTCGGAGCTGCACGCCGACAAGGTCGCCGAGCGCTGGGCGCAGGCTGGCATCGACGTGAGCCTGCGCACGGCGATGGCGCCCGGACGGCCCGAGTCCGTCCAGCGCAACGGCTACTCGGTGGTGCGCAAGGCGGGCCGCTACTCGGTGTTCCCACGCACGGCGCTGTCCGGGGCGATGGGTCGGACCGGGCCCTGGGACGGTCTGGTCGAGATCTGGAACGGCATGCCGTTCTTCTCGCCGGTGTGGGCCCGCTGCCCGCGGGTGGTGTTCCTGCACCACGTGCACGCCGAGATGTGGCGGATGGTGCTCTCCCCGAAGCTCGCGCGGATCGGGGAGACCGTCGAGTTCCGGGTGGCCCCGCCGATGTACCGGCGGACCCGCATCCTCACGCTGTCCCAGTCGTCCCGGCACGAGATCATCGATCTGCTCGGTCTGCCGCCGCGCAACATCACCGTCGTGCCGCCGGGTATCGACCCGGCCTACACCCCCGCCGGCGAGCGGTCACCGCATCCGCTGGTGCTCTCGGTCGGGCGGTTGGTGCCGGTGAAGCGGTTCGACGTCCTCATCGACGCGCTGCTGCGGGCCCGGCAGGACCATCCGACGATGGAAGCGGTGATCGTCGGCGAGGGCTACGAGCGACCCGAACTCGAGAAGAAGATCGCCGCGGCGGGCGCCGGGCAGTGGCTGCGGCTCATCGGTCGGGTCGATGACGCCGAACTGCTCGCGCTCTACCGGCGTGCCTGGGTGCTGACCTCGGCCTCCGCCCGGGAGGGTTGGGGCATGACGATCACCGAGGCGGCGGCCTGCGGGGTCCCGTCGGTGGCCACCCGGATCGCCGGGCACACCGACGCGGTCATCGATGGCGAGACCGGTCTGCTCGTGGAGCCCGCGGACCTGGGCCGCACACTCGCGGGCGTGCTGACCGACCGCGAGCTGCACGCCCGGCTCGCCGCCGGCGCGCTCGCCCACGCCGCGACCTTCACCTGGGCGGAGACCGCCCGCGCCACGTTCGCCGCACTGGTCCGCGAGGCCGCCCGCCAGCGCCGTGCCGACGGTTCCGCCGCCGGCCGGCGCCGGTGAACCGCCCGGTCGCGGCGTGAGCCTGACCACCTCGTCCGGCGCCCCCGGCCCGGACGCCCACGGCCAGCCCGCCACCCCCCCACACCCGGCCGGCGGCGCCGACGTCCCCACCCGGCGCGTACCCGGCGCGCTCACCCGCGATGACGCGCTGACCCGCGATGACGCGCTGGCCAGCGGCGGGGCGGTGGGCGCGGATCACCACCCGGACGACGACGCTGCCCGGGCGAGCGGGCGGCGCGGGCCGACCCGGCGGCGGTGGCCGACCGGTCGGTTCTGGCCGTCGTGGCCGCCGGTGGTGCTCGCGGCGGTGGTCTACCTGCCGCTGCTGGCCACCGCACCCGGGAAGATCGGCGCGGACACCAAGGCGTACCTGTACCTCGATCCGGGTCGGATGCTGCGTCGGGCCGTGTCCATGTGGGACCCGGCGATCGGCATGGGCACCGTCACCCACCAGAACATCGGCTATCTGTACCCCCAGGGGCTGTTCTACTGGGTGGCCCAGGTCGTCGGGCTGCCCGACTGGGTGGCGCAGCGGCTGTGGACCGGGTCGATCCTGTTCGGCGCGGGCGCCGGGGTGTTGTTCCTGCTGCGGTCGTTTCGGTGGCCGGACCGGTTCGCCTTCGTCGCGGCGCTGGGCTACATGCTGTCCCCGTACGTCCTGGAGTACGAGGCGCGGATCTCGGCGATCCTGCTGCCCTACGCGGGGCTCGGCTGGCTGATCGGGATCACCGTCCGGGGGCTGCGGGAGGCCGAGGGGGGACGGGCCGGCTGGCGGCCGACCGGATGGCGGTTCCCGGCGGCGTTCGCCCTGGTCGTCACGACGATCGGCAGCATCAACGCGTCCAGCCTGATCTTCATTCTGTTCGCGCCGCTGCTGTGGATACCGTTCGCGGTGTGGGGCACCCGCGAGGTGCGGTGGGGCGCGGCCGTCGGGATGAGTGTCCGGGCGGTGCTGGCGATCTGCGTGACCTCGGCGTGGTGGATGGCGGGCCTGTACGTCCAGGCCGGCTACGGCCTCAACGTGCTCGCCTTCACCGAGACGATCGAGACGGTGGCGAGCAGTTCGCAGGCCTCGGAGGTGCTGCGCGGCCTGGGTAACTGGTTCTTCTACGGTCAGGACGCGCTCGGACCCTGGATCGGCCCGGCCACCCGGTACACACAGGCCCTGTGGCTGATCGTGATCAGCTTCGCGCTGCCGATCCTCGCCCTGGTCGCCGCGTCCGCCGTGCGCTGGGGGCAGCGCGGCTACTTCGTCGCGCTGATCCTGCTGGGCACGACGATCGCCGTCGGCGTCTACCCGTACGACGATCCCTCGCCGTGGGGCCGGCTGTTCAAGGACTTCGCGGAGGGTTCCACCGCCGGGCTCGCGCTGCGCTCGTTGCCGCGCGCCGTGCCGATGGTGGTGCTCGGCCTGTCGGTGCTGCTCGCCGGTGGTCTCGCCGCACTCGAGCAGCGCTGCGCCGACCCGCACCCCCGCCTCCGGGCCGAGGGTCGCCGGCGGCGGGGGGCGAACCGGTCGGCGCGTCGCTGGCGCCCGGCGGTGCCCGGGATCGCACTGGGCGCCGTGATCGTCCTGATCATGGTGAACATGCTGCCGCTGTTCCAGGGGCAGTTCGTCGACCGGCTGCTGGTACGACCCGAGAACGTCCCGTCGTATGAGACGGAGCTGGCGAAGGCGCTGGACGCCAGGGGCGGCGACGCCCGCGTGCTGGAACTGCCCGGCGCCGACTTCTCCCACTATCGCTGGGGCAGCACCCTCGACCCGGTCTCCGAAGGTCTGATGGACCGTCCGCTGGTCGTACGGGAACTGATCCCCTACGGTGAGGCCGGCAGCGTCGACCTCGTCCGCGCGCTCGACCGCCGGCTCCAGGAAGGCGTGCTGGAGACCGCCGCCATCCCGGACATGGCCCGGCTCATCGGCGCGGGCGACGTGGTGCTGCGCAGCAACCTGGCCTACGAGCGCTATCGCAGCCCGCGGCCGCGCACCACCTGGGATCTGTTCACCTCGAGGATTCCCGACGGTCTCGGCACCCCGACGACGTTCGGCCCGCCGGTCGCCGAGGACCCGGGTATCCCGTTCACCGACGAGATCACGCTCGGCACCCGGACCTCGGTGGCCGATCCGCCGGCCCTGGCCGACTTCCCCGTCTCCGCCACCCGACCGGCGCTGCGCACCGCCAGCACCACCCGTCCGCTGGTCGTCAGCGGCAACGCGGAGGCGCTGGTGGACGCGGCGGCCTCGGGGCTGCTCGCCGACCCGGTCGCCGACCACCGGGCGATCCTCTACGCCCCCGAACTCGCCGCCCATCCGCAGGAACTGACGCAGGCCCTCGCCGACGGCGCGGACCTGCTGGTCTCCGACACCAACCGGCTGCGGGCCGAACGGTGGACGGGTGTGCGGGAGAACTTCGGCTATGTGGAACAGCCCGGTGTCGCCCCGCTGACCCGGGACCCCAACGACAACCGGCTGGAGCTGTTCCCCGGCGAGACGACGGCGAACGAGACGACGATGGCGCTGACCGCGCCCGGCGCGCCGGCGCGGATCGCCGCGGTCACCGCGTCCAACTACGGCAACACGTTCTCCTACGCGCCCTGGGACCGGCCGACCCGCGGCATCGACGGCGATCCGAGCACCGCCTGGCGGGTCGGCGCCTTCACCGACCCGACCGGTGAGCAGTGGCAGGCGACGCTGGCCACCCCGACCACCGCCGACCACATCCGCCTCGTCCAGCCGCTGACCGGGCCGCGTAACCGGTGGATCACCCGGGTGACGTTGACGTTCGACGGCGGCAGTCCGGTCACCGTCGACCTCGACCCGTCCTCGCGCACCGAGGCCGGCCAGACGGTCAGCTTCTCCAGTCGTTCGTTTCGAACCCTGCGCATCCGGGTGGACGGGACGAACACCGGCCGCCAGCGCACCTACGACGGGGTGTCCGCCGTCGGCTTCGCCGAGGTCGACATTCCCGGCGCCGACGGGAAGGCGCTGACCGCCGACGAGGTGCTGCGGATGCCCAGTGACACCCTCACCGCGGCCGGTGCCTCGTCGCTGAGCCACCGGCTCGCCCTGCAGATGTCGCGGGACCGGGCCAACCCGGCGGAACCGTTCAAGTCCGACACCGAGTCGGTGATCGTCCGCTCGTTCGACCTGCCGACCGCGCGGACCTTCGCTCTCACCGGCACCGCGCGCGTGTCCGCCTACGCCTCGGACGCCGCCCTCGACCAGACCCTGGGTCGGGCGCCGACCCTGCCGGTGGTCACCTCGTCCGGACGGCTACCGGGCGCGATCGCCGACCGGGCGTCCAGCGCCTTCGACGGCGATCAGAGCACCGTGTGGAGCCCCGGTATCGGCGCGCAGGACGGCGCGTGGATCCAGGTCGCGGCCCCGACCCCGGTCACCGCGTCGTCGGCGACGATGGCGCTGGTCGCGGACGGCCGGCACTCGGTGCCCACCCGGATCGGCCTGATCGTCGACGGTCGTACCGTCGGATCGGTCGCCGTGGCGCCGGTCGGTGACACCGACCAGCGGGGCGGCACCCGGCAGGTCACCCTGAACTTCCCCGCCACCACCGGCAGCAGCTGGCGGTTCGTCGTCGAGGACACCCGCACGGTGACCAGCCTCGACCCGATCAGCCGCTCGTCGCTGGCGATGCCCGTCGGCATCGCCGAGATCGGCCTGCCCGGTCTGGCGGCAGACCCGGCGCTGCCCCCGCAGCTGCCCGGGACCTGCCGGTACGACCTGCTCAGCGTCGACGGCCAGCCGGTCGGTGTGCGGGTCGACGGTTCCACGACGGACGCGGTGAGTCGGCTCGGGCTACGCGTGTCGACCTGCGGTGGCGCGTTGACCCTGGGCCCCGGCAAGCATGTGGTGCGCACCGGGGACGGTGCCGGGCTCGGCTTCGACCTTGATCGGCTGCTGTTCGCCTCCGACGCCGGCGGCGGACCGTGGCTGGGTGCCGGTGACACCGGGACGGCACCCGCCGGGCAGAGCACGGCGACTGCCCACACGGCCACCGAACCGCAGGTGAACGTGCGCTCGACGTCGGCGACCTCCTACCAGGCGACCATCACCGGTGCGAAGCCGGCGACCCCGTTCTGGCTGGTCCTCGGGCAGAGCCTGTCACCGGGCTGGCACGCGACGGTGAACGGTGTGGACGCCGGCGCCCCGCGGCTGATCGACGGCTACGCCAACGGCTGGCGGATCACCCCGACCACGAGCTCGCTCAGCGTGAGCATCACCTGGGCGCCGCAGCGGATCGTCCGGTACAGCCTGGTGCTGTCCGCGGTGACGGTCGTGTTCTTCCTCGCCCTACTGGTGATCACCACGCGTCGGGTTCGGCGGCGCCGGTCGCGCGGTGTCGACGGCGGCCCGGATCGTCCCGACCTGCCCACCCTGGACCCGTGGCGCGCCGAGACGTCCGACCGGGTCGAGCCGCGCATCGTCGTGGCCGCGGCGGTCGGTGCCGGGGCGCTGTCCACCGTGCTCGTGTCGGTGCCGGCGGGGGTGGTGGTGGCGTTGGCGACCGTGGTGGCGCTACTCGTCCCGCGTGGGCGCTGGCTGACCCGGATCGGGCCGGCGGTGTGCCTGACGGTGAGCGCGCTGTACGTGCTCGAGGTGCAGGATCGCCATGCCCTGCCGACGAACGGCGACTGGGTGTCGTCCTTCGGGCGGGTCGCGGTGATCTCCTGGCTGGCCGTGCTGCTGCTGGCCACGGACCAGCTCGTGACCGTCCTGCGGGGCCGGCGCCGCGCCACCCGCTGACCCTCGCTCACCCGACCCGGTCGACACACAGGCCGGGCATGTACACAGCGTAGTCGATCGTGCGGGCATTCCCAGACAGACGGGACTGCCCGCACCGCCGATCCACGCCACTCGATACAGAGAGTAAAATTGATCTTCCTCTCTGCCTACTATCCCCCCGTCAACGGCTGGCTGTCACCGGCGCTCCTACACCGATGACCGACTGCAGCAGGCGGGGGAATGACTGAGACATCGCACGCAACGCCGCCCATGGGACGTCACCGGCGGGAATCCAGAGGATGGGACCGTTTCCGGTCCCGAGCCGGGGGATCCTCGGGTCCACCGGGCCACAGCCACAGCCACAGCCACCGCCGTCGCCGGCGTGGCATGCGGGCCTGGATTCTGCCCGCCATCATCTGCATGACACCGTTCTTTCTTCTGGGAGGTTCACTGAACCCGGCGCTCGCCATGTTCGTGCAGAACGGCACGATCGAGGACAACGCCAGCCAGGTCAACTACGTCAACCTGTGGACGACCTGCACCGGGTGCGCACCGGCCACCAGGAACAACAGCTACCGCTTCTCGACGGCCGCCGGAGCGACGGCCGCGATCCGGTTCAACGGTTCCCAGATCGACATCTACGGCATCCGCACACCCCAGGGCGGGGTCATCACCATCAGCATCGACGGGAAGAACCCGCGTGCGGTGAACACCTACGGGGCCACCCAGACCAAGGCCCTGTTCTACCGCTCCTCCGTACTGACCGAAGGCCCGCACACGGCCTTCGTCGTGAACGTCGGCCGCTCCATCAGCCCCTCCACCGGAACCTGGAGCGGCTTCGACCGGGCGGACAGCTACCGCGAGATCCTGGACAGCCCGTCCCAGCCGCACCGATCGGGCCTGCCGTGGCTGTCCGGCGTCAACGGCGACCCGATCCAACAGCCAGTGGACGTGGACGCGTTCTGCGCCAACCGGGGCAGCCCCTGCGACCTGTCGCAGGTGTTCGTCAGCCGGGACAGCTGGCAGAACATGGTCGAACCGTCCTGGACGGAGCAGAACTTCGCCGGCTGGCCGGGCCGGCTGGTGATCTCCGTCCCGCCGTTCCCGGAGACCCCGGACACCTCCCTGCAGACCTGCGCCACAGGTGCCTACGACGCGCACTGGCGTCGGTTCGGCCAGACCCTGAACGAGACCGGCCGGCAGAACTCCATCATCCGCATCGCCTGGGAGGCCAACGGAAACTGGTACAAGTGGTCGGGCAGCGATCCGACCGCCTATGTGAACTGCTGGCGGCACGTCGCCGACGCCATCCGGTCGACCGCGAGCCCCGACCCGCTGCTCGACTGGTCCATCAACGCGCACTACTCCCAGAACCCGGCGAGCCACAACCCGCTGGACCTCTACCCGGGTGACGCGTACGTGGACATCATCGGCATCGACGCCTACGACCACTACCCGCCCTCGCGCACCCAGGCGGAGTTCGACCAGCAGGCCAACCAGACCGGTGGCATCACCTGGCTGTACAACTTCGCCCGCCAGCACGGAAAGCTGTTCGGCGTCGGCGAGTGGGGGGTCGTCAGCGGCAACGACGACAACGGTGCCGGCGACAACCCGAACTACATCCAGTTCATGTGGGACTGGATGCGGGAACGAGCCGACAAGGGCTTCTACTACGAGAACTACTTCAACACCTGCGAGCCGCCGAACGTCGGTTCGAACCTGTTCCGACCGGGGGATCCCACGCACTGCGTGTTCCAGAACCCCCAGGCCGCGGTCCGCTACTCGCAGCTCTGGTAACCGGTAACCGTCCGCCTCACCCGCCCGGCGGGGGCGTGATCTCCCGAGTCCCCGCCGGGCGGGGTCCTGGTTCGCCGAGCAGCAGGTCGGCCAGCCGGTCCAGTTCGGCCGACGGATCGTCGGTGAGACCGGTGTGCACCGGCGAGGTCTGGATGATCGTGCTGCGCGGCGCCGTCAACCAGCGAAACCGCTCCCCCGGCCCCGGCCGCCCCGCCGGCCCCGCGCCCGCCCCGCCCGCGCAGACCGCGGCGAACGCGCCCAGATGGGCCAGGACCACGTCGACGTCCAGATGCGGGTCCAGCACCGCGACCCGGGATGCCTCCAGCTGGCAGCGCAGGTCCAGAAACCGCGGCGGCTGGCAGTACAGCACCACCCCGACGTTGAGGAACTCACCGCGTTCCACCCGCGGCACCAGCCGGATCACCGCGTACTCGAACAGCTCAGGCATCGCCGCGCCCCCGAGGCCGTGTCCCACCCGTGCGCAACCAGTCACCGGCCCGCAGCCACTCCGGCCGCCCCGTCTGTCCCGCCCGCCCTGTCCGTCCCGCCTGTCCTGCCTGTCCTGCCTGTCGCGTCTGACCGGCCTGACCGGTCTGCCGCACCTCGTCGGCGGAGCCGAGGGCCGTGATCACCGCGTCCCGCCAGGTCGCCCGCGCCTCGACCCGGGCCAGCAGCCACCGGACGTAACGCTCGGGCGGCACCGCCAGCCAGTCCGCGGGTACTCGGTCAAGCACGGCGGTGAGCAGTGCCGCCTCCACCTGGCCGGCGAGTTCCACGTCGGCCCGCGCGAACGCGTCAGGTCGGGCCGCCGCCGCCGGTAGCAGCACATGGTCAGCCACGCCGGGCAGGGTCCGGGCGACAGACCCGTCCGCGCTCGCCCAGTCATGATGCGGGTACAGCGCGGCGCCATGATCGATCAACCACAGGCCGCCGCCCCACACCAGCAGGTTCGGATTGCGCCACGACCGGTCGACGTTGAGCGTCAGCGCGTCCAGCCACAGCACCCGCGCCGCGAGCTCCGGGGCGACGGTGAAGGCGAGCGGATCGTAGGTGATGGACCCGGGCAGGTAGTCGAGCCCCAGGTTGGCGCCGGCGCTGGCCCGCAGCAGATCCTGCACCTCCTGGTCGGGTTCGGTACGGCCAAGGCGCGGGTCGACGTCGACGACGACGATCTCGGGTACGGGCAGCCCCAGCGCACGAGCCAGCTCCCCGACCACCACCTCGGCGACGAGCGCCCCCTGCCCCTGCCCCGCGCCGCGGAACTTCACCACCCAGGTGCCGAGGTCGTCACCCTCCATCAGACCGGGCAGGCTCCCGCCCTCACGCAGCGCCGCCGCGTACCGCACCGCCGTCACCCGCCGCAGCCCCACGTGCCCCCGCCTTCGCCCGCACCCGTCCGGTTTCCTCCCCGCCCGTGACGGCACCCTACCAACAGCCACCGGAACAGCAGGCCCGCCCGGACGTCCCGGCGGACGCCAGATGCCGCGCTGTCAAAGCGATGTGCGGGTGGTCCAGAATCATGCGCCGGCAGCGCGGTAGTTCTCCTGCACCGCCCGGGAGCCCGAATCCAGGCAGGCGAGTTCCGCCCACAGCAACCGCGGATCCCGGATGATGACCGACCGATAGCCGGTGGACAGCAGGCCGCGCCGCCGCAGATCGCGCAGCACCTTGTGCACCGTCGGCTCGGCGGCTCCCACGAGCGCGGCGATCTCCGGCTGGGTCAACGGGATGGCGACCGCACCGTGCTGGTCCGCCACCGGGCGGCCGTACATCTGCCCGAGTTCCAGGATGACCCGCATCACCCGCAGCGCGACCGGGTAGCCGGCGAACTCCACCCGGCGTCTGGTCGCCGCGCGGAACTTCGCCCCCAGGGTGCCGCTCACCACCTGGTGCACCAGCGGGTGGCGACGCAGGCAGCCGAGGAAGGCCTCCGCCGAGAGCACCGTCGCACGCACCGGGCCGGCCGCCACGACGGTCGCCATGCGGGGAAGCGCGTCGATCGCCGCGAGCTCCCCCACCAGATCGCCACCCCGGCGAATCGCGAGCAACGCGAAATGCCCGTTCTCCGTCGCCGCGGTGACCTTCACCCAGCCCTCCAGCAGAACGACGACGAAGCTGGACTGGTCACCCTCCCACATCAACGCCTCTTCATCGGCGAAAACGCGCGGCGTACCAAGCCGGAGAATCTCCTCGCGGCCGACCGTGGGAATCTGCCCGAGGAAACTTTCGGCCGGCCATTCCACCAGCCGAAAACCGGACCCACGGTCGGCATCCACACCCACCGATTCAGGTTTGCGCAGCATCGCCGTCCCCGTCGCTCGCGCAGGTTCAGCGAATCCGACACCATCGATGATGGCGGCACCGCACAATCACCCGCAAGGAACCGAAGGCTTTCCGGATACCGCGAGCATACCGACGCCTTTCCCACGCGACACCCGCCTCGTACATCCGGGTACAAGTCCGTACGCGCGGGGCCGGCACCCCGAATGCGGTGTGGCCGCAGAGCCCGGTGCGGGTCTCTGGACGCGGTGTGGCGTCAGACGCGGTGTGGCATGAGGGCGCCGGCGGGGATGACGCCGAGGCGTCCGGCCTGGTAGTCCTCGACGGCCTGGACCAGTTCCGCGCGGGTGTTCATGACGAACGGCCCGTGCATCTCGACATGTTCGCGGATCGGACGTCCACCGAGCAACAGCACCTCCAGCCGCGGACTGACCGAGTCCTGCCGCTCGGCCGCGCCGACCGTCACCAGGTCACCGGCACCGAACACGGCCAGCTGACCGGCCTCGATCGCCGTGCGCTGCGGCCCGACCGCGCCGCGCCCGCCCAGCACATAGGCGAGCGCGTTGAACTCCGGGTTCCACGGGACGTGCACCGTCGCACCGGGACTCACCGTCACGTGCACCACCGAGATCGGCGTGTGCGTCGAGCCAGGCCCCTGCCGCGTGCCGACGTCTCCCGCGATCACCCGCACGAGGGCTCCACCATCCGGCGACGCGGCCAGCGCCACCTGCGGGCCCTCGATGCTCTGGTAGCGCGGCGCGGCGAACTTGTCCTTGGCCGGCAGGTTCACCCACAGCTGCACCCCGTGGAACAGCCCACCGCTTTCCACCAGCTCCGCCGGCGGCGTCTCGATGTGCAGAATGCCCGCTCCCGCGGTCATCCACTGCGTCGCACCATCGGCGATCAGCCCGCCGCCACCATGCGAGTCCTGGTGCTGGAACGTCCCGTCGATCATGTAGGTGACGGTCTCGAAGCCCCGGTGCGGATGCCACGGCGTGCCCTTGGGCTCACCGGGCCCGTAGTCGACGGCACCCATCTCGTCCATGTGGATGAACGGGTCGAGGTCGGCGAGCCGCACCCCGGCGAAGGCCCGGCGCACCGGGAAGCCCTCCCCCTCGTACCCGCCCGGCGCGGTCGTGATCCTGCGCACCGGACGGTCAACATCGCCGAGACCAGGCTCGGCCAACCGCGGCAGGTGGACGGTATCGGCGGTCACGGCGGGCATGACGTCCTCCAGTAGCTCTCACACGTGCGGCTGCGACAGCGGCCGGATAGTTGCATCAGCAACTACCTGCCCCGCACAACCGCCAACCCGCACCGATTCTTCCCGCCCACAGGCAGACATGCAGGCGGGCAGGGGGCAGGCATGATCACCATTGAGCCAGGAAAGAGGGACCGGCCACGATCAGACATCGCGGGCGGCCAGGAAGCTCGCGCAGGCGAGAAGGAATCTGGGGTGGGTGACGGGACTTGAACCCGCGACCACCGGGACCACAACCCGGTGCTCTACCAGCTGAGCTACACCCACCATGTACGGCGTGGCGCCGTGGGCGCCTCACCGTGCACAGGCATCATACCGGTCGCAGCGGCCACGTGGACGGGGGGCCGGCAACAGTTATCTCAACTGGCGGTCGCGTCGGCGGCGTCGGCCCGACGGGCGACGAGGCCGGCCTGGGCCGCCTCGGTGCGGGCGCGAACGTCCGCGGCGATGGTGCGGGCCTGCTCGGTGCCGGGTCCCGGCGCGGGGACGAACAGGGCCTCGCGGTAGTAGCGCAGTTCCTCGATGCTTTCCTGGATGTCGGCGAGCGCGCGGTGGCCGCCGCGCTTGGCCGGGGCGGCGTAGTAGGTCCGGATGTACCACCGGCGGGCGAGTTCCTTGATCGACGATACGTCGATCATCCGGTAGTGCAGGTGGCCGTCCAGCGCGGGCATGTACCGGGCGATGAACGTCCGGTCGGTGGCGATCGAGTTTCCGCACAGCGGGGCCCGGCGCACCTCGGGCACCCGCTCCCGGACGTAGTCGAGCACCAGCTTCTCCGCGTCGGCCAGCGTCAGCGTGGACGCGCGGACGGCGGTGGTCAGGCCGGACGTCCTGTGCATGTCCCGGACGACCGGGACCATCGCGTCGAGCGCCTCGTCCGGCGCGGCCAGCACCAGATCGATGCCTTCGTCGAGCACATTAAGTTCACTGTCCGTAACGAGACAGGCAACTTCCAGCAGCAGGTCCGACGTCGCGTCGAGGCCTGTCATCTCGCAGTCGATCCACACCAGACGATCCATCCCGCTGACACTAAGGTCTTCGGACGGCCTCGTCACGCGCCCGGACCAGCGATCAACCGGACACACTCACGCGATTACTGACCGTGAAGGACACGGAGATCGCCATGTCCGGTTCCCGGACCGGGATCGCGGTCAGGGTGTACTGCCCGTTGGGTACCTGGTCGGTCTGCCAGCCCTGGTCCGGACCGGGCGCGAAGATGTACGGCGGTTGGGCGAGGCTGATCTGGTAGGGCTCGATCGGTCCGTTCAGCACCCAGTTGAGTGGCCCGGTGTAGGACAGCGAGTTGATCTCGATCCGCCGGAATCCGGCGATCGGCTGGTCCGCCTGGATGCCGGCGAAGGCGAGTACCGGTCTGGGCGCGGGGAAGATGCCGGTGCCGACCGGCAGCGGCAGTGTGGTCGCGGCCGCGGGCCGGGGACTGGCGCGGACCTCGTCGGCCCTCGAGGCGTCCTTGTCGTAGCCGAAGACCAGAGCAGGCATCAGCACCAGGGCCGTGCAGAACAGGGCAAGACCGACCCAGCCTTGCTTGAGGACGTCCACCTCGTTCGGGCCCCTTCGCCACGGCGGCATGGGATCCGATAACTGTAGCGGGCCACTGGGTCACGACGAGCACCAGGTCGGCCCGGCTGGATGACCGGTCAGTGCGAGCGGCGCCTTCGTCGGCCAGGCGGTCGGCTCGGCAGATGCGCCGGCCCACGATTGTCGCGCGGTCTCTGCCGCACCCCTCGGCGACTAAGCCCCAGGATGCGTTGCTGCGCGATGCGCTCCTGCCGAAGACAGCGGCCACCATCCACGCCCCGACCGTAGCTCCGATCGGGCCTTCGTGCACCCCCGTCACATGGTGTTTACCTTGTCCACGGCGCGTCGCCCCGCAGCTGTGGCCAGCCGTCCCTTGCGCGCCTGTTGGGGGGCCACCCGTCCGGTGGCCCCCCAACAGGGATCTCAGGCCGCGAGCGCCTGCCGGGAACGGGCCGCCGGGTCGAAACCGGGTTCCAGGGCCAGCTCCAGCACCTCCCGCACGTCGGTGACCAGATGGACGGTGAGTGCCTCGCGCACCGCGGCGGGCACGTCATCCAGATCCGGCCCGTTACGCCGGGGCAACAGGACGGTGGTGAGGCCGGCCCGGTGCGCGGCGAGCAGTTTCTGCTTCACCCCGCCGATCGGCAGCACCCGCCCGGTCAGCGACACCTCCCCGGTCATCGCCACGTCCGCGCGCACCGGCCGCCCGGACAGCAACGAGGCCAGCGCCGTCGTCATGGTCACCCCGGCGCTCGGCCCGTCCTTGGGCACGGCACCGGCGGGCACGTGCACGTGGACCCCCCGTTCGGCGAGGTCCCCGACCGGCAGTTCCAGTTCGGCCCCGTGCGAACGCAGGTAGGACAGGGCGATCTGGGCCGACTCCTTCATCACGTCACCGAGCTGACCGGTGAGCGTGAGCCCCGAACCGCCGGTCTCCGCGTCCGCCAGCGATGCCTCGACGAACAGCACGTCCCCGCCGGCGCCGGTCACGGCGAGTCCCGTCGCCATGCCCGGCAACGCGGTGCGTTCCGCCGATTCCGGGGTGAACCTCGGCCGGCCCAGGTAGCCGGTCAGGTTCGCCGCCCCCACCGTCACCGGCAGGGTCGCCTCGCCCAGCGCGGTCCGCGCGACGATCTTGCGCAGCAGTCGGGCGATCGCCCGCTCCAGGTCACGCACCCCGGCCTCCCGGGTGTACTCGCCCGCCAGCAGGGCGAGCGTGTCGTCCTCGACGGTCACGTCCGTGGCGGTGAGCCCGGCGCGTTCCCGCTGCCGGCGCAGCAGATGGTCGCGTGCGATGACCAGGAAACGTAGCGCGTAGGCCCCGTCCTTCAGTGCGGGGCCTACGCGTCAACTCGGCTGCCAGAATGACCGGGGAATCGTGTATTCTGTCAGGTGTGGGAAGTCGGGTGGTGAAGCGGGC